>NZ_CP048433.1:1821163-2124690 GCF_010509075.1 Collinsella aerofaciens ATCC 25986
CACCCGAGGCCGTGTGGGCCGCCATCTTCCTGATCCTGTTCCATACGGTGGCAAAGTCGCTGCTGTTCCTGTGCGTGGGCACCGCCGAGCATCATATCGGCAGCCGCAATATCGAGGACATGGACGGTATGTTCAGCCGCATGCCGCACCTGACGCGCCTGATGATGCTGGGCATCATGGGCATGTTTGTGGCGCCGTTTGGCATGCTCGTGTCCAAGTGGGGCGCCCTGGTGGCGTTTGCCCAGACCGGCAACGTGCTCATGATCATGGTGCTTGCCTTTGGCTCGGCCGCGACGTTTTACTTCTGGGGCAAGTGGCTTGCCAAGCTTTCGGGCGTCGACCCCACGGCTCAAAACGTTGAGGTCAATGTCCATAAGACCGAATGGGTGGCCCTCAACACCATCGCCGCGCTGCTGATTCTGTGCTGCGTGGCGTTCCCGGTTATCTCGAGCGGTCTGGTGTCGCCTTACTTGGCCATGGTGTTTGGCCGCGTGCCGTACGTTATCGGCAAGGATGCCATGTATCTGATGGTCGTTATCGTGGCTTTTATCGCCGTGGTGCTGCTGACTTCATTCCGCGTGAGCAACAAGCCGCACGTAAACGTATATCTTTCGGGCGTGGGAACCGACAACTACCGTCATTTCCGCGGCTCGATGGGCCACGAGGTGAAGGCCGAAAAGCGCAATTGGTACTCGGAGGACGCCCTTGGCGAGAAGCGTATTGGCCCCGCGGGTAGTGTCGTGTGCTGCAGCATTATCTTGTTTGCGCTGCTGTGTTGCGCGTGGATTGGGCCCGAGCGGCTTGCCATGAGTGCGCCCTCGGTGCTGCGCGGTAAGTATTTTGAAGGTTCGGGTGTCGTGGGCATCTTTATTGGCACCGTGGCGTTTGCCCTGTTGGCGCCGCTTGTGGGCGGCCTGATCGACGGCGTTGACCGTAAGCTTTCGGCTCGCATGCAGGGCCGCGTGGGCCCGCGCTTGCTGCAGCCCTTCTACGACGTTGCCAAGCTGCTGCGCAAGGCTCCTGCCAGCGTAAACACCATGGACGATACCTACATGGCGTGCGCGCTCATCTTTACCGTGGTGGGCGGCGGCATCTTTGTGTCGGGCTCCAACACGCTGCTGTGCGCTTTTATGGTGACGCTCGCCGCGATCTTTGTGGTGTTGGCGTCCGCCTCGACGCAAAGCCCGTTTGCCCAGGTCGGCGCCGACCGCGAGCTGCTGCAGGTCATGAGTTACGAGCCCGCCGTTTTGCTGATGAGCGTGGGCCTGTACCTTGCCACCGATAGCTTCGATTCCATCGCCGTGACGGGGCAGTCGGCCCCCATCATCGTGTACAGCGCGCCCATTTTCCTCGCGCTGCTCGCGGTGCTCACCATCAAGCTGCGCAAGTCGCCGTTTGACCTTTCGTACTCGCATCACGCGCATCAGGAGATCGTTCAGGGCGTCGCCACCGAGATGAGCGGCGGCACGCTGGCAAAGATGACCCTTATGCACTGGTGCGAGACCGTGCTGTTTTTGATGTGGGTGGGCATGTTCTTTGTTTGGGACAACCCGGTGAGCTGGGTCGTAGCCCTGGTCGTGATGGCCGCGACGTATTTTGTCGAGGTGCTGATCGACAACACCTTCGCACGCAGCACCTGGCGCAGCTGCTTTAAGCTCGGATGGGGCGTGGCGCTGGTGTTTGGCCTGCTCAACCTTATGCCCATCCTCGTCGACGTGTTTATTTAGGAGGCGGCATTCATGGATCATAAAATGTCGCGCTCGCCGTGGGTTATTCATTACGACGGCTCGAGCTGCAACGGATGCGATATCGAGGTGCTGGCCTCGCTCACGCCACTGTTCGATGCGGAGCGCTTTGGCGTGGTCAACACCGGCAACCCCAAGCATGCGGACATCTTTTTGGTGACGGGGTCGGTCAATGCCCAGAACCTGCCCGTCGTGCGCCAGATCTACAACCAGATGCTCGAGCCCAAGTGCGTGGTGGCGTGCGGCATCTGCGCGTGCTCGGGCGGCGTATTCCGCGATGCCTACAACGTAATCGGCGGCGTGGACCGCGCGATTCCCGTGGACGTGTACGCGCCCGGGTGCGCCATTCGCCCCGAGACCGTGATCGATGCCATCGTGGAGGCGTGCGGCATCCTGGACCAGAAGGAGGCCGTGATGCGCGCCGGCGGCGACCCGCTCACCGTGGGCGGCGCCGCTACCTGGGACGGTGGCGTTGAGTTGGGCGAGGACGGGTTTGTGGCCGCGGGGGCCGGGGCTGACGGTGCCGGTGGCGCGCCTGCCGGGAAGCCCGCCGCGCCCGCCGCTGCAAAGGAGGCTGAGTAATGCAGAAGGCTATCTATACCACCGTCGGGATCGACGAGCTCCTGTCGCATGTCCAGGCGCTCAAGGGCGTCGGCGCGCGCTTTGTGCAAATGCACGCCGAGCGCAACGTCGACGACGGCACGTATCGCCTGGTCTATACGTTTATCAACGTTCGTGCTGCACAGGAGCAGATCGCTCAGGATGGTAGCTATGCGATCGAGAACCTGGTGGTCGAGGGCATCGACCAGTACCAGGAGATTCCGTCCATCAGCTCGTACTATCCGGCGGTGTTCCCGTTTGAGAACGAGGCACACGATCTGTTTGGGCTTGCCATCACCGACATGCAGATCGACTTTAAGGGCTTTTTCTACCAGGTCTCAACGGCCGAGCCCATGAGCGTTATCACGCCCGAGGTGAAGGCCGCGCGCGAGAAGGCCATGAAGGTCCGTGCCGCCGCAGAGGCTAAGGCGCGCAAGGCTGCGGCCGAGAAGGCCGCTGCCGCTGCTGCTGCGGGGGAGGGCGCCGCGGGTGCCGGCGATGCTGCGAACGCTGTTGCCGCCCAGCCCGCTGCGGCTACCGGCTCCGATGCTCAGCATGACGATGCCGCTGCCAAGGCCGCGCTCAAGGCTGCCGAGATGGAGGCAAAGCTCGCCGCCATGGATCCCGAGAAAGCGGCCAAGGTCCGCGCGGCGCTTGCTGCCAAGGCCGCCCGCGACAAGCAGAAAAAGGAGGCGTAAGGTCCATGGCACATCGCTCCGTTATTCCGTTTGGCCCGCAACACCCGGTGCTGCCCGAGCCGCTTCATCTGGACCTGGTGATCGAGGACGACCGCGTCATCGAGGCAATTCCGCAGATCGGCTTTGTGCACCGCGGGCTCGAGAAGCTAACCGAAAGGCGCGACATGCATCAGTTTGGCTACATCGCCGAGCGCATCTGCGGCATCTGCGCCGTGGGCCACAGCTACGGCTATGCCAGCGCCTGCGAGCGCATGCTCGACATCGAGGTGCCCGGCCGCGCGCAGTATATCCGCACCATTTTGCACGAGCTTTCGCGCATTCACTCGCATCTGCTGTGGCTGGGCCTGCTCGCCGATGCCTTTGGCTTTGAGGCGCTGTTCTATCGTTCGTGGACCCTGCGCGAGCAGATTCTCAAGATCTTTGAGAGCACGTGCGGCGGCCGCGTGATTTTGTCAATCAACGAGATCGGCGGCCTTAAGCACGACATTGAGGACTCCGAGCTGGCGGGGATTGTCCAGACGCTTGACGCCATGCGCCCCGACTACGAGGCCCTGGTGCATACGTTTTTGGACGACAATAGCTGCGGCGAGCGCCTGCATGGCGTGGGCGTGATCAGCAAGAAGGATGCGCTGGAGCTTTCGATGGTCGGCCCGTTTGGCCGCGCTTCGGGCGTGGACTACGACGCGCGCATGTTCGGTGACGGCGCCTATGCGGATCTGGCTGCGTTTGAGCCCATCGTTGCCACCGACGGCGACTGCTATGCCCGCTGTCAGGTGCGTTGTGCCGAGGTCACGCAGGCCATGGACATCATCAGGGAGCTTGTGGGCAAGATTCCGCACGACGGTATCGGCGGGCGTACCAAGCTTACGCCGGCTGACGGCGCGCGCGGCGAGGTTGTGATTGAGCAGCCGCGTGGCGAGGCGTATTACTATGTGCGCGGCAACGGCACCAAGAACCTGGACCGTTTCCGCGTGCGCACTCCGACGTCGCAAAACCTGGCGGGTCTGACGCATGCGCTGCAGGGCGTGCTCCTTGCCAACGTGCCCATGATTATCCTGACCATCGACCCCTGCATTAGCTGCACGGAAAGGTAGGCGCGGCATGAGTTTACTGACATTTGCCAAGACGGCCTTGGGTTCTATGGTCAAGCAGCCGGTAACGGTGTGCTATCCGCAGGAGAAGCTGGCGGCGCCCGAGCGCTTGCGCGGGCATATCGTCAATGACATGGACGTGTGCATCTGCTGCGGCATGTGCGCGCGGCGTTGCCCGGCGGGTGCGCTCGCGGTCGATCGCAAGGGCGGTACCTGGTCGATCGACCCGTATGCCTGCGTGGTATGCGGCGAGTGCATCGAGAGCTGCCCCAAGCACTGCCTGACTATGGATACCGCCCGCACTCCGGTCGCAGCGGACAAGACTCCCACGGTAGAAACCAAGCTGGAATAGCACTGGAATAGGGGCCGGTGGGGCAAAATTGCCCCACCGGCCCCGCGCGTGAACGTGCGGCTAAGCCTCCGCGAACAAAACTATGCCGGTTTACTACGATAAATCGCCTACCCTCAACCACGCCGCATTTGGCAAAACAAAAACCGCAGGTAGACGGCTTGCAGTTTTGTGAAAAAGTCGCGCGTGATCGGCGACCTCGTTTTTATCGTAGTAAACCGGCATAGTTTTGAAATGGCACCATATCCGTAACGGCCCTTGATCTCCCGTGGACAGAGGGAAACGGATCATTTTGGCCTTGCGAGGGCTGCCACGTGGCCCGTCTGCCACGAAATGCGCCCATCTACTACGTTTAGGCTGCCACCCTCAACCATGGCGAACGACGCAAAAACAAAACCGCAGGTAGAACGCCTGCGGTTTTTCATGAAACGCGGTTATGGTCAGGGGTATCGGGTCAAACGTAGTAGATGGGCCAGTTTTGAGGCGAGCACCACCAATTGATCCCCCGGGGACGGAAGAAAGCGGATCATTTTTGCCTGATGGCTCCGAGTCGCACCCGTTTTCCTGCGAAAATGCCGTGTCTCAACTTTGGTGAGACATTTGTCTCACGCCCAAAACGGAATCTGGAACATGTGTCACCTGCCCAAATTGTGTCTCATTTCGTAACTTTAGGCTGTTGCAAGGTCTGAGACCGCGAGAAGGGAGACGCGATGAGTAAGTACACGAGGGGTCTCTTGGCGGTGATACTTGCCGTAGTGCTTGTGTTGCCGGCTGCAGCATTTGCCATGCTGCCCGAGGCCAACGCCAGGTCCAGCACCGGAATGGACGGACCGACAATGACCGGAAAGGTCGTCGACCCCGACACCAGCAACTACTGGAAGTTCTGGGCCGGCGGCTATAACGGAAAGGAAGTAACAACTCAAAACGTCGGCCGAATCTGGACCGACAAGACGGTCAAGGCAGTCGAGAGCGGGGATTCGGATTTCCTGACCACGCTGTCTGCCATCTCTTCGACATCCGATACGACGATTTCCGGCAAGCCGCTCGACATCGTGATGGTGCTGGATGCTTCTGGCTCGATGGACGACCCTATGGGCACGGGCGACAACACAAAGCGCATCGATGCGCTAAAGACGGCCGCCAATACCTTTATTGACGCCATCGCCGCGCAAAACCAAAGCATTACAGATGCGTCCAAGCAGCATCGGGTTGCCATCGTAAAGTTTGCGGGCAAGAAGAAGACTGATAAGGTCGGCAACGACACTTATCGTGATGGACGGTACACCTACAACTACTCGCAGACCATGAAGAACCTGACGTCCTGCAAGGGCAAGGATGCGGATAGCCTCAAGGACACGGTTGGCAACATCAATCCTGCCGGTTCCACGCAAGCCGACTATGGTCTGGAGCTGGCCGAGAACATTACTATTAATTCTGGTCGTGCAGATGCCAAGAAGATTGTTGTGTTCTTTACCGATGGCTCACCTACGAGTTCAAGTGGATTCCAGGCAAGTGTTGCCGATAGCGCCATCGCTAGCGCCAAGAGCCTCAAAGCTAATGGTGCCGACATTTATACTATTGGCATCTTTAGCGGAGCAAATCCCAGCGCCGACCCCACAGCTGAAGGCACGAGCAAAGTGAACAAGTTCATGCATGCTGTGTCGAGCAACTATCCTGGTGCCACGTCAAGCATCTCTTTCTGGGGCGAGTGGGTCATCGACTATGGCACGCGTGCGGAAAACTCCGACTACTACAAGTCGGCAACCAGCGCCTCTGAGCTCGAGAAAATCTTCGAAGAGATCTCGGGAAGCATTATCCAAACTGGTTACCCGACAGAAGTTCACAGCGGTTATGGCGAGCATAAGTCCGGCTACATCACGTTTACCGATGAGCTGGGCGACTTTATGCAGGTCGACAACTTTACGTCCGTCGTGTATGGCGGCGAGACGTTTGAAAAACCGTCAAAGAAGCCCGAGGGTAACGTCGACACCTACACATTTTCTGGTGCCGCTGCGAACCTGGTCATCACCGTTCAGCATGCCGAAGAGGGCAAGCCCCAGAACGGCGATATCGTGACGGTCAAGATCCCCGCGTCGCTGATTCCGCTGCGCCACTTTAAGATCACCGATGGTGTTCTTACGGTCGACAATACTGAGCCCATCCAGGTGAACTACACCTCGAGCGTTAAGAAAGAAGCGCTCGATAACCTCTTTACGCCCAAGAACGTAAAGGGGCTCGAGGACTACATCAAGAGCAATACGACCACCGCGGAGAACGGTTCCAAGACCGTTAACTTCTACACGAACAAGTGGAACGCTGGCGCGCTGGGCGATACGATCGCGAACTTTGAGCCTGCCGACACCAACCGCTATTACTATTTCCAGAAGCAGACCCCCATTTACACGGATAAGAACTGCACGACGCCTGCAACGGGTTCGCTGCCTGTCGGCAGCAAGTATTACTACAAGGATGAGTTTGAGGCGCTGGGCGCAGACGGAAAGGCCGAATCCCGTACTGCTGTTATTGAGTTTGCCGGTGAAGACGCTGCGAACTTTGAGGGCGCCGTCGTGCGCGACGCGAGTGGAAACCTGTCGTTTAGCAAGGGGACCGCACGTCTGGCCTTTATTGATGAGCTCCACACCACCAAGGAGAGCGTGGGCGGTAACCTCACCGGCACCGTGACCGACGTGCTCAACCCCAAGTGGAACAACAACGCCACGGAGGTTGACGTTCACCTGGGTAACAACGGCAAGATTAGCTTTGCGTACAACATGACGCCGGCGACGGTGGATACCAAGGCAGACTTTGGCCTGACCAAGGTGCTCGTGGGCCGCGACTGGACGGATGAGGACAAGTTTGAGTTTAGGCTGACGTCCGAGGGCAACGCCCCGATGCCCGAGTCCGCGACTGCGCCCGTGGCTGTGTCCGTGACCAATGCTGACCTGGACAAGGGCAAGGCTGCCATTAACTTCGGCACGATCGAATACACCGAACCCGGTACGTATGTCTACAAGGTTATCGAGACGAACGCCGGGACCACGGTCGACGGCATCGCCTACAGCAAGAATGTTGCGGAAATCACCGTGACGGTGACGCCCAACAAGAAAGGTGAGCTCAGCGCTGAGGTGAAGGTGACCTCGGGCAAGGTCATGTTCGAAAACGCTTACGCTACGAATCCTGTTGAGTCCAGCGTTACCGACAAGATTGACGTAACCAAGGTCCTGACCGGGCGCGACCTTACAGCCGGCGAGTTCAGCTTTGAGCTGCGCGAGGTTAAGGGCGAGGACTCCGAGCTTATCGAGACCGTTGAGAACGCTGCCGACGGTAAGGTGACGTTCAGCCCCATTGAGTACACCGAGATCGGCCAGCACACCTACACGCTGCATGAAGTTAAGGGCAACGCCGGTGGTATTGACTACGACAACACGGTTTACACCATCGTGACGACCATCAGCGATAACAGCAAGGGCCAGCTGGTGGCTACGCACGAGCTGAAGGGCGACGAGGACGTCAAGAGTATCGAGTTCAAGAACGCTTACAATCTGACTCCCAAGCGCTTCAGCGTCACCGATAAGATCACCGCGACCAAGGTCCTGGACGGCCGCGACCTCAAGGACGGCGAGTTCAACTTCGAGCTCGTCGAGGGCGACGATGTTGTCGCCACCGGCACCAATGACGCCGAGGGCAACATCACGATGAGTGCCATCGAGTACACCGCGGCCGGCGAGCACACCTACACGTTGCGCGAGGTCAACGGCGGAACCGCCAGCAACGGTATATCTTACGACGGCAAGACCTATACCATCGTGACCACCATCACCGATAACAGCGACGGCACCCTCAAGGCCGAGCATGTCCTGAAGGACGCCAAGGTTGCCGAGTTCAAGAACGCCTACAACCTGACGCCTACGGACTCCAGCGTCACCGACCGGATCAAGGCGAGCAAGTCCCTGACCGGGCGCGACCTCAAGGAAGGCGAGTTCTCCTTCGAGCTCGTCGAGGGCGACAAGGTCGTCGCCACCGGCAAGAACGCCGCTGACGGCACGGTTGTCATGGACAAAATCACTTACGACAAGCCCGGCAAGCACACCTACACGCTGCGCGAGGTCAGGGGCAACGTCGGTGGTATCACCTACGATGCCGCGACCTACACCATCGAGACCGTCGTCAAGGACAACGGCGACGGCACGCTCGGTGTAGAGCACAAGCTGAAGGGCGCCGACGAGGCGAAGTTCACCAACTCCTACAAGCCTGGCTCCAAGGACTCCAGCGTCACCGACCTGATCAAGGCGACCAAGTCACTGACCGGGCGCGACCTCAGGGCTGGCGAGTTCCGTTTCGAGCTCGTGGAGGGCAATAGCGTGGTCGCCACCGGCACCAACAATGCTGACGGCAAGATCGTGATGGATTCCGTCACCTACACCGCGGCTGGCGAGCACACTTACACGCTGCGCGAGACCAAGGCCGGCACCACCGAAAACGGCATTACTTACAGCACCGCTGAGTACACCATCGTGACCATCGTCAAGGACAACGGAGACGGCACCCTCAGCGTGGAGCACAAGCTGCAGAACGACGAGAAGGCGACCTTTGAGAACGCCTATAACGTGACGCCCAAGGATTCCAGCGTTACCGACAAGATCAAGGCGACCAAGTACCTGACCGGGCGCGACATGACTGAGGGCGAGTTCTCCTTCGAGCTCGTCGAGGGCAACGAGGTTGTCGCTAGGGGCACCAACGCTACCGACGGCAAGATTACGATGAGCGAGATCACCTACAACGAGCCCGGCAAGCACACCTACACGCTGCGCGAGGTCCCGGGCGACGCCGGCAACGGCATCACCTACGATGGCAAGACCTACACCATCGAGACGACCATCACCGACAAGGGCGACGGCACGCTCGAGGCGAAGCATGTCCTGAAGGGCGACGACGAGGCGAAGTTCAGCAACAGCTACAAGCCGAATCCTGGTGAGTTCAGCGTCACCGACCAGATCACCGCGACCAAGGTTCTGGACGGCCGCGAGCTTGCTGCCGGCGAGTTCTCCTTCGAGCTCGTCGAGGGTAACGATGTCGTCGCCACCGGCACCAACGCTGCCGACGGCAAGATCACGATGAGCGCCGTGAAGTACACCGAGGCTGGCGAGCACACTTACACGCTGCGCGAGGTCAACGGCGGAACCACCAGCAAGGGCATCACTTACAGCACCGCCGAATACACCATCGAGACCACCATTACCGACAACGGCGACGGCACGCTCGAGGCGAAGCATGTCCTGAAGGGCGACGAACCCGCCGAGTTCAAGAATACCTACAGTGTGATCCCGCTCGATGCAGAGCTCGACTTTGACCTGAGCAAGGCCATTGACGGCCGCGACTGGACGGATGCGGACAAGTTCAGCTTTACCATCACTGCCGCCGAGGGCACCCCGCTGCCCGATCCCGCAACCGTAACCGTGGGCACGCACGACGCGAAGGACGGTATCGCCGCCATCAAGTTCGGCAAGATCCGCTACACGGCTGCCGGAACCTATAAGTACGAGATCCGCGAGAACGCGGGCAACGCGGCCGGCATGACGTATGACGAGCACGCCGCGACCGCCGAGGTGACCGTGACTGAGGACGGCGAGGGCAAGCTGATCGCCAATGTCACCAAGAAGGAAAACGGACGCTTCACCAACACGTACCGCACTGAGCTTAACTACACCGCGGCCGGCGGCCTCAAGCTCAGCAAGAGCCTCTCCGGACGTCCCATGACTGAGGGTCAGTTCACCTTTACCGTGACGCCCGCCGAAGAGGCTTCGGCCAACGCGCTTGGCCTGCTGCCCGGAGCCAACAACTTCAAGTCCCCTGCAACGGCAGAGGCGACGGTCGGTCTGATTGACATTCTGGCTGGCCATGAGGTCAAGTTTACGCAGGCCGACGCCGGCAAGACCTTCACGTACACCGTAGCCGAGAAGAATGACGGCAAGCCCGGTTACACCTACGACGACGCCGTGCGTACCGTGACGATCGCAGTCGCCGATGACGGTGCCGGTACGCTTACCGCCACGACGACCGTCTCCGGCGGTCCCGAGGGTATGCATACGACGGTCCACAAGAGCGGTGAGAACAAGGTCGAGAGTGCCCTGGTCCCGTTCCGCAATAGCTACAGCGCTACGACCGACACGCATGGTGGCACCGTCGCTCAGGTCGTCGCCACCAAGACCCTGGCCGGTCGTCCGATGGTCGACGGCGAGTTCTACTTTGGTATCGCCTATGCAGGTGAGACAGAAGCCATCGATGGCATGTGCGTTACCAACCTTAACGGCCAGGTGAGTTTTGGCACGCTGCATTACACCACTGAGATGCTCGCCGATCTGGTAAACGCCGGCCGCGCCATCCGCACCGACACGGATGCCAAGCTTGCGTGGACCATCAACTACACGGCTTTCGAGTACACATCCCCGCTCGCGGCCAAGGGCATCACGGCCGCAACGCCGAGCTTTAGCTTTAAGGTTATCGTCGTCGACAACGGTGACGGTACCCTGACGGCGACGCCCGTCTATGACGGCGTCGAGCCCCTGTTCGAAAACGTCTACGGCGCCGAGGCCGTGGATGCCGCACTCACCGGCACCAAGAAGCTCCAGGCTGCCGAGGGTCTGACCCCGGCTGACATCACGGGCAAGTTCACCTTTACCGTGACCGCTGACGAGGCTGGCGCCCCGATGCCCGAGCGCACGACCGCAACCAACGACGCGGCCGGCAACGTGGACTTTGGCAAGATCCACTTTACGCTTGAGGACCTCAACCGCGCCCTGGGCGTGACGAACGATGCTTCTGACGACGCATCGAACGACGCCGAGGCTAACGCCGACGAGGTCGAGGTTGACGCCGACGCTGCTGACACCGACGAGTCCAACGACGAGTCCGAGCCCGCAGCCTCCACCGCTCCGCGCTCGCACACCTTTACCTACACGGTGACCGAGTCCGGTAGCGCCCCTGGCGTGACCAACGACGCCAACGCCACGCGCAAGGTTTCCTACACCGTGACTGACGACGGTACCGGATACCTGGGTGTCGTGCGCGAAGGCGGCGACGGTGCAGGCTTCACGTTCACCAACACCTACGGCGTGGCGCCTACCGATTCTTCCGTGACCGATCAGGTCAAGACGGTCAAGCGTCTGACCGGACGCGACCTTGCAGCTGGCGAGTTCACGTTTGAGCTGCTCGAGGACGGCGTGGTCGTCGCGAGCGGCACCAATGACGTCGACGGTAACGTTGCGCTGAGCCCGATCCGCTACGAGGCGCCCGGCACGCACACGTACACGCTGCGCGAGGCTTGCCCCAACGCGCTCGGCCTGTACAAGGGCGTCACCTATGACGGCGCGACCTACACCGTCGTGACCACCGTCTCCGACAACGGTGACGGTACGCTGACCGCGACGCACAAGCTCGAGGGAACCACCGAGTCGGCTGGCTTTACCAACAAGTATCACGCCATGCCTACCCAGGTCTCCATCGGTGCCATCAAGGTGCTCGAGGGACGCGAGCTCAAGAAGGACGAGTTTAGCTTTAAGCTCGTTGGCGAGGACGTCGAGTCCACCGTTACCAACGACGCCGACGGCAAGATCAACTTCGACAAGCTCGAGTACGACGAGCCCGGTACGTACGTCTACACCATCAGCGAGGTCAAGGGCGACGAGGCTGGTATGAACTACGACAAGTCCGTCTTTACCGCGACCGTCAACGTGGTCGATGACGGCGAGGGCAACCTCAAGGCGAACGTCGCCTTTGCCAAGGGCGACAAGAGCGTCGAGGGTATCGTGTTCAACAACACGTACAAGAAGCCCGAGACGCCCGTGCCGGCGCCCGATCCCGGCACGCCCAAGACGGTGACGAACATCGTCAAGACGGTCAAGGGCTTCCTGCCTACTACGGGCGACCAGCAGGCTGCCGCACTGCTCATGGCGTTTGTTATCGCCATGGCCGGCGTCGGAGCCCTAGTCTGGGGTATCCGTAAGTGCTAGGCGCGCTGACAGCGCCCGGGGCCAAAAGGTCCCGGGCCGCTTGGCGAAAAGCCAAAAATATAGCCCCCACCCCACCCCCAGCCGCCACGGAGACATCTCCCTTCTCCGTGGCGGCACTTTTGTGTGCCGGGGGCGCCACGAAACCGGCCCATCTACTACGTTTAGCCCCTTACCCCCAACCATGCCAAAATGCGCGAAAACAAAACCGCAGGTAAAACGCCTGCGATTTTTCATGAAACGCGGTTATGGTCGGGGGTATCGAGTCAAGCGTAGTAGATGGGCCCATTTCGTGGCGGGCGCCGTCAGCCGATCTCCGCGGGCGGAAGAAAACGGATCATTTTTGGCTCTGTACGGCTTGCGGGGCGTCGGTATGTGACCCCACTGTTCCAAAACTATGTCGGTTTACGGGGCCGAATCGCGAACCCCCAACCATGCCGATAGTTGCAAGAATAAAACCGCAGGTAGATGAGCCGTCATTTTTCGAAAAACGCAAGTATGGACGGGGTTCCTGGGTTTAGCCCCGTAATCCGGCATAGTTTTGAAATGGTATTAAATCGGTGACAGCCATTTTGCTATGCCGGGGTGGTCGGCCGTTGGGTAATTACCCTCGCAGGTAGGCAATGGCGATCTGTGTGCGGTTGCGTAGGCCCATTTTGGCAAGGATCGAGCTGATGTGGTTGCGCACGGTGCCTTCGCCCATGTAGGCGGTGGCGGCGATCTCCTTGTTGTCGAGGCCGCGGGCGATGAGCTCGGCGACTTCGAACTCGCGGTCGGTCAGGCTGGCGAAGGCTGCGGGCCGGCGGGGCGTGCCCGCTTCGACGCCCGTTCCGTCAAAGTCGATGTCCTCGATCGCCTTGCCCTCGAGTATGCGTTTACCGTCCATGACCTGCGCCAACGCCGGCGGAATGGCGGCGACATCGGTCTTGATCAGGTAGCCGCGGGCACCCAGTTTGAGCGCCGACACAATGTACTCGTCATCCGAGAATGTCGTCAGAAACACCACGCGCGCCGAAGGGTCGCGCTCAAGGATCTCGCGTGCCGCCGAAAGTCCGTCACGCCCCGGCATCTGAATGTCGAGCAGTGCGATATCGGGCGCGTGTTCGGCGTAGAGCGTCACCGCATCGTCGCCATTGGCGCCGGTGCCCACCACCTCGATCTGCGGCTGGGCGCCCAGGATAATCTTGAGCGAATCGACCACCAGGCGGTCGTCGTCGACAACGATGAGCCTCATCGGTCCTCATCTCCTTGCTGTTTGGGAACGGTGGCAAACACGCGCCAGCCGCCGGCGCCGGCACGCGGGCCGGCGGTGAAGGTGCCGCCAAGCGCCTCGATGCGCTCGCGCATGGAGGCGAGTCCCATGCCCGCCGCGGCGCCGCGGCCGCTTGCCTGGACCCCGCCCGCGCCATCGTCGGTAACGATGAGCTGGTAAAACGACGGATGCTCCATGCATCGTACAGTGACGGTCTGGGCGCAAGCGTGGCGCATGGTGTTGGAGAGCGCCTCGCGCAGGACCGCCGCAAAGCAGTTGGCGACGTTTGCGGGTGCATGTTCGGCCATAACTTCAAGCTCAATCTGCGGGCCGCCGTCCGAGCGCGCGCCTTCAACAATGCGTTCGAGCTGCACGGAAAGGTCGACAGCGTTGTCGTTGAGCGCATGGACGCTGGTGCGCACAAGCTGGAGCGCCTCGTCAACCGTGCGTTTAACGTCGGCGAAATCGGCGGCGACGCCGGGCTCGTCGGCGTGGACCACGCGCAGTGCTTCGGCTTGCAGCGAGGCGCGCGTGAGCTGGTGGCCCACATTGTCGTGGATCTCGCGCGCGATGCGGGCGCGTTCGGCGAGCGTCGCGAGCTCGACTTCGTAGTCCTGGCGGTCAGCTAGATCGCGGTTGCGCGCCTCGAGCGCGAGGGCTCGTTCCTGCAGCTCATCGCGGGTACGGCGCATGCGCTGCTGCTCGCGCTCTAACTGGGCGGTACGTAGCGATAGCAAGGTGGCGGCAACTGAAAGGATAGCGGTCAGCAGGAGCGCTCGGGCGGGAAGCATGCCGGCGCGGAAATCCGCAGCGAGTACGAAGGCAAAAATGGTGGCCACACCCAGCGCAGGCCAGACATGCTCACGGCGCACCCGCCGCGCAATGTCATAGAGGGCGAGGGGCGCAAACGGCACAAACGGCGGCACGAAGACAGCCGCGATGATGTAAGCGTAACTCGCGGTCTCGCTTACACGGCGCGTGCGTTCTCCCTGTGCGACCTCGGCCAGCGAGGTGGCGATAACGCCAAGGCAAAACGCCGCGACCAGGCGCGCGTCCACAGCAAGGCCCATAGCGGCCGCAATGCAGCACGCCAGCACGATCGATTTGTCGAAAAGCCTGTTCATACGGGTATTGTACGCGATGCCGCGCGCGGGGGAGAGGCCGCCTGCGCAACCGTGACATTCCTCCCGTGCGGCGAAACGGTGGTGTCGGCGGTCCGCGCGACCAGGCCCCCGCACTCGTGACAAAGCTCACTGGTGCGCGCCGCCTGCTCCTGCGATGATGCAATCGTACCGGGCCGCGATCAACAGAAGGGCCGCCTCATGACTGACATCGTCCACGTCGAAAACCTCGTCAAGCGCTACGACGATCTTATTGCGCTCGACCACTTTAACCTGCATATCGCCCCTGGCGAGATCTTTGGTCTGCTCGGCCCCAACGGCTCAGGCAAGACCACGTCCATCAACTGCATCCTGCAGCTGCTCACCTACGACAAGGGCACCATCGAGCTGTTCGGCGAGCCCATGACGCCCACCCGCTACGACCTCAAGCGACGCATCGGCGTAGTGCCGCAGCAGGTGGCGGTGTTCGACGAGCTCACTGTGCGCGAGAACATCGACTATTTCTGTAGTCTGTACGTCAACGACCGCAAGTGCCGCCGCGCGCTCGTGGACGAGGCGATCGACTTTGTCGGCCTGGGCGACTTTACCAAGTTTCGCCCCGGCAAGCTCTCGGGCGGCCTGGCGCGCCGCCTCAACATTGCCTGCGGCATCGCGCACAAGCCCGAGCTCATCTTTTTTGACGAGCCCACGGTGGCGGTCGACCCGCAGAGCCGTAACGCCATCCTAGAGGGCATCTGCCGTCTGCGCGACGAGGGCGCCACGGTGGTGTATACCAGCCATTGCATGGAGGAAGTCGAGCAGATCTGCAGCCGCATCATGATCATGGACGGCGGGCGCGTACTGGCGCAGGGCACCAACGACGAGCTCAAGCGCATGATTCAGATGGGCGAGCGCGTGACCGTCGAGGTCGGCGACGTCGAGACCGCCACGGTCGAGCGACTGCGCGCCCTCGAGCACGTGCTCAGCGTTGAGCTGTCCGGCGGCGAGCTCGTCTGCACCTGCGAAGCGAGTCCGCACAATTTGGTCGACATTCTCGACACGCTGCGCGCCGCCGACGTGGCGCTAGGCCGCGTGTGGAGTGAGCCGCCGACCCTCAACGGCGTGTTCCTCGAGATCACCGGCCGCGAGCTGCGCGACTAGGGGGTGGCCATGTTCAATACCATCATCACCACACTCAAGACGCTATTGCGTCGACCGAGCACCTGGGTCTGGGGAGCGATCTTTCCCATTGCGCTTTCCACGATGTTCGTGTTTATGTTTGCGAACCTCAGCTCCGACGGCAAGGTCGACCCGGTGCCGGTAGCCGTTGTCGCTGACGAAGCCTGGGGCGCTTCGTCCTTTAAGGACGTGGTGACCTCGCTTGCCAAGGAGGGCGACGACCAGCTGCTCGAGATTCACGAGTGCGAGGACGCGGCCGACGCAAGCCGCGCGCTCAAGGCGGGCGAGGTCGCGGGCATCTACACGGTCGATGCCACGGGCGCGCCCAAGCTCACGCTGCTCTCGAGCTACGACAGTTCGCGCGCCACGTCGGTGCTCACCGACCGCAGCATTCTGGAGACGGTGGCGAGCTCATATACGCAAAATGCCGAGCTCATGTCCCAGATTGCCCAGGACAACCCGGCGGCGCTCGCCGACCCGGAGGCGGTTGCGCGCGCTCTATCGCTCGAGGGCGGTACCCGCCGCGTAAGCCTGACACGCACCACGCCCGATGGCACGGTCGTCTACTATTACGCGCTTTTTGGCCTGGTCGCGATGATGTCTGCGGAGTTTGCCGCCTTGAGCGTCGTCGACCTGCAGCCCAATCTGTCGGGCCTTGGCGCACGTCGCTGTGTGGGCGGTCTTTCCAAGACGGCATCGCTGACCGGCATCTTTGTCGGCTCGTGGCTGGTCTCCTTTGCCTCGATGACGATCGCGATCGGCTACGTGCGCCTGGTCGTGGGCGTCGACTTTGGCGGGCGCGAGGGGCTGTGTCTGGTGGGTGGCGCCGCTTCCGCGCTTGCCGCCACGGGCTTGGGCCTTTTTGTGGGCACGCTTCCCGTTAAGGGCGGCAAGGCGTCCAAGTCCGGCATCCTCACGGGCTTTGCTACCACGTGCGCCCTGTTCGCCGGCCTCTACGGCGAGCCGGCGATGGCGCTTGCCGACGACGTCGCCCGCGCCTGCCCGGCCGAGTGCTGGCTCAACCCCGTCAAGCTCATCTGCGACATGTTCAACCGCCTGTATTTCTTTGAGAACCTGGGCCCCTTTGTCGTTCGCGCCGGCGCGCTGGTCCTTATGGCGCTGCTGTTCGTTGCCGCCGCCACGCTGACCTTTGGAAGGAGCCGCTATGAGCACCTTTAAGACTGCGCTTCGCATGGCGCTGGCGCACCCGTTCTACCTGCTCATCTATACGGTGTTCATCTCGCTCATGGGCGTATTCATCGCGGCATCGGTGAGCTGGAACTCGTCGCAGCTCACCGAGTACGAGCCCTACGATGCCAACGTGATCGTGGTCGACCGCGACGACAGCGACCTTTCGCATGCGCTCACCAAGCACCTGGGGTCGCGCTTTGAGTTGGTCACGGGCGTCGGCGACGATACCTACGATCTTGCGGACGCGCTCTCCAAGAGCAACAGCGCCAAGGGTAGCGCCGACTGCGTGTTCTTTATCCCGGAGGGGTTTGAGAACGACCTGGTCGCGGCCGCCCGCGCGGGGGAGGCCCTGCCCAAGCTCGATGTGACCTACGGTGCCGGCACCATGGCGGCGGCGCTTTCGTCTGCTGAGGCCTCGCGCTGGATTTCGCTCGCGGGCGCTGCAGCGGCCCTAGAGCCCGCCGCCTCTAATGGTAGCGTCGCCAAGGCCGCCGAGCATGCCGCCGCCAAGCGCGCCGAGGTCCAGATTGAGCAGGTCAAGGTTGGTTCGACTGCCGCCGCCATGCTCAAGTCGTATTTCAACTTTGGCGCGTACGCGATTATCTCGTCGGTCATCGTATCGGTGGGGCTGGTGTTCTCGGGCATGAACGAGCCCGAGCGCGTGCGTCGTATGGATGCCGGCCCAATCTCCGAGCGCCGGCGTTCGCTCGCCGTGTTTGCGGCCGCCACTGTGATCACCGTCTGCATCTGGTTTGTGTCGAGCATGATGGGCGTCGTGGGCTTTGCCGGCGCGGTTGCCGAGGTCGGCGTGGGTCGTGTGTGCCTGGCGCTGGCGGCGACGTTTGCCCTGGCGTGCACGCCTCTGGCCGTTGGCTTTGCCCTTTCGAGCCTGGGTGCGCGTGAGGAGCTGCTCAACGGTGTGGGCAACCTGCTCGGCATGCTCATGACGTTTTTGGGCGGCGCCTGGATGCCGCTGTCGCTGATGGGCCCAGCCGTGCAGACCGCGGCGCATTTTGTGCCGACGTATTGGGTGAACGACGCGATTGGCAAGGCGCTCGCCGCGGACCTGACGTCCACCGTGCTGGGCGACATCGCTTGCGATCTGGGCGTCACAGTGCTCTTTGCCGCGGCCATCGCCGCCGTAGGCCTAGCCCTCGCCCACAACAAATCCCACGCCTAGACACCTACTCATTGGGGACAGACTTAAACTGAACTGCGTCCCGAATCTTGGCCTTCTTTTATTAGAAGCGAACACTAGGACGCTTTCAATAGCCGTTTCCGAAACTCCACCGGGGTGAGGCCGCCGAGCGCCACCTGGCGACGCCTCGTGTTCCAATGCACGACGTAGGCGTCGAGGTCCCTCTTGAAGGACTCGAAGTCGGCCCACTCGACGCCCCTGAAGAACTCGTCCTTGAGATGCCCGAACACCTGCTCCGTCGCCCCGTTGTCTAGGCAGTTGCCCTTTCTCGACATGCTCTGCCTGGCGCCGTGCCTCCTGAGCTCGCCGGTCCACCTAGGGTGCTGGTACTGCCAGCCCATGTCGCTGTGGACGATCGGCGAGGCCCCGGCCGGCATTCTCGCGAACAGGCGCCTGAGCACCTCCTCCTGCTGGGCCATGTCCGGGCTCGTCGACACCGACCAGGAGACGATCTCCTTCGTGCAGAAGTCGTAGACCGGGGCGAAGTACGCCTTGCCCCAGGGCTGCCTGAATTCCGTGACGTCGGTCCCGAGCTTCTCCCACGGGGCGCCCGCGCGAAAGTCACGCGCTATCAGGTTGTCGAATCTCTCGCCGACCGGGCCGCGGTAGGAGTTGTAGCGATGGTAGTCGGTCTCCCGGCGGATGCCGCAGCGGATGCCGAGCTCCCGCATCATCTTGAGGACCGTCTTGTCCGCTATCCTCGCGCCCAGCTCGGCCCTCAGGCACATCGCTATCTGGCGGTGGCCGCACCCGTTCGCCGTCCTCGAGAAGATCTCGCGCACGGCCTCCCGGAGCTCTGGCCGGGTCGCTCTCGGCGGGTGCGCTACGGCATAGTGGTAGCTCGACGGCGCGAGCCGCGCGGCCGCGAGCAGGTCGCATAGGCGGTGGTGCCCTGAAAGGGAGGCTACGACCTGGGCTTTCTCCCAGTTTGAGAGCTCTTCTCCGCTTTCAGGGCTATCGATTTTTTTAGATACGCCACCTGGGCCTCGAGTTTGCGCACGCGCTCCTCGAGCTCCCGCTCGCGCGTCCGCCCCCCGGGGCCCTCCGGCCTGCCGCGGCGTCCCGGCTCGAGCGCCTCCGGCCCGCCCTCGCGGTACAGCCTGCACCAGCGGTCGAGCGATGTGGCGGCGGCGATGCCGAAGCGGGCCATCGCCTCCGACCGCGGCATCCCCTCGTCCACGACGGCCCTCGCGACGGCGAGCTTGGTCTCCATGTCGTAGGTCCTGCGGCTCTCGCCCATCCCGATCAGCCCCTTCCTCCCGGTTGCCCGGTACGCGTAGAGCCATTTTCTCACCGCCGGGGCGGGAACGTCGAGCTTCTTGGCCGCGAGTTCGAAGCCGAGGCCGGCCTCGAACAGGTCGGCGGCGCGTGCCCTCATCTCGCGACCGTATCTTGCCTTCTTCCTGCGGGGCATTTCCGATGCCTCCCTTTTCTCGAACCTTAATTTCAAAGTCCAAGAAATGGGATGCAGTTCAAACGACCAAAAGTATTCATTGGGGACAGACTTAAATGACTAGCCATCGGGGGCAGATAAGGAGCGTCCCCAACTGCCGGGTGGCGAAAGAGCGTCCCTTGTGACTGGTCATTTAAGAACGTCCATTACAGTCGAAATTGTCAGCCCGGGACCGTCTCGGGCTACGATTGAGGCGCGCCCAGAACGGGCCGCCGACCGGGCGCCCGCGCACGGCCGAACGTCCCTGCCCCCGAGAGGGCCTGTTGGGTGCTGCCGGCGCGGGACGCGCCGCCCCCGACGGCTGATAGGAAAGTGCCGGGCAGGCGCCGCGGCTGGTAATGTGAGTGCCGAGGGGGAGGCCATCCGGTCGAACGACTACCGGAAGGATACCACCGTGAAAGCGCCATCCACCAGACCCGCGGCCGTGCTCGGCCTGGACGTCGGCAAGTCGTCGCACTGGGCCTGCCTGATCGACCGCGACGGGGAGGTGCTGGCCAGCGCCCCCGTCCGCAACAGGGAGGCCGAGCTCGACGCGCTGTTCGCCTCCGCGCCCGCCGGCACGCTCGTCGTCGTCGACCAGTTCCGCAACATAGGGTCCCTCGCCGTGAGGCGGGCCCGCGCCGCGGGGCTCGGGGTCGCCCACCTGCCCGGGCTCGCCGCCAGCCGCGCCGCGGGCCTGTTCGCCGGCGAGGCCAAGACCGACGAGCGCGACGCCGCGGTGATCGCGCGGACCGCCCTGGGCGTGCCGGACTCCCTGTCGGGGGTCCCGGGTGTTAGCGTCAATCTATTTTTCACCAGTTTCGCTAAACAGGCGTGCCGTTCGCGCAAAGGCGGTTTCACCGGTTGCGCTAACGTATTTTCACCGATTCCGGTCACGGCTTGACGGGACCGTCCCTCGGCAGGTCCTTCAGCCTGTAGGACCTGCCCGTTATCTTGACCAGGTGGCAGTGGTGGCACACCCTGTCCGCGATCGCGCTCGCCGCCACGTCGTCCCCGAACACCCTGCCCCAGCCGCTGATCCCCACGTTGGTGGTGATGATCGTCGAGCGCTGCTCGTAGCGCGTCGATATCAGCTGGAACAGCAGGTCCGCGCCCGCGCTACCGACGTCGAGGTAGCCGAGCTCGTCGATGATCAGCAGCCTCGAGTGGGCGTAGTACTTGAGCCTCTTCTTGAGGATGCCGCGCGACGAGGCGTCCTCCAGGTCCTCGACGAGCCGGGCGCAGTCCACGAACCTGACCTCGCGCCCCGCCCTGACCGCCTCGATGCCCAGCGCGACGGCGAGGTGCGTCTTGCCCACGCCGGGGCTCCCCACGAACAGGACGTTCTCGGCCCGCTCGACGAACCTCAGGGTCGCGAGCTCCTCGATCTCGGCGCGCGGGACCGACGGCTGGAAGTCCCAGTCGAAGTCCGCCAGCCCCTTGACGTAGGGGAACCCCGACGACCGTATGCGCTGGCTGGTAATCCTGACCTCCCGGGCGGCGACCTCGACGCGCGTCATCTCCTCGAGGGCGGAGGCGAAGCCCCGCTCGCCCGCGGCGACCATCCTCACGTAGTCGGGCAGGGACGCCGCCATCTCGTGCAGCCCGAGCGCGGAGAGGTTCGCCTGCGCCCTGATCGAGGGGCTACCCTCCGCGACGGCGCCCATCACGCCCCTCCGAGCGAGTCGAGCAGCGCGAGGTTGGCGCGCGCGGCCTCGGCGATGTCCGCGTCGGCCAGGCCGCGCTTCCCCTCGAGGGCCTGCCCATAGTGGTCGGGGTCGTAGTTGATGGGCCTCGACGGCCCGGACGCGGCGTCGTGGACGGCGACCTCCTCGCCGGCCATCCTCACCACGACCTGGCCGCCGGGCATCGCTATGACGCTCACGCGCCGGCCGATGCAGCGCCTGGGCACGGACCACTCCCTGCCGGCGGCCCTGACGAGCATGGTCGGCGGGACGGTCTGGACGCTCACGTCGCCCACCATCGACTCGAGGAGACGGAGGTTCCCGATGGGTCGCAGGCTCTCCTTCTCCCGCATGAACAGCGCGTCAGGCGGCAGGCCGGTGGTGCGGTTCGGCTCCGAGTTTGCCTGGGCCTCGATCCGGGCCACCGCCTCGGCGAGGCCGCTCCACCCGGTGAACTCGCCGCCGTAGGCGAGCAGGCGGTTCAGGAAGCGGTTGGCCGACTCGTCCTTGCCCTTGGTCTGCGGCGAGCGCGGCGCGCAGAGCCTGAGCTCGAAGCCGGCCTCCCGCGCGAACCGCCACGCCCTCTCCTGCCTGGTCCTCCTGCGGCCCGAGACGGTCACCAGGCACGACATGTTGTCCGTGATGCACTCCTCCGGGACGCCGCCGAGGCGGGTGAAGGTGGCGAGCAGGCAGGACAGCAGGTCGTCGAGCGTGCGGCTCCTGACCGGTATGAAGCGGTGCTTCCGGGAATAGCCGAGCGTCGCGGTGAACACGCTGAACTCGAAGACCTCGCCCTCCGAGTCGACGAGCCTCATGCCCTCCTTCCAGTCGAACTGCAGCTGCCTGCCCGGGGGCGTCTCGAACCGCGGGTGCGGCTCGCGGCCGCCCACACCCCCGAAGGGCACGTCGCGGCCCCGGCACCATGCGGTGAAGGCGCCGTACCCGGGCAGCCCCTCCCCGCGGCCCTCGCGCAGGAACGCGTACACGGCCATCTTGGTCATCCCGGGCAGCTGGGCCTTCGCGCGGATCACCTCCTCGAGCGGGTCGAAGGCGCTGCCCCTCGCGGACCTCCCGTCGGCGGCGGCCTCGCCCTCCCGCCAGTACTTGGCGACCGTGTGCCGGTCCATGCCGTGCCTCCTCGCGATCTCGCTGAAGTTCGGCTTCGCGCCGGACCCCCTGTAGACGTTCAGCTCTCCCATTACGTTTCGCTCCATATCCCGCTCCTCCCGGGTCGGATACCCGATCGGAGCATAGTTCCGTTAGCGCAGTTGGTGAAAGTACGTTAGCGGGGTCGGCGAAAGCGCGTTAGCGCATTCGGCGAGATGCGTTTGCGAAAGTGGTTAATTTTAGATTAGCGCTAACATCAGGTTCCTGGCCGCCCGGATATCGGAGGCCCTCGACGAGGCCGGGGCCCTCGAGGCCGAGACGGCGGCGCTGCTCGAGGGCGACGAGACCTACGCGTGTCTGCTCACCGTGCCCGGCATCGGCCCGAGGACCGCGGCGCAGCTCGCGGTGTCGGTCGACATCGGGAGGTTCCCGGACCACGACCACCTGGCCTCGTACTGCGGCATAGCCCCGAGGGTGAGGAGCTCCGGCACGTCGGTGAGGTCGGTCAGGGCGTCCAGGCGCGGCGACGCGAGGCTCAAGTCCCTGCTGATCTTCTCGTGCAACAGCCTGGTGAGGTCCTCGGGGCGCTACGGCGAGTACTACCGGGCCTGCAGGGCGCGGGGCATGGGGCACGGGCGGGCGCTCAAGGCCGTCGCGAGGAAGCGGCTCAGGGCGATATACGCCGTGATGCGCGACCGGGTGCCCTACCGGGAGTAGCCCCGACGGTTGACAAAACTATAGGAACACCCAATGACTAGTCTGAAACAAATCCCCACTCTCGCCCCAAAATAGTTCGCCAAGGTTTACTATTACGTTCATAAAGTAGTACTAGGCTAACAATGGGGGATACCATGGCAACGCAGGAAGCCTACGTCCAGGTTAAGGATCTCAAAAAGCACTACGGCGACGGTGATGCGCGCCTGACGGTACTCGATGGCATCGACACGTCCATCAACCGAGGCGAGATCTGCGTCATGCTGGGGCCCTCGGGCTCGGGCAAGTCGACGTTTCTTAACCTGATCGGCGGCCTGGAGGATGCCGACGCTGGCTCTATTTTGGTGGACGGCTGCGACCTCACGGTGCTCAAACCTACCGACCTGGGCGAGTATCGCCGCCGTGAGCTGGGCTTTGTCTTCCAGTTCTACAACCTGGTGCCCGATCTCACCATCAAGGAAAACATCGAGGTCACGGCACACCTGTCCAAAAAGCCGCTCAACATCGACGACCTGCTGCGTTCGCTGGGTCTCTACGAGCACCGCAACAAGTTCCCGCGCCAGGTTTCGGGCGGCCAGCAGCAGCGCTGCGCCATCGGCCGTGCGCTCGTCAAAAACCCGGGCCTGCTGCTGTGCGACGAGCCCACCGGTGCGCTCGACTATAAGACGTCCAAGGAAATCTTGCAGCTCATGGAGGATGTCAACCGCACCTACGGCTGCACCATCATCATCGTCACGCACAACGCCGCCATCGCCCGCATGGCCAACCGCGTGCTGCGCCTGCGCGACGGACGCATCGTCGAGGATGAGCTCAACGAGTCGCCCGTCGCGGCCGCCGAGCTCGATTGGTAGGCGGCGCCATGACGCCTCTCGCAAAACGTCTCCCGCGCGAGCTGCGCCGCAATATCGGCAAGTACCTGGGCATCTTTCTTCTTATGTGCGGAAGCATCGCCCTCACCTCGGGCTTTTTGCTCGCAGCGCATTCCATCGGCTGCCTTATCGACGACATGCGCGATGCGTACACGATTGAGGACGGCCGCGTGACCACCTCCTTCGAGGTTACCGACGATCAACTCAAGGCCGCCGAGGATGCAGCCGGCGACGTCGGCGGCGTCACGCTCTACAAGAATTTCTCCATCGACGCCATCATCAAAAAGACCGCCGGCGACGATGGCACCAAGCGCACGCTGCGCACCTATGCACACCGTGCTAAGGTGGACATTGCGTCCTACTGTGAGGGCAAGGAACCCAAGGCGGACGACGAGGTGGCCATCGACCGTGTCTTTGCCACCAATAACAACCTGTCCGTGGGCGATAAAGTCGAGCTCGAGGGCCGCACCTACATCATCTGCGGCATCATGACTCAGCCCGATAGCCAGGCGCTGTTCCTCAACAATTCGGACTTTACGGTGAACACCATCACGTACGGCGTGGCCGAGGTCGCCGATGGCGGCTTTGCCGCGCTCGAAGATGCCGGCGGCGCACCCGCCTACACCTACACCTACTCCTTCACCTTTACCGATCGCAACCTCCCCACCGCGGACCGCATCGACGCTGAGCAAGATATGGTCGAGGCACTGACCGACGCCGATGCGCGCGTGGACGATCTGATCGACTCCGATTCCAATCAGGGCATTGGCTATGCGCGCGATGACGTGGACGGCGACTCTATGATGTGGATGACGCTGCTCGACATCATCATCGTGATCATGGCGTTCGTCTTTGTGGTCCTTACCGACGCCACCATCGAGGAGGAGAGCGCCATCATCGGCACGCTGCTCGCCAGTGGCTATCGTCGACGCGAGATCGTGCTGCACTACCTTGCGCTTCCCGCTATCGTGGGCGTGGTCGCGGCGCTTTTGGGCACTGCGCTCGGCGTTGCGTTCTTTACCGAGCCCATGCGCAGCCTCTATTACGGTTCGTATAGCCTGCCGCCCTTCCAGGTGTACTGGAGCTGGGAGATCTTTGTGAAGTGCGCCGTGGTTCCCGCCGCCGCGCTCATCCTCATCACGCTGGTGGGCCTGCTTCGCAAGATGGGCAAGACGCCGTTGCAGTTCCTTCGTCACGAGGCGAGCGGCAAATCGGGCACCAAGCGCGGCTTGCAGCTGCCGGAGCGCATGGGTTTTGTTTCCCGCTTCCGCCTGCGTATCTTCCTGCGCAACCTGGGCAACTTCGCCACGCTCTTCGTGGGCATTGCGTTTGCCTCGCTGCTGCTGCTCTTTGGCCTGGCGATTCTGCCCACGATGACGCACTACGCGGACAACCTCGAGACGAGCCTGGTCGCCGAGCACCAGTACACGCTCAAGGCGCCGGTGGAGCTCGAGGGTACCGCCGAGGAGCGCGAGCAGTGGTCGGCAATCGAGCGCTTGCAGTCGGTTGACGGCGCGCTGCTTTCCGCCGCCCAGGATGCCGATGACGAGCTTGACGACGCGGCCGATGCGGCGCAGACGGCAGCTGATGCCGCGACCACATCTCCGTCTGCCGAGAGCCTGGCCGCGGCGCAGGACGCGCTCGCCAAGGTCCAGGACAAGAAGGATGCGCTTTATGCGCGCCTTGACGATCTTGCCGATGCCCTCGGCTGCAACCGCGATGAGGCTATCGACCTGATTGACAAGGCCTCTAAGATCGACGCTGACAACGACGATATCCACCCGGTCAATACGACCGATAACGATGCGGGTGCAATCGCGCAGGCCGAGAAATACGCCGTCTACCAGCTGCAGTACGACCGCGGTGATGGTAATGGGCAGGAGACGATTTCCGTCTACGGCATTTCATCCGATTCGCGCTACTGGAAAGGACTGGACGTCGGCGGCGGCTGTGTCGTCTTTGGCGGCGGCCTGCTCGACAAGTTTGGCTGGAGCGAGGGCCAGAAGGTCACGCTCGACGACAAGTACGAGGGCGAGCATTATTCTCTTGAGTGCGCGGGCAAGGACTGTGCCTGGGGCTCCAAGTCGGACATGAATATCTATATGAGTATCGACGACTTTAACGAGCTGTTCGACAACGACGCCGCCTACTTTAACGGCTATGTGAGCGACGAGAAGCTCGACCTCGACGCGCGCTACTTTGCCGGCGACACCACGCCCGACGACATGCGCGCCGTGGGCGACCAGTTCATCGGCATGATGAGCAAAATGATCGGCATGATGGTTGGCCTCGCGGTGTTTATCTTCCTGCTGTTTATGTATCTACTGACCAAGGCTGTGATCGACCACAGCGCCCGTTCGATTAGCTATATGAAAGTCTTTGGCTATCGCGATAGCGAGATCTCGCATCTGTACATCCGCTCGATCACGCTGTGCGTGGCGGCGTCGCTCGTGCTGAGTCTGCCGGTCATTATTGGCTCGCTCACGGCCATCTTCCGCTCGATGCTGCTCGCCTACAACGGCAATATCGAAATCTATGCGCCCGCTTGGTCCATGGTTGCATGCGTCGGCATTGGCTTTGCGACCTACCTGGTCGTGGCGTTGCTGCACATGCGTTCCATCAAACGTGTGGGCCTGGCCGAAGCTCTCAAGGTGCAGGAGTAGTCATCGGGGACAGTCTTTGCCGATTCGCCGGTTCGCCGGCCGTGCTGGCAAGGACTGTCCCCAACTGCCGGCAGGAAAGGAACGTCCCTAGCTGCCAGGTGGCGAGGCACTCATTTAAGTCCGTCCCCAATGAGTGGTTTCAGTCATTTGAACTGCATCCCATTTCTTGGACTTTGAAATTAAGGTTCGAGAAAAGGGAGGCATCGGAAATGCCCCGCAGGAAGAAGGCAAGATACGGTCGCGAGATGAGGACACGCGCCGCCGACCTGTTCGAGGCCGGCCTCGGCTTCGAACTCGCGGCCAAGAAGCTCGACGTTCCCGCCCCGGCGGTGAGAAAATGGCTCTACGCGTACCGGGCAACCGGGAGGAAGGGGCTGATCGGGATGGGCGAGAGCCGCAGGACCTACGACATGGAGACCAAGCTCGCCGTCGCGAGGGCCGTCGTGGACGAGGGGATGCCGCGGTCGGAGGCGATGGCCCGCTTCGGCATCGCCGCCGCCACATCGCTCGACCGCTGGTGCAGGCTGTACCGCGAGGGCGGGCCGGAGGCGCTCGAGCCGGGACGCCGCGGCAGGCCGGAGGGCCCCGGGGGGCGGACGCGCGAGCGGGAGCTCGAGGAGCGCGTGCGCAAACTCGAGGCCCAGGTGGCGTATCTAAAAAAATCGATAGCCCTGAAAGCGGAGAAGAGCTCTCAAACTGGGAGAAAGCCCAGGTCGTAGCCTCCCTTTCAGGGCACCACCGCCTATGCGACCTGCTCGCGGCCGCGCGGCTCGCGCCGTCGAGCTACCACTATGCCGTAGCGCACCCGCCGAGAGCGACCCGGCCAGAGCTCCGGGAGGCCGTGCGCGAGATCTTCTCGAGGACGGCGAACGGGTGCGGCCACCGCCAGATAGCGATGTGCCTGAGGGCCGAGCTGGGCGCGAGGATAGCGGACAAGACGGTCCTCAAGATGATGCGGGAGCTCGGCATCCGCTGCGGCATCCGCCGGGAGACCGACTACCATCGCTACAACTCCTACCGCGGCCCGGTCGGCGAGAGATTCGACAACCTGATAGCGCGTGACTTTCGCGCGGGCGCCCCGTGGGAGAAGCTCGGGACCGACGTCACGGAATTCAGGCAGCCCTGGGGCAAGGCGTACTTCGCCCCGGTCTACGACTTCTGCACGAAGGAGATCGTCTCCTGGTCGGTGTCGACGAGCCCGGACATGGCCCAGCAGGAGGAGGTGCTCAGGCGCCTGTTCGCGAGAATGCCGGCCGGGGCCTCGCCGATCGTCCACAGCGACATGGGCTGGCAGTACCAGCACCCTAGGTGGACCGGCGAGCTCAGGAGGCACGGCGCCAGGCAGAGCATGTCGAGAAAGGGCAACTGCCTAGACAACGGGGCGACGGAGCAGGTGTTCGGGCATCTCAAGGACGAGTTCTTCAGGGGCGTCGAGTGGGCCGACTTCGAGTCCTTCAAGAGGGACCTCGACGCCTACGTCGTGCATTGGAACACGAGGCGTCGCCAGGTGGCGCTCGGCGGCCTCACCCCGGTGGAGTTTCGGAAACGGCTATTGAAAGCGTCCTAGTGTTCGCTTCTAATAAAAGAAGGCCAAGATTCGGGACGCAGTTCAATTTAAGTCTGTCCCCAATGACTAGGTGCCGCGCTTGACATTAACTCTGCTTTAACTGGTACCATCCCTTATGTCTGTAACGCCATATAGACCGAGGGGATAGATCTATGACCGCAACTGCACCCGCAGCACCCGCTAAGGTGTACTTCACCAACCTGCGCACGCATGCTCGCGAGAGCCAGCTCGACAAGCTCAAGCGCCTCATCCGTCACGCCGGTATCGAGCAGATCGACTTTGAGAACAAGTTCGTCGCCATCAAGATTCACTTTGGCGAGCTGGGCAACCTGAGCTTTTTGCGCCCCAACTACGCCCGCGCCGTCGCGGACGTCGTGAAGGAGCTGGGCGGCAAGCCCTTCCTCACCGACTGCAATACGCTCTATGTCGGTAGCCGCAAAAACGCGCTCGAGCACATCGATACCGCCTACCAGAACGGCTTTACCCCGTATGCCACGGGCTGCCAGATCATCATTGCCGACGGCCTCAAGGGCACCGACGAGGCGCTCGTCCCGGTCGAGGGCGGCGAGTACGTGCACGAGGCCAAGATCGGTCAGGCGCTCATGGATGCCGATATCGTGATCAGCCTCACCCACTTTAAGGGTCATGAGCAGGCCGGTTTTGGCGGCGCCATGAAGAACCTGGGCATGGGAGGCGGCAGCCGTGCCGGCAAGATGGAGCAGCATGCCGCCGGCAAGCCGAACGTCGCGACCGAGCACTGCGTTGGCTGCCATGCCTGCGAAAAGATCTGCGCGCACAACGCTATCTCGTTCGACGGCACCCGCGAGCGCGAGCTTGCCAGCGGCGCTACTCGCACGGTGCACGTGGCTGCCATCGACCACGATCGCTGCGTGGGCTGCGGACGCTGCATTGCGGCATGCAACCAGGACTGCATCAAGCCCGGCTATGACGCCGCGGCCGACGTGCTCAACTGCAAGATCGCCGAGTATACGAAGGCCGTCGTCGACGGCCGCCCGAGCTTCCACATCTCGCTTGCCATGGACATCAGTCCCAACTGCGACTGCCATCCCGAAAACGATACGCCTATCGTCAACGACATCGGCATGTTCGCGAGCTTCGACCCGGTCGCCATCGACCAGGCCTGCGCCGACGCCGTCATGGCGTCTGAGCCGCTGCCCAACACCGAGCTCACCGATAGCGCGGCCAAGATGGAGCACAACCACGAGCATCTGGAGGGCGAGCAGGCCAAGGATCCCTTCTGCATCACGCATCCCGACACCGACTGGCGCGTGTGCATCGCGCACGCCGAGAAGATCGGCCTGGGCACGAGCAAGTACGAGCTCATCGAGGTCAAGTAGCACCTAGCTATTAGACAAAACAAGCGCCTTTGTAGCACAACTGTTAGCAAAAGCCGCCCGTGAGCACAGTGCCCACGGGCGGCTTTTCGGAAGTGCTAGGGGGTCAGATAGGCCAGTAAACCGTACTATTTGCCTAAAAATACTCGTCGAGGAAGTCGTCGACCGTGTTCCAGTAGAGTTCGGGGTCGACCTGCGCGCTCTTGGCGTGGGTGGCGCCATGGACGGTGAGCTTTTGCTTGACCTTGCTGGCGCACGCGTCGTAGTTTTGGTCGAGCATGCTGTACGGCACAAAGGTGTCTTGGTCACCGTGGATAAACAGCATGGGAACCGTCGCGCGCTTGAGCTGTTCCACGCTGCTCGCCTTATGAAAGTCGTAGCCCGCGCGCACGTTGCACACCAAGTTTGCTACATCGAGCAAGGGAAAGCTGGGCAGGCCGAACACGTCCTTGAGCTGCAGAGAAAACTCGTCCCAAACACTCGTATAACCGCAGTCCTCGATAATGCATTTCACGTTTGCGGGCAGAGGTTCCCCCGCGACGTTCATGGCGGTCGCCGCGCCCATGGATTCGCCAAAGACCAGGATGCGCGCCTTGGGGTCAGCCTGAACGATTCGCTCGATCCATGCGACGATGTCGAGGCGCTCGGGCCAGCCCATGCCGATATAGTCGCCGCCGGAGCGCTCGTGGGCGCGGGCGGCGGGTGCGAGTACGTTCATGCCACGGTCGTGGAAGCGTTTGGCGTATCGGGCCATACCGATGGGCTCGTTGGTATATCCATGCAGGCAGACGGCGTAGTCGTGCGTGCTCTCCGACGCAGCAAAATACCAGGCGGCAAGCTCGGTCCCGTCGTCCGCGGTGAGGTTGCTGCTCTTGCGGTTCTCTTTAAACCATGCCCGCGCCTCGGTATCCTCGGCATCCGGCTGCTCACCTTCTTTGTCGTTCTTGCTATCCTGCATCATCTTCATGGTGTATGGCGCGCGGGGATTCAGCGCGAAGTCAAACAGAAAGTTGCCGGCAAATCCGAGCAGCGCAACGACAACCACCAGTGCAACGATGCCGGCTATCTTGAGCTTTCGATGGGAACGTGCGTTTTGAGCCATGCGGTATTCTCCTATAAGATGTTAATACATCAACATTTAATGCAAGCGCATTATGGACGTTCGCCGTTGATGCGTCAACAGGCAAAGAATGGGTAAACAAAGGGTCACGTATGGTGCAAATTTCGCACGTACCTAGACGCTTTGATATAGTGTTGAGAACTCTTTACGTTGGAGGATGTAACCGGCATGTCCGATTCGAGCGACAGTTCTAAGCCGCGACCCAAGACCGCGGTCGTTCCACACTACACAGTGGGTGAGGAGATCATGAACTCCGTCACCCATGGTGTCGGCTGCCTGCTGGGTATCGCGGGCCTGGTGCTCCTGATCGTATTCGCCGCCCTGCGCGGCGGAGGCCCGGCCCATATGGCCGCGGCGATTGTCTATGGCGTCAGCATTATCCTCGAATACCTAGCCTCCACGCTCTACCACGCGATTCAGCCCGCGCGCGCCAAGCGCGTGTTTCGCATCATCGACCACAGCTGCATCTACCTGCTCATAGCCGGCAGCTATACGCCGTTTTGCCTCATCACGCTCGCAAACGACGGCGGCGCTGTGCTGTTCTTTGCCGTATGGGCCATCGCCATCATCGGCATCGCCCTCGAGTGCTTCCTACGCGAGCGCCAGCCGCATTGGGTAAGCGGCCTGGTCTACCTGCTGATGGGCTGGCTCGTTGTCTTTAAGCTGCCCGAACTTGTTGCGCTGCTCAACCCCGTGGCACTTGCCCTGCTCGCCGTCGGCGGCGTGTGCTACACCGCGGGCGTGCCGTTCTATATCGCCAAAAACGTGCGCTATCTGCACAGCGTGTTTCACCTGTGGGTGCTCGCCGGCAGCATCTTCCAGTTCATGGCGGTGATCCTCTTCGTAATCTAGCGACCACGCCTGCGCGCCCGCGTTCTCGTTTGGGCGCCGGTGCAATTGCCGTATCCGCCATCAACGTTTTAACCTGACGTCCCGAATCTTGGAGGTTCGAGAAACTCCCGATGGACATAACCATCTCCCTTATCACCACCCTCGTTTTGACCCTCATCAACGGCTACTTCTCTATGTCCGAGATGGCGCTCACCACGGCCAAGCGCGCCGTGTTGGAGCACGAGGCCGAGGAAGGCGACAAGCGCGCCGAGCGTGCCATTAAGCTGGCTGCCGACTCCGACCAGCTGCTCGCCACCATCCAGGTTGCCATTACGCTCGTGGGCTTCGCCTCGTCCGCCGTCGCCTCGACGAGTCTGTCCGACCCGCTCGCCACGTGGCTCATGAGCTTTGGCATCGCGCCGCTCTCCGCCATCGCGCGCGGCCTGGCGCCGGTCATCATCACCGTCGCGGTCGCCTTCGTGTCCATCGTGATCGGCGAGCTCGTCCCCAAGCGCATCGGCCTGGCCAATGCCGAGGGCGTGTCCAAGCAGGTCGTGGGACCGTTGTCGTTTTTCCAAAAGATCGCCCGTCCGCTCGTGTGGCTGACCGGCGCCTGCTCCGATGGCCTGGCCCGCATCCTGCGCATCAAGAGCGCCGACGACCGCCAAAACGTCTCGGAAGAAGAGATCAAGTACATGGTCTCGGAGCAGGACGACCTGCTCGACGAGGAAAAGCGTATGATCCACGAGATCTTTGACTTGGGCGATACCGTTGCCCGCGAGGTCATGGTGCCGCGCGTGGACACCACCATGTGCGAGGACGACGAGACGGTCGCCGACGTGCTGTCCACCATGCGCCAGACCGGCTTCAGCCGCATCCCCGTCTATCACGAGGATCCCGACAACGTCGCCGGCATTGCGCACATCAAGGACCTGATCCAACCTGCGCTCGACGGCAAGGGTGACCAGCCCATCGCCGGCTTTTTGCGCGACGCCACCTTTGTGCCCGACACCAAGGACATCCTGCCGCTACTGTCCGAGATGCAGACCTCGCACGACCAGATCGTGGTGGTCGTGGACGAGTACGGCGGCACGGCCGGCATTATCACCATCGAGGATATCGTCGAGGAGATCGTCGGCGAGATCGAGGACGAGTTCGACCCCGACAACAAGTATCTCACGCGCCTTTCGCGCCGCGAGTGGCTCGTTGATGGGCGTTTTTCGTGCGATGACGCGATTGAGCTTGGTTGGCCGCTCGAGGAAAGCGATGATTATGAGACCATCGCCGGCTGGATTTTGGAGCTTTGCGACTCGGTGCCCGACATCGGAGAGGTGTTTGAGGTCGCGGGGTACAAGTTTAAAGTTCAGTCGATGCGTGGCCAGCGCATCTCGCTCATTCGCGTGATCGCTCCGGCCGAAACCGATAAGAAGGATTCCGAGTCTTCGGCAGAGAAGCCGGCGGCGTCGGGTGCGGGCTCTGTGGATCCGCACGATGGCGACGAGTAGGGCAAGGAAGAGTAGGGGAGAGTTATGGCAGGCCTGTTCAACATCCTTAAGGTCACCGTCAGCGAGGACAAGATCTGCGCGCATGTGCTGGTGAACCCCGGCATGCCGCTCATGACCTCGGAGGATATCGAGGCCACGGCGCGCGTGTATTACCTGGTGCCGGCGATTGCCAAGCACCTGTGCCTGGGTGATTCCGGTCGCGAGTTCCAGGACTGCATGGGCCAGACCGAGCTCTGCCACCTGCTGGAGCACGTGACGGTTGAGCTCATGAACGAGACCGGTCTTGCCGGTAGCATCTCGTGCGGCCGCACGCGCGTAAGCGAGCACGACGAGCGCGTCTTTGAGGTTGAGCTTTCGTGCCCCGATGACGCACTGGCCATTGGTGCGCTGTCGTCGGCCACCTTTATGATGGACTGGGCGTACCTGCACGCCGACCAGCCTGCCCCCGACGTGGAAGGCACGGTCGCGGGTCTGCGCAACCTGGTGTTGGGCATGCGCGCCGAGGCCGAGGGCAAGGATCCTCACGAGGCCGTCGCCGCTGCGAACGGCGAAGATGCTGCCGAGGACGAGGGCGCTGACGAGGGCGATGTGCCGGTCGACGCCGAGCCCGTTGCCGATGCGACCGCCGGGCCCGTTCCCACCGAGCCCCAGGGCGTCCCCAACTTTGACGACGAGCCCCAGGTGGCGATTGATACCGAGGGCGCGGTTGCCGAGAACCACGAGGCCTCCGCTGCCGTCTTTGGCGGTGCGGCGACGATTCCGGCAGGACCTGCGCATGAGGGCGGCCTGCCGCTCGTGGACGGCGCCGGCGAGGACCCGGGTGCCACGGTGACCATGCCAGCTATGCCTCAGGAGTAGGCCTACGCGTTTATCACCATCACGTACCTGCGCCTTTGCCGTACGCAGATGAGCGGAGCGGCAAGTGATGCGCTGCGGGTATAATGGACAGCATTCAAACGGTGGGCACCGACGTGCCCGCAGGAGAGGAATGATCATGGGTAAGACTTTCAGCTTTGTCTCCGGCGCACTTTTTGGTGCCGCTGCCGGCGCTATTGTCGGCGTTGCTCTGGCCCCGCGCTCGGGCGCCGAGACCCGCGCCATGGCTGCCGATATCGCCAACGACGCCTGGGACAATATGCGCGACACCTACGAGCACAGCGCCGAGGAGGCCCGTGCTGCGGTGAATGACTTTGGCCCGATGGTCGATGCCAAGACCGACGACCTGCGCGCTAAGGTTGACCTGGCCCGCGAGCGCATGGACCAGCTGCGCGAGCAGCTCAACGACGCCATTTCGGGCGGCAACGTGACGCCTGCCGCCGACGTCGTGGTCGAGAACGCCGTCGAGGCTGATACCGAGGCTGCGGAGCCCTCGACCGAGGCATAATGCGCGCCGGGGATTTTGTCGGCGCCAAGATTTATCGCAAGCCTACCGAGGACAAGCGCACCAAAAAGGACGGCACGCCGCGCAGCCCTAAAAAGCTCGGAAAGATTCACTTTCCGGTCTTTACCCCGGGCGGTACGCGCGTGGTCGGCTTTATGGTCCGTCAGTCCGATATCGCGGGCATGATCGAGCGCCCCGATCGATTCGTAGCGCTCGACGCCATTGGTGTCTACGAGGGCGCCATTGCGGTCGATGACGTCAAGGACACGTACGATGCCGCCGCTGCCAAGCGCCTCGACATCAACCTGGACGATTGCATCATCTGGGTCGGTATGGACGTGCGCACGGAATCAGGCGACGTCGTGGGCTATTGCTCGGACGTTGAGTTCAAGCCACGCTCGGGCATCGTGCAGGCATTCTATGTGACCGCCGGTGCTGCTTCGAGTGTTTTGGTTGGTGACACGCAGGTGCCGCCGACGATGCTGCGCGGCTATGCGGACGGCGCGATGATTGTTTCGGACGAGGTCAAGTCGCTCGGGTATTCGGGCGGCGCCGCCGCAAAGGCTGCCGAGGCAAGCGTCGTGGTGGGCGACAAGGTCAAAAAGGGCGCCAAGGTGCTCGACGACAAGGGATCGGTTGCCGTGGACAAGGGCAGTCGCGCACTGGGCAAGCAGCTCGGCAAGACGCGCGGCATGTTCAAGGCCTTTAAGGACGAATACCAAAAGGCGAGCGGAGGCTCGTCAAAAGCTACAAAATAGCGACGTACCAAATGATGGGAGGCAAGCCGGAGACCTGTTGCTCCGGCTTGCTGTGTTTATGGGGGAGGGCACATGCGCCAAAACGGATCCAACTTAAACGGGCGTTCGGGTGCGCGTCCGACGGCGCGCCGCGACCTGGGGCAGCTGCCCAGCGGTCAGCGCAAGCGTCACCGTAAGCCCGGCGCGATGTATCTCAACCATAGCCGCGGCTTTAGCGACCGCAGCGCTCGCATCGGCAACAGCCGTACGCCCCGTCGTTCGTCTCGCCTGCCCTATGCGCTCATTGCCGTGGGTTGTGCGCTCGTGCTGTTTATCGCTGCCGTCGTGGGCTACGTCAACCGCAGTGTGGACGTGGAGCTCAACGGCCAGAAGACCGCGGTGCGTGTGGGCTCTACGCTGCAGAATCTCATCGACGACCAGGAGTTGACTGACACCTACGACGCAGGCGACCTGCTGGCCGTCGATGACAGCGTGCTCAAGCGCCATGGGGGCGAAAAGCTGTCGGTGAAGGTCGACGGCAAGCGCGTGAAGCAGGGCAAATGGGACAGCCGCGAGCTTGAGGGCGGCGAGAAGGTGACGGTCAAGGATGGCCGTAACACCTACGAGAAGCACGAGGTTCAGGCTACGGTTATCGAGCCCAAGCTCAAGGTCGAGGGTACGGGCGCTATCGAGTATGTGCAGACGTGGGGTGTCCAGGGCCGCTCCGAGGTGTGGGTTGGTGAGCAGTCGGGCAAGACGCAAGACCGCGGCGAGGTTGTGCCCGCCACCGATTGCGTCGTTGCGTGCGCCAGCGTGGCGCCCAAGGGTAACGAAAAGTATGTGGCGCTGACGTTTGACGAGGGTCCGAGCGGCGCTACCAAGCAGATCTTGCAGGTGCTCAAGGAAAAGGGCGTCACCGCGACGTTCTTCCTTTCGGGCGATGCGGTCGAGGCCTCGCCTGCCACGGCCAAGGCGATTGTCGATGCTGGGTGCGAGATCGGATCCAACAGCTATAGCGACGATTCGCTCAAGGGTCAGGACCGTGAGGCGGTACGCGAACAGATCACGAAAGGCACCGACGCGATTAAGTCGGCGACCGGCGTGAAGACGATGCTGCTGCGTGCTCCCTACGCTGCCTTTGACGAGCAAAACTGGATTGATGCGATGGACCTGGTCTCCGCCGTGGTCTCGTGGAATATCGACTCGGGCGACTGGCTGCTCAACGGTGCCGACGAACAGGTCTCGACGGTGCTCGATTCGGTGACGCCGGGCAATATCGTGCTGCTCACCGATAGAGACGAATGCGCCGAGCAGACACTCGAGGCGCTGCCGCAGATTATCGACGGCCTTGTCGCCGACGGCTACAAGATCGTGACGCTCAGCGACCTGGTCAAGACAGACACGTCGCTGAGCAAAAAGCTCACCTCGTTGACGAAGGTCGCCATGCCCAAGGACGCCGTGTTCCCCCAACTTGCCGAGGACGACGACACCGCAGAGTAGTTATTGGGTAGTCATTTAAGAACGTCCCCAATGACTATGTCAAAGAACGTCCATTACAGTCGAAATTGTCAGCCCGGGACCGTCTCGGGCTACGATTGAGGCGCGCCCAGAACGGGCCGCCGACCGGGCGCCCGCGCACGGCCGAACGTCCCTGCCCCCGAGAGGGCCTGTTGGGTGCTGCCGGCGCGGGACGCGCCGCCCCCGACGGCTGATAGGAAAGTGCCGGGCAGGCGCCGCGGCTGGTAATGTGAGTGCCGAGGGGGAGGCCATCCGGTCGAACGACTACCGGAAGGATACCACCGTGAAAGCGCCATCCACCAGACCCGCGGCCGTGCTCGGCCTGGACGTCGGCAAGTCGTCGCACTGGGCCTGCCTGATCGACCGCGACGGGGAGGTGCTGGCCAGCGCCCCCGTCCGCAACAGGGAGGCCGAGCTCGACGCGCTGTTCGCCTCCGCGCCCGCCGGCACGCTCGTCGTCGTCGACCAGTTCCGCAACATAGGGTCCCTCGCCGTGAGGCGGGCCCGCGCCGCGGGGCTCGGGGTCGCCCACCTGCCCGGGCTCGCCGCCAGCCGCGCCGCGGGCCTGTTCGCCGGCGAGGCCAAGACCGACGAGCGCGACGCCGCGGTGATCGCGCGGACCGCCCTGGGCGTGCCGGACTCCCTGTCGGGGGTCCCGGGCCGCGGCGAGGCCCTCGAGGCCGCCCGCGCCCTCTCGTCGCAGCGCGACCACGTCGTCGCCTGCGCGACCAGGGACAAGAACCGCCTGCGCGCGGTGCTGCTCGAGTCCTGCCCGGCCCTCGAGGCCGCGGTCGACCTGTCGGACCGGCGGTGGCTGGAGCTGCTCGCCGGGTTCGGCGGGGCGTGGGGGATCGCCCGCTCCGGGGCCGAGGGCCCGCGGGCCGAGGCCGCCGGGGAGGCCGCGGCCGCCTCCACCGCGCCCCCGCCGGCGCTCGTCGAGGCCGAGAACAGGCAGGTCAGGTTCCTGGCCGCCCGGATATCGGAGGCCCTCGACGAGGCCGGGGCCCTCGAGGCCGAGACGGCGGCGCTGCTCGAGGGCGACGAGACCTACGCGTGTCTGCTCACCGTGCCCGGCATCGGCCCGAGGACCGCGGCGCAGCTCGCGGTGTCGGTCGACATCGGGAGGTTCCCGGACCACGACCACCTGGCCTCGTACTGCGGCATAGCCCCGAGGGTGAGGAGCTCCGGCACGTCGGTGAGGTCGGTCAGGGCGTCCAGGCGCGGCGACGCGAGGCTCAAGTCCCTGCTGATCTTCTCGTGCAACAGCCTGGTGAGGTCCTCGGGGCGCTACGGCGAGTACTACCGGGCCTGCAGGGCGCGGGGCATGGGGCACGGGCGGGCGCTCAAGGCCGTCGCGAGGAAGCGGCTCAGGGCGATATACGCCGTGATGCGCGACCGGGTGCCCTACCGGGAGTAGCCCCGACGGTTGACAAAACTATAGGAACACCCAATGGCTATGTCACGGATACGTCAGCGTTTGGTATGCCTGCAATGTGCAGCGCATAAATTCGATGCCGCAGGGCGATGCTGATGCTATAGTTACTGCGGTTAATGAGGGTCAAGAGAAAGGTTACAGGTGAAATCCAAACCTCGACCATACAGTCGATGACCCCATGCAGGTGCTTTTTGCGCATGCACGGGGTGTGAGTGCCGAGCGGCGTGCCGCCCGCGCATGCGTATACATATCTAAAAGTCCACGGATTGCGTGCCGGCATGGTCGCGCGGTCCGCAGGAATAATGATGGGGAGCACCATTGAATTATCTGAGTGAGATGCTCAAATTGCCGGTCTTGGACGTCGACGGCGAAAAGCTCGGCGTGGTTAACGATTTTGGCATTGCAACCGGCGAAGTTTTTCCGCACGTGACGTCGCTCGCGTTCCGCGGGCCCGGCAAGACGCCGTTCATGATCAGCTGGCGCAAATGGGTCGACCGTATCGACGAGACGGGTGTACACCTTAAGACATCGGCCACCGAAATCCGTTTTTCGTACCTGCAGCCGACCGAACTCTTGCTCGCCCGCGACGTGCTTAACAAGCAGATTGTCGACACGCAGGGCATGAAGGTCGTGCGCGTCAACGACATCAAGTTTTCCATGTCGGGCGAAAATCAGCTGCGTCTGCTGGGTGCCGAAGTTGGTGCCCGCGGTCTGCTGCGCGCGATCAGCCCTGCGCTCGAGCACGTCGTCGAGGGCTTTATGAAGCACCTGGGCAAGCCGCTCAGCGAGGACATTATCGCCTGGTCTTACATGGACCTGCTCGATCGCTCGACTAAGAACATCCAGCTCTCGGTGTCGCACAAGACGCTTGGCGAGCTGCATCCTGCCGACATCGCCGACATCATCGAGCAGCTCGACCCGCGCCTGCGCGCGCAGGTGTTCGCGCAGCTCGACACGGCACAGGCCGCCGAGGCCATCTCGGAGTTCGATGACGACGAGCTCATGACCGAGATGCTCGAGGGCCTGTCCGATACCGACGCATCGTCGATGCTGGCCATGATGGACCCGGACGACGCTGCCGACCTGATCGACGAGCTCGATTATGAGAAGGCCGAGAAGCTCCTGCGCCTGATGGGCGTCAAGGAGGAGAAGGCGATTCGTAACCTGCTGGGCTATGAGGACAACACCGCCGGCCGTATCATGACCTCGGAGTTTGTCTCGCTGCCCGCCACGGCGACAGTCGGTGATGCCATCGAGGCGATTCGTAAACTCGACGAGGACTTTGAGAGCGTCTATTACGTCTATACCGAGGATCCGAGCGGCATGCTGACGGGCGTGCTTTCGCTGCGCACGCTGATCGTGGCCGACCGCGACGCCACGCTGGGCCAGCTCGCCTATCGCGATCTGGTCTACGTGTCACCCGACGAAGACCAGGAAGACGTGACGGACGAGATGACCAAGTACGACCTGGTTGCCATCCCTGTTTGCGACGAGAACCGTCATATCCTGGGCATCGTGACCTTCGACGACGCCATGGACGTTATCGCCGAGGAGCATCAGGAGGACCTGCAGATCGCCGGTGTCGGCTCGGGCGATAGCGCGTCGGACGACTCGACGAACGTGCTCAGCTGGTTTGTGCATCGTCAGTACTGGGTCGTCGTGTGGGGCATCGCTTCGTGCATTATGGCGACCGTGCTGGGGACTGCGCTGAGCTCCGCGCATCTGGTGGTGTTCCCCATGTGCGCCATGCCGCTCGTGCTGCTGGCTGCCTCGCGCATGGTGTCGTTCGTCAAGAACTACTTCCTCGAGTACGACGGTCACGACGACGAGCCCAAGCCGTACCTGGGATTCTTCTTCCAAAGCACGGGCATGGGCCTGATCCTTTCGCTCGTGACCTACCTGTGCGCGCAACTGGTGCGCACCGCTGCGTTCCCCGATGCGCCCATGTTTGAGGAGCAGCTCTTTACCGGGTGCTTTAATATCGCTGCCATCATTTGCCTGGTTGGCAACATGAGTGCCGTGATTTACCTGATGGTGCTGTTCTGGCGTGACGAGCATGACCTCAACACGTCGGGCACCGCCATGAACGTTATTGCCGTCATGATCTCGTGCGTAGCGTACTGCGCCGCTGCGGTGCTGCTCGCCATGTCGGTCATTGGTTAGGTGGTCGCGTGCAAAATACCAAGCAAAAGTCGGGCACCAAGCAAAAGTTGACCATCGCGGCCATCTTTGGCGCTATGGGTCCCGGTCTGCTGGCGGCGCTTTCGGGCAATGACGCCGGCGGCATTGCAACGTATTCCAGCGCGGGCGCCAGCTATGGCTACAAGATGCTCTGGATGCTTCCCGTCATGACTGTGCTGCTCATCGTGACGCAGGAGACCGCGGCGCGCTGCGGCTGCGTCACGGGCAAGGGCCTGGCATCGCTCATTCGCGAGCGCTTTGGCGTGCGCAAGAGTGTGCTTGCTATGGCGGCGCTGTTGATCGCCAACACAGCCGTGACCATTTCGGAGTTTGCGGGTATCGCCAGCGGCCTTGCTCTCTTTGGCGTGCCGGCGAGCATCTCGGTGCCGTTGGTGGCGCTGCTGGTGTGGATGCTTACCATGTCGGGTAGTTTCCAGCGCATCGAGAAGATTCTGCTGCTGGTGAGCTGCGTGTTCGTGACCTATATTGTCGCCGCGTTTATGGCTGGCCCCAACTGGGGTGAGGTCGCGGTCGACCTGGTCGTGCCCAACATTCAAAATGACCCCAGCTACGTGTCGCTCGTGGTTGCAACGATCGGTACCACCATCGCGCCGTGGATGATTTTCTTGGCGCAGAACAACGTGGTCGATAAGAACGCGGGCGAGGACGATATCGTGCTGCAGCGCATCGACACCGTGAGCGGCTCGCTTGCCGCCGATGTCATTGCCGGCTTTATTATCATCACGACCGGTACGGTGTTGTTCCCGGCGGGCATTCAGATTAGCGATGCTGCCGATGCTGCCCGTGCGCTGGAGCCTATTGCGGGTCAGTGGTCCACGGTACTGTTTGCCTCGGGCCTGGTCGCGGCGAGCTTCTTGGCTGCTTGCGTGCTGCCGGGCGTTACGTCGAGCGCTATCTGCGAGGCATTTGGCTGGGAGCGCGGTGCCGACCGCAGCTGGGACGAGGCCCCGGTTTACCGCGGCATCATTACGGCCATCATCGGCATTTCTGCCGTGTTGGTGCTCATGCCCGGCGTCGATCTGTTCCAGATTATGATGACCTCGCAGGTCATCAATGGCGTGCTACTGCCCGTGGTTCTGGTGTTCCAGGTGGTTATCGCCGCCGACCGTCACATCATGGGTGCCAACCGCAATGGCCGCGTGTGGAACGTGCTCACTTGGGCGACTATCGGCGTGATTACGGTGCTCACGGTTGTCATGTTTGTCCTGCAGGCGATGGGCTACAGCGCTTAGCGCCTCTTTTGGACTCCAAACAGGCCGCAGCGATGGGCTACGGCCTGTTTTTGTCTGCTATAGGGTGTTAGTTATATGGCAGTGGGCAATAAATGCCAAATATGAGTACTGTTGCTAAGTGAATAGCATTTACATTCAAGAAGATAATAAACATAACCTATAGTATGTTCATTAAAATTGGCTCCAATACGCCTTAAACCAGTCAGGTTGGCTGTCTTAGGGGGTTGTAGGGTTCGCTCGGACGTCATTTTGGGTGGTTTTGCCTGCTACTAAAATGGTAACAGTACTCATATTTGCCCTTTTTTGCCCACAGACCTTTGAGGGTGCGGCGAAAAGGGCTTGTTTTGATTGTTTGGGGCAGGCGCGAGGGTGGCGCGCGCAGACGTGGTGTAAGAGCGTCCTGAGGTCCGTCGCTGCAAGTCCCGATATTACTCCTTCTTGAGACCGCGCCTCTCGACTATCTCGTCCACTATCTCCCTGGCGCGCCGCCCGAGCGCGCGGCGCCTCCCCTCCGTCGGGGCCGGCCTGCCCGCGGGCTCGGCGAAGCCCTCGGCGGCCGAGGCCTCGGAGAACACGCGCTGCTGGGACCACTGTCCCTCGGTCTCCATGAGGCTCGCGCACGTCAGGCGCAGCATCGACTCCCTCGAGGGGAAGGACTGCACGACCCTGTAGCGGCGCTTGATCTCGCGGTTGGCGCGCTCCTGGACGTTGTTGGTGCGGAGCTTGGCCCAGTGCGCCCTGGGGAAGGCCGTGAACGCCAGCGCGGAGTCCTCGGCCTGCTCGAAGACCTCGCCGGCCCTGGCGGACACCGACGCCACCCAGGGCGCCGCCTCGGCCCACACGCAGCGCGCGAGGTCGGGGTCGTCCTGGTAGACCGCGGCGTGCACGAGGTCCCTGACGGCCGCCTTGGAGTCCTCGGGCCTGCCCGAGCAGGCGCTCTGGAGGTTGCGCTGCAGGTGCGTCACGCAGCGCTGCCAGGCGCAGCCCTGGAACAGGCGCGAGACGGCGGCCACGAGCCCGGCGTGGCTGTCGGAGACCACGAGGCGGACGCCGGCCAGCCCGCGCTCGCGCAGCCCGCCGAGGAATGCCGCCCAGGAGTCCTCGCTCTCGGTGTCGACCACGTCGCAGCCCAGGAAGTGCTTGCGCCCGTCGGCGCCCAGCCCGATCGCGGTCACGACGCCCTGCGAGACGACCGACGAGCCGACCCTGCAGCTCATGTAGGTGGCGTCGAGCCACAGGTAGCAGCACGGCGTGCCCGACAGGTCGCGGCGGCGGAACTCCGCCACCTCGGCGTCGAGGTCGGAGCAGAGGCTCGAGACCTCCGAGCTCGACAGCGAGGATATGCCCAGCCTGGACGCCACGCGCTCGACCTTGCGGGTGGATACGCCGCACACGTACATCTCCTGCACGATGGCGGCCACCGAGGTGTCGACGCGCGACCATCGCGCGAGCATGCCCTCGGGGTAGTAGGTGCCGTGCCTGAGCTTGGGTATCTCGAGCTCCACGTCGCCCACGGCGGTCTTGAGCGACCTGGGGCGGTAGCCGTTGCGGCTGTTCTCCCTGCCGTCGCTGCGCTCGTTGCGGCTCGCGCCGCACATCTGCTGGGCCTCGGAGTCCATCAGTGCGTTCATCACGCCGCCCAGCACCCTGCACGCGAACTCGCGCGCGTCGCCGCACTCCTGCCAAAGCCTCGCCGCCTCGAGGGCCTCGTCGCGGCCGAGGCGCAGTACACTCTCTTCTTGGGGCATCGCCTTTCCTTCCATTCGTCACCTTCATTACTCCAACGACGAATTCTAGGCGGTGTCCCCTCCCTTTCAAGAAAGGGCGGAGGCGGGGCATGCCCCGCCTCTTACACCACATCTCTGTGCGCTACCGGCGCGAGGCGCGGAAACGATGTCTGGAGCGACGGAGCGGCCTGGAATTCATCCGTAGAGGTCTTCATTGGCTGCGCCAGGAGTGTCCCTAGGTACCGGCACAGACGATATGAGCAGGACATAAAAACATTGAGAGCCCCTGCTGCATGAAAGACCGCGGATTAGGCCGACAATGGTGAGTGTCTAATTCAGCCGCGGCGGCCACGCCGCATTCATGGAAGGGGCTCCCATGCTCGATACTACCACCTTCGTCGGCCTCGACGTCCACGCCCGCTCGATAAAGGCAGTCTCCCTCGACGTCATGACCGGGGAGGTGCGCTGCGCGACCTTCGGCTACGACGCCGGGGCAGTCGCGGAGTGGGTGCGGTCCGTGGACCCAAAGGCCAAGTGCGTGTACGAGTCCGGGGTCACGGGGTTCGACCTGCAGAAGAGGCTCTCCGGCCTCGGGGTCGACTGCGTGGTCGGCGCCGTCTCGAAGATGATCAAGCCCAGCGCGGACAGGCGCAGGAAGAACGACCGCAACGACGCCGAGTTCCTCGCCCGCATGCTGTCGGTCGGCAACGTGGTCGAGGTGTGGGTCCCCGACGACGAGTGCGAGGCCGCCCGCGACCTGACCAGGGCGCTCGAGGACGCGAGGGTGGATTGGCTACACTGATGTGGACAGTTCCGGGAGGGGCGCAGGAGACGGGAGGGCCGTATATGAGGGACCCCAGGCACCCGAGGCATTTCACCGACGAGTTCAAGAGGCAGATAGTCGACCTCTACAACGCCGGCAAGCCCAAGCGCGAGATCATGGACGAGTACGACCTCGGCAAGAGCACCGTGGAGAGGTGGATCAAGTCGATAAACGCGACCGGCTCGCCGCGCGCCGCGTGCAACCGCACGCCCGAGCAGAACCGGATCCTGGAGCTCGAGCGCGAGAACCGCAGGCTCCGGATGGAGGTCGACGTCTTAAAACAAGCGGCGCTGATATACGCTCGAAAGTGAGGGCCATAGCGGCCAACGAGGGCCGCTACCCCATATCAGCGCAGTGCAGGCTCCTCGGCGTCGCGAGGTCGACGTACTACTCCATGCGCTCGCGGGCCGACCGGCCCGCCGCGCCGGACCCCGCCGCGCCGGCCGTGGTCGCGGCCCACGCCGCCAGCAAGGGCCGGTACGGCTCGCGCAAGATAAAGGCGTCGCTCGAGAGGTCGGGCGTCACCGTCAGCCGGCGCCGGGTCTGCCGCATCATGAGGGAGAACGGCCTGGTCAGCGCATACGGCAGGAAGAGGTTCAAGGTGCACCCCGGGGCGGTCAACGAGGCCGACGTGCCCAACGTCGTCGCGCGCGGCTTCGGCGGCAGGGCGCCGCGCACCCATATATGCAGCGACCTGACCTACGTGCGCGTCGGGGCCTCGTGGAACTACGTCTGCCTGCTCGTCGACCTCTACAACAGGGAGATCGTCGGCCACTCCGCCGGGCCCAGGAAGGACGCCCGGCTGGTCAAGTCGGCGTTCGCGACGCTCTCCTTCCCCATCTCGGACATCGAGGTCTTCCACACGGACCGCGGCAGCGAGTTCGACAACGCCGAGATCGACCTGATGCTCGAGGCCTTCGGCATTGAGAGGTCGCTGTCGGCCAAGGGCTGCCCCTACGACAACGCCGTCGACGAGTCGACCAACAGGATACTGAAGGCCGAGCTCGTCCACCGCGAGACGTTCGGCACGACGCGCGAGCTCCGGGCCAAGCTCTCGGACTACGTGCACTGGTACAACAACTTCAGGATCCACTCGACGCTGGGCTACATGTCTCCGGTCGAGTTCAGGGAGGCGGGGCTGTCCCTCCCGGAATCGTCCAAATAGGTGTTGCCAATCCAAGGGACGACCTCTCGCGCTCGAAGCAGCGGCTCTCCAAGTTCCTGCTCAGGCACGGGCTCGTCTTCGACGAGAGGACGCCCACCGGCCGCAGGAAGGGCAACTGGACCCGGGCGCACTGGTCCTGGATCGAGTCGATAAGGTTCGCGGAGGGGGCCGACAACGAGGCGCTCGCCTACTACGTCGACGCGGTCAGGCGGGCGGCGGAGGACAAGGCGAGGCTCGAGGGGCTCGTCGAGGCCGAGACCCGTGTTAGCGCTAATCTAAAATTAACCACTTTCGCAAACGCATCTCGCCGAATGCGCTAACGCGCTTTCGCCGACCCCGCTAACGTACTTTCACCAACTGCGCTAACGGAACTATGCTCCGATCGGGTATCCGACCCGGGAGGAGCGGGATATGGAGCGAAACGTAATGGGAGAGCTGAACGTCTACAGGGGGTCCGGCGCGAAGCCGAACTTCAGCGAGATCGCGAGGAGGCACGGCATGGACCGGCACACGGTCGCCAAGTACTGGCGGGAGGGCGAGGCCGCCGCCGACGGGAGGTCCGCGAGGGGCAGCGCCTTCGACCCGCTCGAGGAGGTGATCCGCGCGAAGGCCCAGCTGCCCGGGATGACCAAGATGGCCGTGTACGCGTTCCTGCGCGAGGGCCGCGGGGAGGGGCTGCCCGGGTACGGCGCCTTCACCGCATGGTGCCGGGGCCGCGACGTGCCCTTCGGGGGTGTGGGCGGCCGCGAGCCGCACCCGCGGTTCGAGACGCCCCCGGGCAGGCAGCTGCAGTTCGACTGGAAGGAGGGCATGAGGCTCGTCGACTCGGAGGGCGAGGTCTTCGAGTTCAGCGTGTTCACCGCGACGCTCGGCTATTCCCGGAAGCACCGCTTCATACCGGTCAGGAGCCGCACGCTCGACGACCTGCTGTCCTGCCTGCTCGCCACCTTCACCCGCCTCGGCGGCGTCCCGGAGGAGTGCATCACGGACAACATGTCGTGCCTGGTGACCGTCTCGGGCCGCAGGAGGACCAGGCAGGAGAGGGCGTGGCGGTTCGCGCGGGAGGCCGGCTTCGAGCTCAGGCTCTGCGCGCCGCGCTCGCCGCAGACCAAGGGCAAGGACGAGTCGGCCAACCGCTTCCTGAACCGCCTGCTCGCCTACGGCGGCGAGTTCACCGGGTGGAGCGGCCTCGCCGAGGCGGTGGCCCGGATCGAGGCCCAGGCAAACTCGGAGCCGAACCGCACCACCGGCCTGCCGCCTGACGCGCTGTTCATGCGGGAGAAGGAGAGCCTGCGACCCATCGGGAACCTCCGTCTCCTCGAGTCGATGGTGGGCGACGTGAGCGTCCAGACCGTCCCGCCGACCATGCTCGTCAGGGCCGCCGGCAGGGAGTGGTCCGTGCCCAGGCGCTGCATCGGCCGGCGCGTGAGCGTCATAGCGATGCCCGGCGGCCAGGTCGTGGTGAGGATGGCCGGCGAGGAGGTCGCCGTCCACGACGCCGCGTCCGGGCCGTCGAGGCCCATCAACTACGACCCCGACCACTATGGGCAGGCCCTCGAGGGGAAGCGCGGCCTGGCCGACGCGGACATCGCCGAGGCCGCGCGCGCCAACCTCGCGCTGCTCGACTCGCTCGGAGGGGCGTGATGGGCGCCGTCGCGGAGGGTAGCCCCTCGATCAGGGCGCAGGCGAACCTCTCCGCGCTCGGGCTGCACGAGATGGCGGCGTCCCTGCCCGACTACGTGAGGATGGTCGCCGCGGGCGAGCGGGGCTTCGCCTCCGCCCTCGAGGAGATGACGCGCGTCGAGGTCGCCGCCCGGGAGGTCAGGATTACCAGCCAGCGCATACGGTCGTCGGGGTTCCCCTACGTCAAGGGGCTGGCGGACTTCGACTGGGACTTCCAGCCGTCGGTCCCGCGCGCCGAGATCGAGGAGCTCGCGACCCTGAGGTTCGTCGAGCGGGCCGAGAACGTCCTGTTCGTGGGGAGCCCCGGCGTGGGCAAGACGCACCTCGCCGTCGCGCTGGGCATCGAGGCGGTCAGGGCGGGGCGCGAGGTCAGGTTCGTGGACTGCGCCCGGCTCGTCGAGGACCTGGAGGACGCCTCGTCGCGCGGCATCCTCAAGAAGAGGCTCAAGTACTACGCCCACTCGAGGCTGCTGATCATCGACGAGCTCGGCTACCTCGACGTCGGTAGCGCGGGCGCGGACCTGCTGTTCCAGCTGATATCGACGCGCTACGAGCAGCGCTCGACGATCATCACCACCAACGTGGGGATCAGCGGCTGGGGCAGGGTGTTCGGGGACGACGTGGCGGCGAGCGCGATCGCGGACAGGGTGTGCCACCACTGCCACCTGGTCAAGATAACGGGCAGGTCCTACAGGCTGAAGGACCTGCCGAGGGACGGTCCCGTCAAGCCGTGACCGGAATCGGTGAAAATACGTTAGCGCAACCGGTGAAACCGCCTTTGCGCGAACGGCACGCCTGTTTAGCGAAACTGGTGAAAAATAGATTGACGCTAACAACCCGCAAGCCCAGGTGGAGGAGGAGGGTCGACTCCCTGCGCTGCCTCAAGGGCGTCGACACCGCGACGGCCGCCGACCTCGTGTTCGAGGCCGGCGAGTTCTCGAGGTTCAGGAATGCCCGGTCGTTCGCCGCATGGGTCGGCCTGACGCCCTCCGAGCACTCCAGCGGGGAGAGCGACCGCAGGGGCGCGATCACCAAGGCGGGCAACAAGCACCTGAGAAAGGCGCTGGTCGAGGCCGCGTGGCACTACCTGACGTGCTCCGCGCGGCCGAAGGAGCCCGCCAGGGGCCAGGCCCCGGACCCGGGCGCCCGCAGGCATGCCGCCAAGGGCGTGCGGAGGCTGGTCGAGAGGCGCGGGACCCTGCTCGCGCGCGGGGTCCACAACAACAAGGCGAACGTCGCCACGGCGCGCGAGCTCGCCTGCTGGGTGTGGGCGGTCGGCCTCATGGCCGAGGAGGCGTAGGGGGTGTTCCTATAGTTTTGTCAACTGGGCAATGCTGTTTTCGAGATTGAATCGCGACATGCTAACGCCAGGCCTTTCGGCCGATGGGCTCCAATCTGTTCGGAGCGCTTCGACTAGGCGGCGTAGGGCACCCTGTCCCGCATGATCGCGTAGATGACCTTCAGCCTCTTTCGTGCCAGCGCCTTGAGCGCCTTGCCGTGCGGCATGCCCCGCTCTCGGCACCTAGCGTAGTAATCGCCCCATCTTCCCTCTGTCCGGGTAAGGCAGTTGCACGAGAATATGAGCAGGTTCTTCAGCCTCTTGTTGCCTTGGCGCGATGCCGTCACCGAGGAGATCGAGGTCCCCGACTGGCGGTTGCGCGGCGCCAGGCCGCAGTACGACGCGAGCCTGTCGTGGCTTGGGAAGTCTTCGATATCTATGGAGATCGCGAGCTCGGAAGCGGTTTTGGGGCCGATCCCCGGCACCGTCAGGAGGCATCGGTAGGTATCGTCGCCCTCGAGGAGGGCGGATATCTCCGCCGTGATCACATCGATCTCCGCCGAGTTCTCGGAGATCCTGCGCGCGAGCAGCCTCACCGCCCGGTCCTCGGCGGCGATGGCCGCCGCGTCCGGCCTTGTCGAGGAGGCCGTCGAGCGGACGAGGGCCTCGATCTTGCCGCGCGCCGCCCCGCGCGTGAGCGCCGCCGCCCTGCGGGGCCCGGCGTCGGCCACCGACCAGGCCCCGCCGAGGGATGCCATGAGCCTCAGCTGGGGACCGTCGGACAGGTCGACCAACGCCTCGAAGGCGGGGCACGATTCCAGCAGGATGCTGCGCAGCCGGTTCTTGCTCCTGGTGTTTTCGCAGGTCAGGAAGTTTCTCTGGGCGGCCAGCGCCCTCGCCGCCGCGACCGTCGGGCCCGGATCCCCGACCGGCAGGAGTGCGTCGGGGATGCCCAGCGCCGTCTTCGCGATGACCATTGCGTCCCGCTCGTCGGTCTTGGCGTCGCCGGCGAAGAGCCTGGCGGCCCCGTGTGCCGCGAGTCCCGGCAGGTACGCCGCCGACATCCCGGCCGCCTTGGCGCGGGCGAGCGCGAGGGCGCCTATGTTGCGCGACTGGTCGACGACCACGAGCGCGTCGGGGAAGCGGCCGAACAGCGAGTCCAGATCGCCCTCCCTGTTCGCGACGGGGGCGCTCAGCAGTATCTCGCCGTCCCGGGTCGCGACGCATGCCCAATGGGACAATTTCCCGACATCGAGCCCGATGACGGCTTCCGGCATTCTAGGTGGTGCCACGGTGTTATCCTCCAATCGGTAGGCCGATCGGAACCCCTCCCTGCGACACCCACATTACCTGGCCGTGGCGCTTGCGCCCGGCAGTTTCCTATCAGTCGTCCGGAGCGGCGAGCGCCCCCGGTGGCAACACCCCCCGGGCCCTCTACGGGGCAGGGGCAGACGGCCATCCGGAGGCGCCCGATCGGCGGCCCCTCGGGGCTTGCCCGTATCGTAGGCAATGCGCCGAATGCTCGCCATCGAAATTTATCGGTGGCCCACTTCAGACTGTAATGGGGCGGTCCCCCGCACATAAGCCGATCACCCCGGAAGCGGTTGGATCCGAAGCCGTTGAGGCGAACCTCAGGTCCCTTTTCTGCGAGCGCCCAGGGCGCCACACGCGTGCACAGACTGTCGGTTCGACGTAGAAGCCTCAGCCGTAGCAACGGATTGCCCAGCGAGAGATCGCCACGGGCGGATATTAAACTGCAAAGACGAGCGTCGGGAAGACACGCCGAGGTCGCCGCGGACGGGTTGATATAGGGAGAGGGCCTGACCCCATATCGTTGGGGCCAGGCCCGATTTTGCCTCTTGACAATGTCCTGCTCATATTATAAGGAACGTCCCTAACTGCCGGAGGGGGCGTCTGCCGTGGCAGACACCCCCTCCGGATGTGGGAAGTTTGCGCTGCAGGTTACTTGTCGGTGCCCAGCTTGTGCGGCTTGAGAGCGAGCGCATTGACGAGTGCGTCGGTGGCAGACTTGACGGCTGCCGGCTGCGGATCGTTGACGTGATCCTCGGGGTGTACGGGCAGGTCCTTCTTGACGGCATCGTGGATCAAGTTGAGGTACTCAGTCACGCCAGTGGTCGATAGGTGCGTGCCATCGCCATCGAACAGGTCGTTGCGGTTGGCACTGTATCCGTACCAATCGATAACGCGCACGTTCTTGTAGCGCGTAGCGGCGTTGGCGATGGCCTGGTTGGTAGAGCCAACCCACGGCTGCGGGCTGCGCGTGTTCACAAACACCACAATACGCTTATCTCCTGCATCGGCCATGATGGCGTCGATCTGGTCGTCGGTTACCAAGCCGTTGGTGCCCAGGGCAAAGACCACGATCTTGCCGGCAAGGTTCTGCTGGATATAGCCCTCAAATGTCGCGCGCCCCGCATCAAACTGGCGGCCCTTTTCGGCATCGATATGGCTGTGCGGGAACACGCCGTCAAAGGTGTCTACGGCACGCAGCGACACGGAGTCGCCGATCATAAGCAGATCGTAGGAGCCATCGGGGAAGCCGTCGTTGTCCTTGTCGGTGTCGTCGGCCGCCTGCTGGTCGGTGGGCGCGGTGTTCTTGGCTTCCTTGTTCAGAACTTCGGCGCCCTCGCCGCTCAGCGCAGACGTCTCGGGCACAAAGATCAGGCCGCCCAGTGCAACGACCAACACGACAGCGTAGGCTGCGCAGACAGGGATGTGCGTGCGTGCCCAGTTGGCGGGCGTGGTGGTGCCATCGCGGAATTCGGCGACGGTGCGCCCAAAGGCGCCCTTCCTAAACGGAGTCTCGATAAAGCGATAGCAGCACTCTGCCACGGCGACCACCAACAACACCTGCAAAATGTACTGCCACCACGGCGTATCGTTGATGTTGGCGACCGGGTTCATGAGGAGCAGCAGCGGATAGTGCCACAGGTAGATGCTGTAGGAGCGCTTGCCAACCCACACGAGTGGCTCGGCGGATAGCGCGCGGGCAACCATTCCCTGGGGCTGCACGCAGGCCGCGATGACCATGAGTGTGAGGATCGAGCACAGCAGCGTGCCTCCGCGATACTGGAAGGCGGTGTAGCCGTTGGTGAGCGCGACCATGGCGGCAAGGCCAACCAGACCCACGACGCCCAACACATCGATGGATGCGGGCGAGGACCAAAAACGCACGAGGGCGCTCGGCTGTGCCGGGGCGGTCTCGGCTGCTTCGTCGGCCTTCTCGCCAGGCTTGCCCTCGGCGTTCTTGCCGTGCTTGGCGGCGCCAGCTAGGCGATTGAGCCCCAAACGACGAGCGAGACGCACCGGCGCCAGGTCGCGATCGGGGATAAAGGCCATCCAGGCACCCAGCAGCAGCGAGAACACACGGGTGTCGGTGCCGTAGTACACGCGGCTGGGGTCGGCGGCGGGGTTATAGAGCACCATCATGGCGATGGCGGAGACAGCAGCCAAGCCCAGAACCACGCGGCGCGTGTTGGGCTTGCTCACATGCATGGATACCATGGCAAACAGCAGTGGCGGCCAAATCAGGTAGAACTGTTCCTCGATGGCAAGCGACCAAAAGTGCGTGAGTGGCGAGGGGTCGCCCAGAGCATTGAAGTACGAGACGTTTTGGGCAATCTGCCACCAGTTGTTGAAGAACAGCAGCGACGGCAGGATGTCGGGGCGCATCTTGGTGAGCATCACGTGGTTAAAGATGGTGCACAGCGCGCAGGTCACCACCACGATGGTCACCACGGCGGGGACCAGGCGACGGATGCGGCGAATCCAGAAGCTCTTGAGGTCGATGCGTCCGGTCTTAGCGACTTCGTTGAGCAGCAGGCGCGTGATCAGATAGCCCGAAAGCACAAAGAAAATCGTGACACCGAGCAGACCGCCCTGCGCCCACGTGAGGTTGAGGTGATAGAGCACCACCGCGACGACGGCAAGCGTGCGCAGGCCGTCAAGGGCAGGGATGTAGCGGGACTTGGGGCGAGCAGGCGTCTGCTCCGCGGCGGGAGTGTTGGCGCGGCCCGCGTTGTTGGCAGAAGCGCGATGGGGGCTCGCGGTGCGTCGCGGCTCGTTGGCACGGCGTTCGCTCTTCACGCGTTCGTGCGGCGCCGGCTCGTTGCCCGTGCGGCGTCGACCGCGCGAGCCCGATTGCGAGAATTGTTCCATAAAACATCATCCAATGACGAGAATAATCAGCACGCCTTCATTGTAGCTGCCTGCTCCTGTGAATGCTTGCTGCTGGCGCAAGCTCAAGCGCGCGTCCACATCAAAGTGAACTAAAGTTATAGGGGGTGCGAGAATGCACGATCGACGACTGGCGGTGGGTATAAGGCCCGCAGATGAGGAGGTTTCCATGGCAGATCGCGGCATCGTTGCGGTGTTCGGCAGCATGAACATGGACCTTTCGGTGGCGTGCGAGCGCATGCCGCGCGCGGGCGAGACCGTCGGCGGTAGCGGCTTTATCACCAACGCCGGCGGTAAGGGCGCCAACCAGGCCGTCGCCGCTGCGCGCATGGGTGCGCGCACGTGCATGATCGGCGCTGTTGGGCGCGATACCTTTGGCGATGCGCTTGTGGCAGGGCTCCAGGATGCTGGCGTGGGCGTTGAGTTCGTGGCGCTTCGCGATGACGTGGAGACCGGTACCGCGACCATCATTCGCTGCGAGGGCGACAACCGCATCGTACTGTCACCGGGCGCCAACCATGCGCTTGCGGGCGCGGACGTTGCCTGCGCGCTGAGGCGTCTGGTGGCCCATGAGCTCGACGGCGACACCAGCGAGATTGCCCCGGCTGCCGGAAGCGTCTTTATCGCCCAGGGCGAATGTGACCTTGCAGCGACGGCCGAGGCGCTTGTTTGCGCTCGCGAGCTGGGGTTCTATACGGTCTTTAATCCGGCGCCTGCCTGCGAGCTGCCTGCGGAGGTCTGGCCTGCGGTCGACCTGGTCTGTCCCAACGAGACCGAGTGCCAGGTTCTGACGGGCATTCTGCCCACGGATGATGTGAGTTGCGTCGCCGCGCTCAATGCGCTGCTCGACAAGGGCGCCGGCGCCGCGGTCATCACGTTGGGCGGTGCCGGCTCGGTTACGCTCGGCGATGGCGGTGAGCTGCTGCGCATGCCGGCACTTTCGAGTACGGTAGTCGATACCACGGCCGCCGGCGATACGTTTATCGGCGCGTTGGCGGCGGCTCGCCTAGGGGGCTTGCCGCTCTTTGAGTGCATGGCCGCGGGTGCTCGCGCCTCGGCAGTGACGGTGTCGCGCCTGGGCGCTCAGCAATCGATTCCCACGCGCGCCGAAGTTGAACATTGGTTTGGTTAAACGATAAAGACGGAGAAGCGGAGTAGAACAATGGCAATCAAGAAGCTGATCCTTGATCTGGATATGGGTGTTGACGATGCGATGGCGCTGGCCTATGCCATCGCGAGCCCCGAGGTGGAGCTCGTGGGCATCACCACGTGCTTTGGCAACGTGCGCGTCGAGCAATCGGCGCACAACTGCCTGGCGGTGCTCGATCTGCTGGGTCGCCCCGAGGTGCCGGTGTACCTGGGCGCCGACCGTCCTCTGCAGGCGACTGAGCCCTATACGCCGCCGGCGTCCACCGCGCTCATTCACGGCAAGAACGGCATCGGCGGCGCGAGCGTGCCCGCGTCGCCCTACGAGCCGGTGGGGGCGACCTCGGCCGACGGCAACGCTGCGGTCGATTATCTGATCGATGCCGCGCGCACCTATGGTTCCGATCTGGTCTACGTAGCGACTGGCCCGCTCTCCAACCTGGCGCTCGCCCTGGAGCGCGATGCGGCGGCGATGATGTCCATCGGCCGCGTGGTCGTGATGGGCGGCGCCCTTACCGTGCCCGGTAACGTGAGCGCGGGCGCCGAGGCTAACATGGCGAGCGACCCCGAGGCAGCCGACGCGGTGCTGCGCTCGGGCCGTAAGCTCACCATGGTGGGTCTGGACGTGACGCATCGCGTGGTGCTCACACGCCGCGACATTGCCGGCTGGACGGGCTCGGGCACCATGGCGGGCTGCGCATTTGCGAGCATGGTCGAGCACTACATTGGCTCGTACGAGATGAACGCACCCTACCTGGGTGGTTGTGCGCTGCACGATCCGCTGGCCGTTGCCGTGGCGGTCGACCCCACGCTCGTAGGTGCGCTCGGCTGCAACCTGCGTGTTGATCTGCTGGGCGAGTACCGCGGTCGCACCATCTGCGATGAGCGCCGCCTATCCGATCCAGACAAGAGCGCGCTTGTGGCACTGACCGTGGATGCCCCGCGCTTCCTGTCCGAGTTCAAGGCGCGCATGGCCCGCATCCTAGGCTAGGCTCGGGATCGAAGCACGCCCATCTGCTCGATGTGGCCGCTGGCGGGCCGACATCTACCGTTCGCCAGCCCGATGGTCCCCGGGGCGGGGAGAGCGCTATAATGCATTTTGCATCTTGGATTGTTACTCCTGTGTGGAGGCATGCCCAAGAGCAATACAACACGGATTGTTACGTAAGGCATGACCGCAATAGCACTGCTATTGGCTATCATGCCTTTTTCTGTGAGTGTTCTTGAAAGGAGGTTCACCATGCTTGCAATTAAAAAGCTTAACAACAACGCGGTTCTTTGCCGTGACGGACAGGGGCGAGATGTCATCGCCATGGGCAGGGGCGTCGGTTTCGGCGGAGATTTTCCTCGAGAGCTCCCTCTTTCTAAAATCGAGCATACGTTTTACGACATTGATCCTAAAGGACAAGATGTCATGAGGGATCTTCCCTCGGATATCGTGATGTTTGCGGCGAAAGTTATGGACATCGTTGCCAACGAACTGCCCTACGACCTCTCGACCAATGCGACGCTGTTCATGGCTGATCACCTGTCGTTTGCCGTTGCGCGAGCCCAAAAGGGGGTCCGCATCGCGATGCCTCTTGCCTATGAAGTGCGGGAGACGTATCCGAAGGAATACAAGGCTGCCCAGTTTATCGTCATGCGACTCGAGAAGGAGCTCGGAGAGCGGCTTCCCAAGGATGAGATTGCCAGTATTGCGATGAATCTCGTGAACGCACGGGTTGTTGAAGCCGTCAAAGCCACGGCCGAGCCCACAAAGCAGTTCGACGATATGCTCGAGGACGTTATCGAGATTCTCGAAAGCGATTTCCGCATTATTGTCGACCGCGATTCCTTTGATTTCACCCGCTTCGCCACGCATCTGCGGTACCTGTTCAAGCGCATTCAAGCCGGCGAGTCGCTGAACAGCGCCAACATGCAGATGTACAAGAACTTTCGTGAGGAGTTTCCGCAGTTGGCAGAGTGCGTGAAGCATATCGGTTCCTATTGTCGTGAAACGTGGGACGCCACGCTCTCCGAGGAGGAGGAACTCTATCTGATGATCCATCTCAACCGGATCATCTCCAAAAAAGGATTGTAACCCGTAGCCATTCGGGGCATGACCTTTGCCGATTCGAACAGTAAGCCAAGATTGTGCAAAGGAGCCAATGATGGCAAATTACAAAAAGGTGGCAGAGCAGATTCTCTCCACTGTGGGCGGGGCGGAAAACGTGGCTTCGGTTACGCATTGCATGACGCGCCTGCGCTTCAGCCTCAAGGATGAAAGCCTCTCGAATGATGAGAAGCTTGAGGACATCTCGTCTATCATCAGCGTCGTGCACGCCGGAGGGCAGGTGCAGCTGGTGGTCGGGCCCACGGTCGACAAGGTCTACGACGAGGTTTGTAAGCAGGGCGGATTCGAGGTCACGGTATCGATTGACGAGGAACTCGATGGCCCTCAGCTTAGCTGGAAGGAGCGCTTGGCGCCCAAGCACCTCTTCAATCAGCTGCTCGATGCCGTGAGCGGCGCTATCACCCCGATCCTTCCGATCTTTTGTGTCGCCGGTATCTTCAAGATGCTCGTTATTCTGTTTGGGCCCGAAGGCGCCGGTTTTATGTCCGAAACGAGCGACCTGTATCGGATCCTTTCCCTGGTGGGCGATGCGGCGTATTACTACTTCCCGGTGTTTGCCGCCTATAGCTCGGCTAAGAAGTTCAAAACGAGTCCTGTGCTGGCACTGCTCATCGCTGTTGTGATGATTTATCCCGACATGCTCGCTATTGTTGAGGACGGAAAGCCTTTCAGCGTCTTCGGCATCCCCATGCAGCTCGTCAACTACACCCAGGCTGTTCTTCCGGTCATCTTGATCACCTGGGCCCAGTCCTATATTGAGCGCTTCTTTAAGAAGATCTCGCCTGATATGTTGCGCGTTCTGATCGTACCCGTGGGTACGGTGCTCGTGATGTTGCCGGTCGCGCTGTGCCTCTGCGGCCCTGCCGTCCAATTTGTCATGGGCCTTGTGGCCGATTTCATCATTTGGCTCGCCTCTGTTGCCGGTCCCGCTGCGACCGCGGTTATCGGCGCATTCTGGAATCTGATCATCGCCACCGGCATGCACGTGCCGATCTATACCGCCATATTGCCCGCCGCGCTCCAGAACGGTTACGACGCCATCTTATACCCCGGCGCCGCGGTTGTAGCCTACACCACGCTTGCCATCGCGCTCGCCTATGGCCTGCGCGCTAAGGACAAGGAGAGTCGAGCCACGGGCTGGAACTTGTTCATCACCTATGCCTTCGGTCGCGTGAGTGAGCCCATCATCTACGGCATCCTGTTTCGCGACAAGAAGGCTCTTGCCTGGAACATGATTGGTGGTGCTGTCGGTGGTCTGCTGGTAAGCCTTCTTCATGCCAACGTCTATATCTTCACTGGCGTTGGTTTCCCATGGATGAACGTGCTCATGTTTGCTCAGGATATCATCCCTGGCACCATCGGGTGTCTTGCTGGCGGTGCCGTGACGTTTGCGTTGGCGATGGTTTTTGGATTTGAAGGACAGGAGAAGATGCCGTTGAAGTCCAAGAGCGGCGATTCTGAGGCCGTTGAATCCGTCGAGGCATAAGAGGCTACTGCACAAATATGCTCCCCAGCCGTTGCGCGGTCCGACCCCTTGGCCGCGCAACGGTACTGTGCTGTTGCGCGGCACTTGCCGAGTCCGTTGCGTTCGACAGTGTGGGCCGGGAATTTGATAGAAAGGACGACACCATAATGTTTAGAGAAGATTTTTTATGGGGCGGGGCTCTGGCTGCAAACCAGTGCGAGGGAGGATGGAACGAAGGCGGTCGCGGTTTAGCCAATTCCGACATGCTGCCGTTTGGCGATCAACGCATGGACGTCATGCGGGGAGACCTTGATCCGCGTGCGTTGGCACCCGACAGCTTCTATCCCGCTCGCAAAGGCATTGATTTTTACCATAGGTACAAGCAGGATATTGAACTGTTTGCCCAGATGGGTTTTAAATGCCTGCGCTTATCGATCGCCTGGAGCCGCATTTTTCCCAAAGGAGACGAAGCCGAGCCCAATGAAGAAGGCCTTGCCTTTTACGAGGATGTTTTTAGGACGTGCCGCGCGCATGGCATTGAGCCTTTGGTGACGCTCAACCACTATGATGTCCCCATGCATCTCGTCGATGCGTATGGCGGATGGCGCGATCGCAGGTTGGTCGACCTGTTCGATCGATATTCGCGTACCGTGTTCGAGCGCTATCGGGGATTGGTCAATTATTGGCTGACCTTTAACGAGATCAACATCATGACGCAGGCGTGCTTTATGGCGGCGGGGATCATCTTCGAGCAAGGGGAGAATCGCTATGCAACGGTTCACACGGCCGTGCACCATGTATTGGTTGCGAGTGCCCGTGCGGTCGGGGCGTGTCATGAACTGTGCCCCGGGGCGAAGATCGGTTGCATGCTCAACGCAGGTGTCTTCTATCCGGCTACATGTGATCCGGACGATGTGCTGGCTGCGCAGGCTGAGAATCGCAGCCATTACATGTTTACCGACGTCCAGGTGCGCGGTGCGTACCCGAGCTATGTTCTCAAGGAATACGCCCGCCATGGTTTTGAGGTGCCCTATCGGGATGATGACCGCGAAGTACTGGCTGCAAACCTGGTCGATTTCGTCTCGTTTTCGTATTACTCGACGCGCGTCGCAAAAGCGCATGCGGAAGGTCAGTTCGATTCGAACCTTCTTCGCTCGGCGCCTAATCCGTATCTAAAACAGGAGCCTTGGGGGAGGTTTATCGACCCCAAAGGGCTGCGCGTCACCATGAATGAAATCTGGGATCGCTATCAAAAGCCGCTGTTCATCGTCGAAAACGGTTTGGGTGCTCCTGATGTGCCGGAAGATTCGGGTGAAATAGAAGACGACTATCGAGTTGAATACCTGCGGGCCCACATCGAGGCGATGAGGGAGACCGTCGAGCTCGACGGGGTGGAACTCATGGGATATACCTGTTGGGGCCCGATCGATTTGGTTTCGGTCGCCACAGGACAGATGCGTAAGCGCTACGGGTTTATCTATGTCGATCGAGACGATAGCGGTGCGGGCTCGTTTGAGAGACGTAAAAAGAAAAGCTTCGAATGGTACCGACGCGTAATAGCAAGCAATGGCGAAGACCTTGCGTAATAACGTTAAGATGGACAAATGCGCCCGTTGGGGGAATAGTCGCGCCACTTTGCTTGACAACAGGCTAAACTAGCTAATAAACATTTACTCTTCTGTTTAGATTGAATTTGCGGTCGTTTAGTTGCCGAGCCACGGGGCGGTCAAGCCACGATGCTCGGCCGCGACCGATGCTAGGGGGAATGATGGCTAAAGCAAGCGTCCGCGAGATCAGCCGCATTACCGGCTTTTCGCCCGCAACCGTGTCCAACGCGCTCAACCGCAAGCGCAGCGTGAGCGAGGAGACCGCCAAGGTCATCCTGGAGTGTGCGCAGTCGCTCGGCTACCAGCAGTCGACGCAGCTCGAGAGCATCCAGTTTGTGCTTGCGCGCAAGACGGCCGCCATCCTGGACGAGAGCACCTTCCATCCCGCGGTCATCGAGGGCGTGGAGCGCCAGGCGCGTCGCCACGGCATGAGCACGAGCTTTGTCACGCTCGACTTTAGCGATCTTGACGCTGTGCGCCCGCAGGTCGAGGGCCTGATCGCCGATCCGTCCGCCGCTATCGTGCTGATGGGTACCGAGCTGGGCGAGGAGGACTACGCCCTGTTCGCCAACGCCGCCGCCCACCTGATCGTGCTCGACGGCTGGAGCGATCGCCAATACTTTGATGCCGTGGTCATTGCCAACACCGATTCGGTACTGCGCGCCGTGGACTACCTTATCGAGAAAGGTCACAAGCAAATCGGCTATCTGGCGGGCGACCTTCGCATCCGCAACTTTAAGGACCGCGAGCGCGGCTATCGCCAAGCGCTTGAGGATGCGGGCCTCGAGGCCAATCCGGCATGGCGTGTCACGCTGGGCACCACGCTCGAGGGCGCTTATCGCGATATGGGCGCGTGGCTCGACAGCGTCTCGCACGACGACCTGCCGACGGCTTTCTTTGCCGAAAACGACGTGCTCGCCGTGGGTGCCATGCGCGCGCTCAACGAGCACGGTATTCGCGTGCCCGAGGATGTCTCGATCATCGGCTTTGACGACCTGTCGTTGGGCGCCTTTTCCAACCCGCCGCTCACCACGGTGCACGTTCCCAAGCACGAGGTGGGCGAGATCGCGGTGCGCCGCCTGGTGGGCAACATCCGCAATCCCAAGAGCTATACCTGCAAGACGGCCGTATCGACCTATTTTGTCGAGCGCCAAAGCGTGCGCGAGATCTAGTCGGAACGGCGCCAGACCCCAGAGCGGAAAAGTCCTTCTAGATTACCTAGAATGATTTTTCTGGGACGGGGATTTAAAACTCATTGATCCCCGTCCCGGGTAGCTCATTTGGGACGGGGCTTTTTTGACTGGTATGATTGGTGCGACCATTCGAACCAGCTAAAAGAGCCCCGTCCCAATTTAACTACCGAGAGGATCTGCCATGGAGCGCATCGCGAGTTTTTCCGTTGACCATCTGCTGCTTGAGCCCGGCGTGTATGTGAGCCGCATCGACCGCGATCCGGCGACCGGCGCCGCCGTCACCACTTTTGACCTGCGCCTGACCACGCCCAATAAGGAGCCGGTTATGAACACGGCCGAATGCCACACCATCGAGCACTTGGGCGCGACGTTCCTTCGCAATCATGCCGAGTGGTCGAGCCGCATTGTCTACTTTGGTCCCATGGGCTGCCGTACGGGCTTTTACCTCGTCGTGTTTGGCGAGGTGACGAGCGAGGAGATTCTGCCGCTCGTGCGTGAGCTGTTCGAGTTTGTCGCTGGCTTTGAGGGCGATATCCCCGGTGCCGCTCCCGAGGAGTGCGGTAACTACCTGGACCAGAACCTTCCCATGGCAAACTGGCTCGCGCGCCGCTACCTCGACCGCGACTTGGCCGATATCGACGAGAATCACCTGCACTATCAGCAGGCGTAAGGCTGCTTGCAGGAATAACGTTTGTGCCAGAAGCGCTCCCGCTCTTTGCGGAGCGCTTTTTTATGCCGAGTGCTCAAAACAGAACAAGATTGTTCTAGAATGTTCATACTGTCACACAAACGAACAGGAGCGAACATGCATATCTACTCTGTCTCTGATCCCGAGTTCAAGTCCTATGGCAACGTTTGGGATAACGTTCCGTCCGAGCTTACGTCGCCCGTGCTCGAGGCACTTGCCTCCACGCCCATCCCCGAGGGCAGCAAGTATGTGGCCTCCGCGCCCGAGCTCGAGGGTGTCATGGATGCCGATAAGCTGGGCTTTCTCATGTTTGGCGGTCGTCCCTTCCAGCTGGGCTGGTGCAACGGCCACAACACGCGTCTCAACTGCCTGGAGTACCACCGCGCGAGCGAGTTCAACCTGGGCGCCCGCGACTTTATCCTGCTCGTGGCGCATCGCTGGGAGATCGAGGACGGCAAGCTCGATACCGCGTGCGTCAAGGCGTTCCGCGTGCCGGCCGGCACGCTTGTTGAGGTTTTCAACACCACGCTTCACTACACGCCCTGCATGGTCGACGACGGCGGCTTCCAGGTGATGGTGGCGCTGCCCGCCGGCACCAACGGCCCGCGCCCCGAGGCTGCAGCCGACATGCCCACGGCTGGCGACAGCTACTGCTACTGGAAGGCCGACAAGTGGGTTCTCTGCCATGCTGACAGCCCCAAGGCTGCCGAGGGCGGCTACGTAGGTCTCATCGGCAAGAACCTCGACATCGCCGTGGACTAGCGCATCGCCCCAAACCACCACAAAGGTGCCTGTCCCCTTTGCGGTGGTTTGGGGCGGGCGGATATCGGGAAGTGCCGGACGGGGGAGGCTGCCGGGCGCCTTGCCGTCTGCGGATTTTGGGACATGTGGCCCGCTTTTTGGGCCCACCTGTCGGTACACTAAAAGCACTATGGGTACCCGCGAGCGACATATCGGCCACGCGGCCGCCCGATCCGCACCCGTGGCGGATCCCAGGGGCGGCAGGCTCTTCGCCATGCCGCGATTCCTTGTTGGCATAACACATCAGGTGTACCGTCACCGCGTCTTTGCTATCGCCGGCGCCATCACCGCGCTGTTCCTCATGCTTTTGGCAGTCTTGCCGGCGCTGTTCGCCTTCGACCCCAAACTTTCTAACACCGTGCCCGCCTATAGCGAGGCGTCCGAAGAGGTCGTGGATGCGCTCGTCCATTCGAGCTCTCTGCCGTTGCTTGTCGCCGCAATTGTATTTTCGATCTGGGGCGTATCGGTCTATCTGCGCTGTTTGGACTATGTGCTGCGCCGCCGCCTTGTTGCCGTCGCCACCATCTGCGCCCTGTGGATGATCGAAGTCATTCTCAAGTACAAGTCGTTCACGCCGTTCTATGCCACCGTGCTGTGGTACCTGTACTACGTGCCCATGACGCTCATTCCGCTGCTCTACCAGTTGTGTGGTTTGCGCCTTGCGGGCCTGGAGCAACACCGCCTGGGTCGCCGCTACTGCGCTGCGCTGTGGATTGTGGCTATCCTGCTTATCGGATTTGTTCTCACCAACGATTTTCACCAGCAGGTCTTCCACTTTGACCGTACAAGCGACACCTGGAGCAACGATTACACGTACGGCTGGGGTTATTTCGCCGTCCTCGTGTGGACGGCCTTTAACTTTGTGGCCTTTTTTATCCTGGTGGGCCGGTCCTCGTCCTTTCGCATCCAACGTTTCTCGGGCACGGCGGCGCTCGTGCTGCTGGGCGGCGCGTTCTTTGCCATCTCATATGCGTTGCGCGTGCCCTGGGCATGGAGGCTCAACTTCTCGCTCATCTATTGCGTCTTGTGCGTGGTGGCGATGGAAATCTGTCTCGATTGCGGTGTCGTTCCGTCGTATCACGACATCGCCGGCATCTTCGACACCTTGCCGCTTGACCTCAAAGTTCTAACGCGCGACCTGCAGGAGGTCTATGCCACGCCGGTGTCAAAGCCAACGCCGGTAGGCGTGCGCGAGGAGTTGCGGACCCAGGAGCACGGCCGCGCCCATGCCTTTGCCGTGGCGTCCGATCCCGATGTGATGTACCGTGCCTTTCCACTGCTGGGCGGATCGGCCCTGCTCGCCCAAGACGTGTCGGAGCTCAACGAGCTTAACCGTGAACTGGCACATCGTCGCATGGAACTGCAGCGTCAAAATGAGCTGCTCGCCGCCGACTACGACCTTAAGACGCATTTGGCAGATCAAGAGGCCGAGACCTTGCTGGTCCAAGACGTGGATCAAGCGCTTGTCCGCGCGCTCGAAGGGATGTACGACCTGCTGAGCTCGCTGCCGCCGTTGACCGACGAAGTGTCTTCGCACGAGCGTTACCGCATGCTGCAGCGCGCCAAGATGCTCGTCGCCTATTGCAAGCGCAAGGGGTCACTCACGTTGGCGCAGCACGGGGAGAGCGGCTTTGATCGCGACCGCATTCAGCTCATTGCCAACGAGCTCGCAAGCGACCTGCGCACCATCGATATCGATTGCGCCTCGATTATCGCCATACGGCGCCCGTTGCACGCCAGTACAGTAAGCGCCCTGTACGACTGCGTGTATGACTTTGCGTTTTTTGCCTACACCACCGACCATCCGGCGCTTATGTATCACTTGGGCGACCATGACCGGTGCAGTGTCGAGCTGCGTGCCACGCTTTTTTCCAACGATGATGAAGATCTTTCGCAGACGCCCGCTGCGCAAGAGCTCGAAAGCGCTCTGCAAGGGCGCAACGTGGCATACCGCCTTGAGGGCGAACCCGGCCAGTTGCGTATGATCGTGTTGATGCCGCGGGCGGGTGAGTGACGATGCAGATTTCGCTCATCCTTCCCCAAATCGTTGCACTCGATATTGTCTTTGCCCTGGCTGCGTGCCTGCAGACGATCCACGTTCCGCTCATCGCATCGCGCCGCTCGTCCTATAACCGTAAGGCGGTTTGCACCTACGAGGCGAGCCTCGTGCTTCACCTGGTGGTTTCGGCGCTTATCCTGTTCGCGTCGTCTGGCTCGTATCTGGTGGCGCCGCTTGACGTTTGCGCCAGGGCAATGGGCGGAGCGCTGTGGCTCAATGCCGCAATCTTTGCCTATGGCGTGGTGCTTATGGTGCGCTATCGTCGCCCCGTCATGCTGGTCGAGCTGCTGCTTGTTGTCGCCGTGACGCCGCCGGTGGTTTTTGCCATGGGCTCGGCGTGGACCGTTGTCCTTATCGCAGAGGGAGCGTTCTTCCTGTTCCGTTCCATCGCGGCGCTCTTGATGGACGTCCGTAACCGCCAGGAGGATATCACCGCGTTCTCGACGATCGAGACCATCAACGTGATTCCCGTGGGCATCCTGTATCTGGACCCGAGGGGCCGTCCGCTGCTCATGAACCGCTGCATGCGCAAAAACCTGGTGGAGCTTCATATGCCCACCGACCTAGGCGATATGAGCGGTACATGGAACGGCCTGCGCAAACTCAGCATGCAAATGCCCGAAAGCAGCCAGAACCGTGTGCGGATTAATCTGGACCGCTTTGGTGAGGCGCGGGCGGTGGTCGAGGTTTCTCCCGCCGAGATTCGCTTGTTTGTGCACGATGACGTTATGGTTTCGGGCCGCCTCTTTGAGCGCATTATCGGCCTGGATGTAACAGAGTATGCGCATGCTCATGATCGCCTAGCGCAAGCCAACCACCTGCTTGAGCTTGCGGGCCAAGAGCTCCAAGCCCAGATCGAAGAAGTCAAAAAAGTTGCTGACAATGCGGCCTATCTGCGTATGCGCGCTCGCGTGCACGACGTGATCGGGCAGCGCCTGTCCATCCTCCATCGTTATCTGGAGGAGGGGCGCCTGGATGACGAGTCGCTCGAGCAGATCGACCCGCTGCTGCGCTCAATTGCCGCCGATTTGCGCAGTGGCGGTGCCAGCGAGCCTGCAGAGCAGCTGGGTGATATCGTCCATGCTTTTGGCCTGGTGAGTGTGCAGATCGATGTTGAGGGTGCGCTGCCTGAGGACGCGCGTGTCGCCGCCGCATTTTTGCAGATTATCCGTGAGGCCTCGACCAATGCCACCAAGCATGCACAGGCCCATCGGGTCCATGTGCGCCTGTGGCGGGAGACGTCGGAAGACGGCGCTGTTGCGCGGATGACCGTTTCTAACGACGGCGCGCCTGCACCCGTATCGTATCGCGAGGGAACGGGTATCCCAGGTATGAGGCATGTCGCGCAAGATCTGGGCGGCTGCCTGGAAATCCATGCCGCCCCGCCCTTTACGCTTGCGGTGTCCATCCCGCTCAACGCCAGCGCCACAGCTCAAAGGAGAAGCTCATGATCCGCGTCCTTATAGTCGAAGACCAGGCCATCCTGCGCGAGAGCCTGGCGCGTTCCGTTGGCGACCAGCCCGATATGACCGTTGTTTCCGCCATTGCCGATGCTTCCGAGGCCTTGGGTGTCGCGCTCAAGGAGCGCCCGGACATGATACTGATGGACGTATGCACCGAGCATGATTCCAACGGCATCGTGGCGGCGGCGCGCATTAAAGAACAACTGCCCGAGTGCCGCGTCATTATCATGACCGGCATGCCCGAGATCACCTTTGTCGATCAGGCCCGCGAGGCGGGCGTCGATAGCTTTGTGTACAAGAACGTCGGTATCGACGAGTTGTTCGCCGTGATGCGCTCCACGCTGGCGGGCTATTGCACGTTTCCCAAGCCGCCCGAGAGTATTTTTTCGGGTACGGCGGCACTCGACGATGTTGAGCTATCGATTTTGCGCCTTGCCTGCGAGGGCAAGAGCCGTCGCGAGATCGCGGCCGAGCTGTTTATGAGTGAGGGCACCATCAAGCGTCGCATCTCGGAGATCCTCAACAAGACCGGCTACGACAACATCATGCGCTTGGCCGTGCGCGCAGTAACGGAGGGCAGCATCGTTCCCAATATGGAGCGCTAGCGCTCGTTACGCATCGGCACAAAAACGACGGGGCCGCAGGATCAACTCCTGCGGCCCCGCCTGACATGTGCGCGGATGTATCCGCCAATCCGCGGCCGTCGATGTCTGCCGCTACGCGATGGTTGCGCTGTAGGAGGCGACGTCCTCGTAGGAATCGGTCAGGTAGGCGTCGATGCCGATGGTCGTATTGACCAGGTCGTCAAGGCTGTCAAGCTCGCCGCTCGAGAACGTGAATTCCTCGGTGGCGCTGGTGCCGGGCATCAGGTTAGCCGAGAACCAGGGTTCCTTCATAGTGCCGTTGACGTTGGTCTTGCCGGAAGGAGCGTAGAAGGTCAGGTCCTTGTCGCTCTTGTTGGTGATGTTGACGACAAAGCCGATGTCGCCCCAGTCGTCCTTGAATTTCTCGGTGATGGTGATGGTGCACAGATCGTCATCGGCGACGGTGACGGCGGGGGAGATTTCGACACTCTGGACGTCGTCGTCTTCGACGGCCTCATCGACCTCTTCTTCCTTCTCGGCCGCCTCGCGATCCTTCTTCACCGTGCCGGACAGATCCTTGTCGGACTTGGTGAAGATAAGCTTGTCGCCTTCCACCTCAAGGACGAGCTTGTCGTCCTTGAGCTTCAGGTCGTGCGACTCATCTTCGGCGGTGATCGTTACGGTGGTGGCGTCCTTGGCTTCCCATTTCAGGTCGGCGACCTCAAGGAACATATCGAGGACGCCTGTGCCGTCCTCGTCGAGGATCAGGACGCAGTTGAGGCCCCACTCCTTGAGCATATCCATGTACTCATCGGTGAGCTCTTCGCCATCCAAGGTTCCACCCGAGTACTGCCAGCTGCCGACGAAGTTGGCCTTGGGGTCCTTGCCGCCGCCGCTGCAGCCCGTCAGGGCAAAGGCGAGCGCCAGGACGCATGTCAGAAATGCGAGTACGGACTTTTTGAACGTTGTCTTCATGGTGTCCTCCTTCATCGAACGAAACCCATAGAAGCAAATGCGGGGGTGGCGGATCCCCCGCCAATTACCAGATAGAGGGGCTAGGGCCGGGGCGTTCCGCAGTTGCTGCAGAACTTGCCGCCGTTTTCACTACCGCAGTTGGGGCAGAACCACTTGGCCGGTGCCGGGGCGGGTGCGGGACTACCGCACTCGGAGCAGAACTTGCCGGTGTTGGTGGCGCCGCAGCTGCAAGTCCACGTGCCGGCCGCAGGTGCGGCGGCGGGAGCCGGTGCGGGGACGGGAGCCGGAGCCGGCTGCGGGGCGGCCTGCTGCTGTGCCTGGCCGGCGGCGAACAGCTGGCTGGCGTTCATGCCGCCCATGCCACCTGCCATGCCCATGCCCATAAAGCCTGCCATCGCGCCGTTGGGGTTGGCGGCTGCCGCGCGCATCGCATCGCTCTGGGCGCTGGCGATGTTGGCTGCCGCCATGGTGGGATCGCGCATGACCGCGGCTTTCTGCAGGTCCTTGATCATCTGCTCGTCTTCTTGCGAGGCGGCGATGGAGTTGACGCCAAAGCTTACGATCTCAACGCCGCGCAGGTCACGCCAGTCGGCAGAGAGGACCTCGTTGAGCGCGCGGGCGAGCTCGGTGGTGTGGCCGGGGATGGCGCTGTAGCGGATACCCATCTCCGAGATCTTGGCAAAGGCGGGCTGCAGGGCGGTGAGCAGCTCGGACTTAAGCTGGCTGTCGATCTTGTCGCGCGTGTAGCTATCGGTCACGTTGCCGCATACGTTGGTGTAGAACAGCAGCGGGTTGGTGATGCGGTACGAATACTCGCCGTTGCAGCGCACGGAGATGTCGACGTCCAGGCCAATGTTGTTATCGACCACGCGGAAGGGCACGGGCGAGGCGGTGCCGTACTTGTTGCCGATGATCTCCTTGGTGTTGATGAAGTAGACACGCTGGTCCTTGCCCGCGTCGCCGCCAAAGGTAAAGCGGCTGCCGATATTGGCGAAGGTCTCCTTGATGGAATCGCCCAGGTTGCCGCTAAAGACGCTCGGCTCGCTGCCGGTGTCAAAGACGAACTCACCGGGCTCCAGCGCGACTTCGATGATCTTGCCGTTTTGCACCACGAGCATGCCCTGGCCGTCGTTGACGGCGATGACCGAGCCGTTGGAGATGACGTTGTCCTCGCCGCGCGTGTTGGAGCTGCGGCCGCCGGTGCGCTTGCTGCCCTTGCAGGCCAAGACGTCAGCGGGCATCGATTCGCAGTAGATAAATTCCTTCCACTGGTCGGCCATGACGCCGCCGGCAGCACCCAATCCAGCTTTCAAGAGTCCCATGGTGATCTTCCTTTCTCGTCAAAGGCCGGGTGGTATTGGTCAGGATGGTTAATCGTCCTTGTCGTCCTTCATGACAACGGTGGTCTCGGTGTGGCTGAAGGTGTCGTGCTTCTCGGTCAGGTCGAGCTCGCCACAGTAGCAATCGGCGTGGGTGGCCTCGTTGGCCGTCTTGAGCTGGCCCACCAGCAGCACGTCTGCGATGACCACGATGATCAGCGGCGCGACGATGTTGATGAGGATGCCCTCGATATCAAAGGTGAGGTAATCCGGATCGAAGGCGTTCTCACCCATGAAGAGGATCTGGGAGAGGACAAATCCGATCACAAAGAACAGCACCGAGGCGATAGCGAGCTTGGGCTTGGAGCAAGGAAGCTCGCCGACCAAGCGGCCGGTCTGGCCGTTCATGGCAAACAGGTAGCTCTTGCCGTTCCACGAGGTGGAAAGCATCCACACGGGGAACAGGGCATAGTCGCTGTCTTCCCAGGTGTAGTCGAGCTGCTTGCTTTCGACCGTGGCATCGTCGTATTCGTCGACGACGGTCTCGCGCAGGGCCGAGATCGTGCTTTCTTCCATACGGCGCTCGGCGCGCGCCTTGCAGGTCTCGCAGTCCTCGTCGTAACGGTTGGCGATGTAGCCGGGCATATATGCGACCGAGAACGGACGCAGTGCGTCGTAGTCAAACGGCTCGATGGCGTCCATGTGGCCGTCGGGCATCTTGGACGATCCGTCGACGGGCACGCGCTTAAACGAGATATTGCCCTTGCGATAGGCATCGTAGTGGTCGGTGGTCGTGACGGTGCGGTCGGATTCCTCGGTCACGGTCTCGTTGGTCGCGTCAAAGTACACTTCGCCGTCAACGCGGGCACCGTAGAGCCAAAACGGCACGTAGACACCTTGGACCTCGTCGATGTGGCTGCCGGTGACAAAGCTCTTGGGCAGCAAGATCTTGCCCTTGTAGTGTTCCTTGAGTGCGGCCGTGACGTCATCGCGCCCGAGCTTAAATGGAATCACCAGGTCGGGCGAGAAGTCGCCCGAAAGCTGACCGGGCGCTACGGCGGAGTTGCCGCAGTACGGGCAGGTGGTGACAGCGACGGTGCCGTCGGACACGAGCTCGGCGCCGCACGACGAGCAGATGTAGCCGGCGTTTTGGGCGAGCTCCTGCACCGCGTCGTCGGCGACGGGCTTTGGCGTTGCGGCTGCGGCATCGGCTTTGGCGTCTGCCTTGTCCTGGCGCTCGCGATAGAGGGCCTCGACTTCTTCGACTTCAAAGCGCGAGTCACAGTAGTCGCAGACGAGCTTTTGCTCGGCGCTTGCAAAATGCAAGGGGCCACCGCAGGCAGGGCACTGATAGTTAACGCTCTCGAAGGCCATGATCGGTCCTTTCGCTGCCGGAGGCTATGCGCCGATGGCGCCGCCGCAGTATTCGCAGCGCCCACTGGCATCGGGAATGGTGGTGGCTCCGCAGAAGGGGCAGGTGACCGCGGTCTTGGGAGCCTTGGCGGCCACGACGCTGTCGCGCGTTTCCTGGCGCAGCTGCACCAGCGCATCGCGGACTTCGGTTGCCTGGCGCTTGGCCTCGCGGTATTCGATGGAGCCGCGCTGATCGATGGTGGAGTCGTTCACGCGCAGGTTGATCTCGGTAAAGTACGGCGTGTTGACGTGGATGGTCAGATTAAAGTCGTAATCCAGGTCGTAGCGCGGCGGGTTGTAGCTCTCGCGCTCGCCGTCCTTGGTCTCGCGATAGATCTCGGTGCGCTGCTCGTCGATATCCATATCGCAGCCGAGTACCTGCGAGAACTCGATGATGTCGGGATTGGCGTCGCGCCAGCGGCTCTGCGAAGTGATGATCAGCAGGCCCGCGTCCTCATCGAGCATAATATTGGTGCGCCCGGCAGAAAGCGTGCGCGTGGGGTTGAACGAAGACAGGCGCTCGGCGTTGGCCTCGCGGTAGGCGAGTTGCTCACGGATATCGTCCGCGGTGCTGGAGCAATAGCCGTGAAAGTAGGGGGAGAGCTTGCCGGCGCACTCTTTGCACAGGTAGCCCTCATTGATTTTTGTCTTACCTAGAAGTCCCAGCTCGGTACCGCAAACCGCGCACTCTTTCTTCTCAAACATCTTGTCAAAGAAGCCCATGGCTGCCTCCCATCAACTGGTAGCGTGTGTCACTTTTGATGATGGGGGAGTGCGCGATCCTTCGCGTTACCCAGACGGCTCAAGGAGTCTCCACAACTGGGACACATGGCCCATTTTTTGATTGGACGCCGGGGACACTCTTCGGCCACTCATTGGGGACGTACTTAAATGAGTGGTAGTTGGGGACACTCCTGGCCGAGCTAGAGATCGCACGCGTCCCTTCTGGTCCATGCGGCTCAAAATCGCGGCGTGATGTGGACGGCTGGGGTCGAATTGGCAGCATTTCGAGCCTGGCTTCGATATTGAGACTGGTTCCTTATTAAAATAGATTTCCAGACAATTGAGCGGCTGGGGGTTAACCATGAGGGGCATAGGAGACACAACCGCATATTTGCGTCGGGGCATTCGGGAGATTATATGCCTGGCGCTGTTCTTCTTCACGTTTTTGGCGTGCGAGTATCTTTTTGATGTGCGCATGGCCGAGTTCGTGTCTCCGAACGAGGTCGTTATTTATGAGAGCCTTGTCATCGGCGCGAGCGTGATTGGCTTCTTTGTGCGTCCCATTCTGTACTATCGCCGTCCCCATGCTATCGACGCAACGAGTGACGTCACGGGCGTTTTGCTGGTGGCGGCATTGCTGCTGTTGATTATGGCGGTTCAGGTTGAGGTGGTAATTGCCGGCGGTTTGGTGGCGTGCTGCGCGCTGGGCTACTGCGGATCGACTGCTCATGCAAATTTTGCGAGGCGCTTTGCGCGAACGCCCTGCTTGGCGCGCGCCGCCGCACTTTCTTACGCCATGGGCGTTCTGGTGCAGGTTCTCAACCACATGGTGATGCCTGTCGGCATTCCTCAGCAGGCTGTTCTGGTCGTCTGTGCGATCGCGCAGGTGGCGTTGCTCCACGGTGCCCGACGCGCCAAGCTGCGCGACGAGTCCGATCCCAACTTTGAACCCAGTGCTGCCGGGCTTTCGGTAGATGCTCTGGAATATGGCGCCAAGTGGCATGACGATCCCGAGGCAAAGGCGGCATTCCGTCGCGCCGTAGTTCGCCTAACCGTGGCGACGGCGTATCTTTCCAGCGTATTCGCCGCTCTCAACGCGGGCTTCACGACCCTGCATGCTGTCGGAGCCGTCGATTTGGGCGATTGGCCGCGCCTGCTGCTTGTCGTGAGCTCGTTGGTCGCTGGCGCACTATTTGACCTGCACGGCCGCTCGTATATGAATATCGGCATGACATGTGCCGCCATACTGTCCACGCTTTCGTTCTTTGTGCTCATCGTCGATGGCAATGGCGGCAACGAGCTTGCTGCCACGATCATCTTTTATCTGGGCTCGGGCTTTTTCGTGGTGTTCTTTACCACAAAATATGCCGCCGTCTCGCTCTATGCGCGCTGGTCATATTTTTGGCCGTGCATGGGTCGCGTCGTCAACAACGTGTGCTCGATGTTCGTGACGGCGCCGGCAGTGGCGATTATCTCGAGTCAAAATGTGCTGGCTGCGGTCGGTGCGGCGCTCGTGATGTTTGTGGGCATTGCGATTACGCTGCTGGGGCAGTTGGGGCAACGAGCCGATGATGCCGCGATGCGGGACGGACTGCCGCTTGCCACCGACGATCTTGGTGGGAATCTTGCGCCCACATGCTCCGACCCCGAGCCCGTGGAGGCAGCGGAGCTCACGTCCGATGAACGCCTTGATGCCTTCGTCGCCACCTTTGGGCTTACAGAGCGCGAGCGCGATATTCTTGAGGTCTTGGTCGTTTCGGACCAGAGCGTTCAGGACATCGCCACAACGCTTTTCCTTTCGCGCTCCACGCTCTATCGTCACATTTCCTCGATCAACAAAAAGACCGGCACCGCCTCGCGTGTAGCCCTTTTCAACTTCTTCTGGTCCTGGACACCCAAGGACTAGCTAATCCTCCAATAAGTTGCGGTGGAATAATCCCTAAATTAAAGTCACGGGACCTTAAACAGGAACTATTTCACCGCAACTGCTGGGGGGACAGACTGCGGCGGCGGCAGAGGCAACGGCAGCGGCGTTGGCAGCTGTGGTAGTGGCAACGGCAGCTGGCAGGGTGTTTTCCGTCTACTTGCTACAGCAGCTCGCCGTGGCGGGCAATGTAGCGGCGCTTTGCCAGCTGGGTGAGCGCGATATAGGCGGTAACGATGCCAATGAGCAGCCCAAAAAAGCTCGTGGGCAGCGGCATGAGGCCGAGCGCATCGGCGATGGGGCTTGCCGGCAGCCAGGTGACGAGCGCCAGGCCCAGCACGGTGAGCGCACACAGCGCGGGCGCGGCGTGGTCGCGCGGGCTCGGCAGATGCGGGGAGCGCAACATGTGGACCACGAGTGTCTGCGACCACATGGACTCGACAAACCAGCCGCTCTGGAAGAGCGCAGCAAAGGTCGCCATACCCGCGACGTCGCCCGCGGCGGCAAGCTCGGACCAGCTTGCGTCCACGGCGGCGGGGCACACGACAAAGAAGAGCGCGGCGAAGGTCACGATGTCAAACAGCGAGCTCACGGGGCCCAGCTCGAGCATAAAGCCCTTGATGGACGCGGCGTCCCAGGCACGCGGGCGGGCAGTCCAGGCGTCATCGACGGTGTCCCACGGCAGCGCGATGCACACGATCTCGTAGACCAGCGACAGCAGCACCAGCTGCAGGGCGCTCATGGGCAAAAACGGCAAGAACAGGCTCGCGACGGTCACGGACAGCACATTGCCAAAGTTGGAGCTCACCGTGGTCTTGAGGTACTTGAGCAGGTTGCCGTAGGTGCGGCGGCCTTCGATGATGCCGCGCTCGAGCACGCCCAGGTCCTTCTGAAGCAAGATGATATCGGCGGATTCCTTGGCAATGTCGACGGCCGAATCGACCGAGATGCCGCAGTCGCTCGCACGCATGGCGGCGGCGTCGTTGATGCCATCGCCCATAAAGCCCACGGTGTGGCCGAGCATCTCGCGCATGACACGTACCAGGCGCGCCTTCTGCAGCGGCGAGAGCTTGGCGAAGAGGTGGGTTTTCTCGGCGCGCTCGGCAAGTTCGGCGTCATCGAGCGCATCGATCTCGGAGCCGAGCAAGACGTTGCTCGCATCGATACCAATCTGCTCGCAGACGGTGGCGGCGACGCGGTCGTTGTCGCCGGTTAGGACCTTGACCGCCACGCCCTTGGCCTCGAGGGTGGCGACGGCGCCCGCGGCACTTGCTTTGGGCGGATCGAGGAAGGCCAAAAAGCCCATCAGCACCATGTCGCACTCGTCGGCGATGCCAAACTCGCCCACGCAGCGCGGATTGGTCTTCTGCGCCACGGCAATTACGCGTAGGCCCTCGGCGTTAAGTCCGGCGATCTGCTTGCGAATCTGGGCGAGCTTCTCGTCGGTGAGCGGCTGAGCGATGCCATCGATCTCGACAAAGGAGCAGATCTCGAGCATTTCCTCGGCAGCGCCCTTGGTAACCATCTGGGTTTTGCCTTGGGCGTCGGCGACAACTACGCTCAGGCGACGGCGCGAGAAATCGAAGGGAACCTCGTCGACCTTGGTATAGCGGTCGCGCAGACTCTGGCCCAGCATAGAATCGGGCACGACGGCCGAGGGCGTCACATCGGCACGGTCGATTACGGCCAGGTCGATAAGATTTTTGAGGCCGGTCTGGAAGAAGCTGTTCAAAAACGCATGGCGCAGCACGCGCGCGTCCTCGTTGCCATCGGTGTTGAGGTAGCGCTCGAGCACGATGCGGTCTTCGGTGAGGGTGCCGGTCTTGTCGCAGCACAGGACGTCCATGGCACCCAGGTTTTGGATCGCCGGCAGCTCCTTGACGATAACCTGGCGACGGGCGAGGTCCTTGGCGCCCTGCGACAGGCTCGTGGTCACGATGACGGGAAGCATCTGCGGCGTGATGCCCACGGCCACGCTCGTGGCGAACAGCAGCGCGTCGATGACGTTGCCCTTGGTGGCGGCGTTGATGGCAAAGACGGCCGGCGCCATAACGAGCATGAGGCGTACGAGCAACATGGAGACGCTCGAGACGCCGCGGTCAAACGCGCTCTTCTCGCCGCGCCCGTTGAGCATTTTGGCGATGCTGCCCAGGTAGGTGTCCGAGCCGGTGGCAACGACAAGCGCCATGGCGGTGCCGTTTTGCACGGAGGTGCCGGTAAAGACGATGTTCTTGCAGGCAGAGAGCGGCAGCGCAGAGCCGCCGGCACCATCGACGACGGTGGTGGCAGCGGTCTTCTCGACGGCCTCGCTCTCGCCGGTGAGCGCGGACTCGATCACAAACAGGTCGCGCGCGGTGACGATGCGGGCGTCGGCCGGCACCATATCGCCGGCAGAGAGGCGGATTACATCGCCGGGAACGAGCTCGTCGAAGGGGATCTCGAGGCGCTCACCGTCGCGCAGGGCGGTGCAAGTGTTGGACACCAGGTCCTTGAGAGCCTCTGCCGCATTGCCGCTGCGGGCTTCCTGGATAAACTTCATGCCGCCCGATACCAGCAGCATGATGCCGATGACGATGACCGTGGAGGGGTCGCGCTGCGGCTCGGGCACGGCGAGCACGTCGATGTAGAGCGAGACCAGCGCGAGCGCGGCGAGGATACCGGCGAAGGGATCGATGAACGCGTCGGCGACGCGGCGGGCGAGCGTTTTGGTCGTTGCCTCGATGGTGTTGGGGCCGGAGGCGTCCAGGCGCTCGGCTGCCTGCTCGGCGGTGAGGCCGTTTGCCGTGGCGCCAAGCAGTACGAGAGCGTCATCGGCACTATGGGTGGTGGCGAATATGGTGTTCTTGGACAGGCCGGTGTGAGCGGCAGGGCGCTCCGCGCGGCGGCGCTTGGAGATGGCTTCGAGTACCGTGGCGGTTTTGAGCATCAGCATAGGGTCCTCCTTGTTGAAGGGAGTTAGCGTACGTGTCGTATTGAGTTGCAAAAAACCTAGATGTCGCTCACGTCATGCTCACGAACCACCACAAAGGGGACAGGCACCTTTGTGGTGGTTTTGACAATCGGTTGGTGGCGCTTATGCGAATACGGAGTCCTCGCGGCGTGCCGAGGGCGACATGCAGGTTTTTCGACTATGACTGCCTTCCATGGCACACCTCCTTATGGACGGGCGCGGCGCGCTTTGGGTATCTCGTACCCGTTTCAATCCGCCCGTATTCTTGATGAGGGGGTTCGCCGTGTCAACCCCATTGTTCGGAAAACCGTTGCCCCTGACAAAGCCTTTACAGAATGCCGTGGCCTCAAAGCGTACCCGCATCGACGCTTCGCCTGCGCTAAACTGGAAGCACGTACGCGATTACGAGAGGAGCCCGCATGGAGGCTTACAAGCAAGAGTTCATCAAGTTCATGGTCGAGTCCGACGTTCTTAAGTTCGGCAGCTTTACGCTCAAGAGCGGCCGTCAGTCCCCGTTCTTTATGAACGCCGGCGCTTATGTGACGGGCTATCAGCTCAAGAAGCTGGGCGAGTATTACGCCCAGGCCATTCACGATAACTTTGGCGACGACTTTGATGTCCTGTTTGGACCGGCCTACAAGGGTATTCCGCTGGCCGTCGTGACCGCAATTGCCTACCACGAGCTGTACGGCAAGGAGGTCAAGTACTGCTGCGACCGCAAGGAGGCCAAGGACCACGGTGCCGATAAGGGCAACCTGTTGGGCTATGAGCCGCAGGACGGCGATCGCGTGGTCATGGTCGAGGACGTTACCACCAGCGGCAAGTCCATCGACGAGACCTATCCCAAGGTTAAGGCTGCTGCCGACGTCGAAATCAAGGGCCTCATCGTGTCCCTCAACCGCATGGAGGTCGGCAAGGGCGGCGTGACCACCGCGCAGAAGGAGATCGAGGCAAAGTACGGTTTCCCCGTCGCGAGCATTGTTTCCATGGCCGAGGTCGTCGAGACCCTCTACAACCACGAGATCGACGGCAAGGTCGTCATCGATGACGAACTCAAGACGGCCATCGACGCCTACTACGAGCAGTACGGAGCTCGGGAGTAGTTACGGCGTTTTACCAAACGCCGTAACAGCTCGACGCTGCGCGGGCCGCATTTGGACAATCTGACGTTCAACTTCAAGGGCGCGACCAGAAGGTCAGCGCCCTTTCGTTTCACGTCACCTTGTCACAAATGCGACCCGCTCGCTGGCGTTGCCAAAACATCGGCGTTGCCGTGGTAGTCATTGAGGACGTTCTTGTTTGACTGGTCGTTTAAGAGCGTCCCCAATGACTACTTAGGAATGAGCGTGGATAATCTCCCGTTTTTGGCCCCCGTGTGGGCTCAAAGTGGGAGATTATTCACGCTCGTTGGATAGGTGTCCGAAAATCAACGCTCATTCGGTTGGCGCAGGGGCAAGCTGTTTTCCGCTGTGGTGCCACATGTGAGCCTGGCCTCCTATGCCAGATTCTAATAACGAGTTTACGGAATAAATAGTTATTAGAGCTGAAATGGCCGACCTAATGACGAGAAGTCGTTATTAGGTCGGCCATTAGTCATTGGGTGTTCCTATAGTTTTGTCAACCGTCGGGGCTACTCCCGGTAGGGCACCCGGTCGCGCATCACGGCGTATATCGCCCTGAGCCGCTTCCTCGCGACGGCCTTGAGCGCCCGCCCGTGCCCCATGCCCCGCGCCCTGCAGGCCCGGTAGTACTCGCCGTAGCGCCCCGAGGACCTCACCAGGCTGTTGCACGAGAAGATCAGCAGGGACTTGAGCCTCGCGTCGCCGCGCCTGGACGCCCTGACCGACCTCACCGACGTGCCGGAGCTCCTCACCCTCGGGGCTATGCCGCAGTACGAGGCCAGGTGGTCGTGGTCCGGGAACCTCCCGATGTCGACCGACACCGCGAGCTGCGCCGCGGTCCTCGGGCCGATGCCGGGCACGGTGAGCAGACACGCGTAGGTCTCGTCGCCCTCGAGCAGCGCCGCCGTCTCGGCCTCGAGGGCCCCGGCCTCGTCGAGGGCCTCCGATATCCGGGCGGCCAGGAACCTGACCTGCCTGTTCTCGGCCTCGACGAGCGCCGGCGGGGGCGCGGTGGAGGCGGCCGCGGCCTCCCCGGCGGCCTCGGCCCGCGGGCCCTCGGCCCCGGAGCGGGCGATCCCCCACGCCCCCGCCGAACCCGGCGAGCAGCTCCAGCCACCGCCGGTCCGACAGGTCGACCGCGGCCTCGAGGGCCGGGCAGGACTCGAGCAGCACCGCGCGCAGGCGGTTCTTGTCCCTGGTCGCGCAGGCGACGACGTGGTCGCGCTGCGACGAGAGGGCGCGGGCGGCCTCGAGGGCCTCGCCGCGGCCCGGGACCCCCCGACAGGGAGTCCGGCACGCCCAGGGCGGTCCGCGCGATCACCGCGGCGTCGCGCTCGTCGGTCTTGGCCTCGCCGGCGAACAGGCCCGCGGCGCGGCTGGCGGCGAGCCCGGGCAGGTGGGCGACCCCGAGCCCCGCGGCGCGGGCCCGCCTCACGGCGAGGGACCCTATGTTGCGGAACTGGTCGACGACGACGAGCGTGCCGGCGGGCGCGGAGGCGAACAGCGCGTCGAGCTCGGCCTCCCTGTTGCGGACGGGGGCGCTGGCCAGCACCTCCCCGTCGCGGTCGATCAGGCAGGCCCAGTGCGACGACTTGCCGACGTCCAGGCCGAGCACGGCCGCGGGTCTGGTGGATGGCGCTTTCACGGTGGTATCCTTCCGGTAGTCGTTCGACCGGATGGCCTCCCCCTCGGCACTCACATTACCAGCCGCGGCGCCTGCCCGGCACTTTCCTATCAGCCGTCGGGGGCGGCGCGTCCCGCGCCGGCAGCACCCAACAGGCCCTCTCGGGGGCAGGGACGTTCGGCCGTGCGCGGGCGCCCGGTCGGCGGCCCGTTCTGGGCGCGCCTCAATCGTAGCCCGAGACGGTCCCGGGCTGACAATTTCGACTGTAATGGACGTTCTTAAATGACTACTTGAGCCCGGGCAGGCGGGCGTAGGGAAACGAGTGCTCTAGGAACTCGGAGCAGCGGGCGTAGTCTTTGGCGAAGTAGCTGCTGTAGAGCGAATCGAGCACGTATTGCACGGCGATGTGGCTCGCGAACTGCGTGATGCGATGCGTCATGCTCTCGTGGTCACTCACCGTGAGGTAGGCGGCAAAGCCAGGGTGAATGCGTGCGCAATGAGGCGTGCCGATAACGATGACCGGGACATGCCGACTGCTGAGGATCGGTAAGATGTCCTTGAGGTTGGGGGCAAGGCCGCTGTAGGAGATGGCGATTGCCACATGGTCGGGGCCCGAGGCGAGCGCCGTGCACACCTGGGGTTCGATATTGTCGTGGCACGTCGCGCTTTTACCGGCGGAGAACAGGCGATCGCGGAACATTCCCGCTGGATAGAGATTGTGCGAGCCCGTGTAGATGTCGACCTGTCGGGCGTTCGCGATGAGTTTGGTGGCGTGGTCGAGCTGCGTGGGGTCGAGCAGCTCCTGCGTCTCGGCCAGCGTGTTCTGGTAGAGCCCCTCCATGCGCTCCATGACCTGCGCAGGCGATACTCGGCTTATCGACCCGCGATGCAAAGGAGATGCTCATCCCACGAGCACTACCGGGAAGGGCTTGCGATTCGAGCCCTCGCCTTAGTATTTTGGCCATTTGGCACTATAATTACTGTAGGCATGCGCACAACGTTGCGCTTAATCAAGAGGAGAAAACGTATGGGTCTGTTTGACATGTTCAAGAAGAAGGCTGAGCCCGCGGCTGTCGCTGCTCCGGCCTCCATCTCTGCTTCTGCTGGCGCCGACGTGCTGTGCTCGCCCGTCAAGGGCAAGGTCATCAAGATGGCCGACGTGCCCGATCCCGTCTTTGGTGGCGAGGTTCTGGGCAAGGGCTGTGCCGTGTGGCCCGAGGACGATCTGGTCTACGCTCCCTGCGACGGTAAGGTGACCGTCACCATGGGTCACGCCGTGGGTCTGCAGTCCGATAGCGGCATCGAGGTTCTGGTGCACGTTGGTGTCGATACCGTCAACATGAACGGTGACGGCTTCGAGGGCTTCGTCAAGGCCGACGACGTCGTGAAGGCCGGCCAGCCCATACTCAAGATCGACCGCGCCAAGATCGCTGCCGCCGGTTACAAGGACTGTGTCGTCGTGGCCGTGTCCAACACCGCCGAGTTCGCCGACGTCGAGCTTGCCGTTGAGGCAGAGTCCGCCGTCGCTGCCGGTGATGCCATCGTCAAGGTCGTCCGCAAGTAAGCTGCGGCATCCAAAGGATGTGCAAGGGTGGTCGGGTTATCCGGCCACCTTTTTTAATGGGCCAAGCAGGTGCGTTTTATTGCAGGGGGCTTGCTTTACGGGCCATTCGTTCATCAAATTGAGCCGCCTGCGCGGTTGTGGCCTCGATTCGTTTTGAATCTAATTGTTGACCTCTCCATACGATCGAGGTTTTTTATTGGATAGAAACGCTTGCCATGCAAGTTCTACCGTTCGTATTTGTTGCTCAACAACTTGCCAATGCTTCTCTGTAATCTAGGTATGAAATTAGCGTACGCATAAGGGGAGGAATTGATGAAAGATATCTCGAGAAGGGACTTTCTAGCCGGAATTGCAACGCTGGGCCTTGCTGGATGTTCGGGCAAACCTGATAAGACGGACAGTTCCACGCTAAAACCGAAAAAGGGCACGCTTAAGAATGAAAGTAGTCCACAGAGTTCCGATATTGTAGTAACCATGGACCCTATTTACAACTATCAGGTTGGTCAAAGCGGCTGTGGCTATATTACAAAAATCAAAAACACTAGTGATCAAGTTGCTGTCGATTGGGGAGTTGATGGCATCGCAAAGAAGGCGGATGGCACACTGTGTGGCACTGTGAGTAGCACAATATCTAGCTGCTGTGCTCTTCTTCCGGGGCAAGAAATATGGTACTTCGGCGCAATCGATGGCATAGATGAACTACCGGTGTCACTTGAGCTTACGTTTAGGGTTAATTGCTTTAAGAAGGTCACCGAAAAAGACACCTATGAGTTCACAGTGTTAAATGAACGATTAGAACAAATCGCTACTAACATGTATCGTTTTGATGTCGAAATTCAAAATGATTCGCCGTATGACTATGGTATGGGCACGACGCTCATGGGCGTATTGAAAGATGATATGGGGAACGTCGTGAACGGATTTGCGGGTGGCTCTGATGTTCTTGAAGCGGGCTGCCATACGATAATCTCTGCCAATAGTGGTCTCGATTTGACTGGATCTCCCTATGCATCGTATGAGTACAGCATTTTGAAGAACGTTCTTGAACCGTGCTAAGCAGATGAAAATCAACAGCGTTTCTTAGTTTGCAGCATCCGGTTATCGTTCTCCCCCCGCAACTTCATCACAACGGAAAGAATCTCGTATGTTTCAGGATCGACGTGAACAAGCGTGTATCGAATATCACAGCATCTGAGCGCTTTTACATTATCCTAGTCAATTGGAATATCATCGCTATTTTGAGCCTGTCCCAAGCCTGAGGGGTTAAGGGGCCGCCGGTTCGAATCCGGTCGTCCCGGCCAGAAGCCCGTTTTTGCGACTCAGGGGTTTGGGTCGAGCCGTTAATATGGACTTACTGTCACAACGTGCGTTGCGCATGGAACGCAGCGCCGCTTGTTTGGAGGAATGTCATGAAAAAGAAGCCGCTGCTTGCGCTCATGTTGGCTGTAGTGGTTGCATGCTTGATCTCTCTTTCCGGTTGCGGTGATCCCACAGTCGAGCAACTTATTAACGAAGATCTGATCAATCAGCTTGATGAGATTAAAAATAACGACGAGTCATTTCTGGATGGCTTGGATAAGGCTGCAGGGAAAGAGTTTAAAAGGGTCGGCATCAATACCGAGGAATACGCCAAGAGCTATCTCGAGGGCTTCGACTATAAAATCGGCGACATTGTAGTCGATGAAGATAAGGGTACCGCTACTGCCGAAGTGACCGTTTCTTGTAAGTCGATGGCTCAAATTCAAGGGGATTTTGCCACCAAATACCAAGAGAAGGTTGCTGCTCTTGATGGGTCGCCTTCCGAAGATGAGTTGTACAAGCTGGCTGGACAGGTAATGCTCGATGTGACCAAGGCCGCCAAGCCCAAGGACACCAAGGTTATCTTTAAGTATTCTGCTAACGATGACAACGAATGGTCGGGGGACGACTCTAATATCTCCGAGATGATGAGCGCTCTGCAAAGGTAGCGCTTTATATTTAGGTTGCCATGCGACAAACAGTTCGTTATGCAATAAAGGGAGGATCGTTGGGGCGACCCTCCCTTTATGACAACCAAAGCCAAGTGTGTCTGCGATATTGGTAAGCGTTATTCTGCCAGCAGTTGGGGACACTCCTTGTGCCAGCGTTGCATCGAGTGCTTGGGAAGATGCGACCCGGTTTTTGGCCGAATAGTGGGTCGCTGTTAGCGCCGGAATAATTTAGCCAAATATAGTCGGCCGAGATTGACCAATCCCGGCCGACCCATTTTAGCCAACACGCCCGCATCTATGACTTTCCTATCGCATTCCTACATCCCCTCGGGCTGGATCCCCCTCACCTTCACCGCCTGGGGGACGGCCTCCACCGAGTAGGTGTCAAGCTCCCTGCCGCGGTAGCTCGGGCCCCGCATCACGAACACCGACGCCTTGTCGAACAGCCTGTCGAGGGCGCAGAGGAGCGTGTCGTCGCCCGTGAAGAACTCATCCCACCCGCTCGGGGCGATGTTGCTCGTGAGGACCATCGCGTTCGGCCCCTCCTTCTCGTAGCGCCTGTCGACGACATCGAAGAACAGGTCGGTGCACGGCCTGTCGTAGACGCATCTCCCCACCTCGTCAACGATGAGGCACGACGGCTTGACGAGCGAGGAGACGACCCGCGAGGTGTTTCCCCGCTGGACGGCCTTCTGGAACCTGTCCCTGAGCTCGGTCGCCTTTATGTAGTAGGTCTTGAGCCCCCGCATGCAGCACTCGCGCCCGTAGGCCTGCGCGAGGTGCGTCTTCCCTATGCCGCCGGGCCCGACGAAGGCGACGTTGCGGTGCGCGTAGAGGTCGGCCAGCGACGGGAGCTTGCCCAGCGCGGCCGCGTCCCGGCCCTGGATCCTGGAGAAGTCGAAGCCCTCGAAGGTCTTGGGCTCGCGCCTGGGCAGCCTGCTCAGCCTCAGCAGCGTCTCGATGGAGGCGAGCCTCCTCTTCTCCGCAAGGTAGGAGAAGGTGGCTGCCACGGCGGCCATCTCCCCGTCGCCGAGGTCGAGGTCCGAGGCGAGGGTCGCGAGCTCCTCCGCCCCGACGGCGATCCCGAGCCTCGACGCGGCGTCGCTCGCGAGCTCGTAGGGGCTCGCCCCCGCGCCCGCCATCATTCGGCCCTCCCGAAGTCGAACCTCTCGAAACCGGGTTTCGTCCTGGGCGGGGCGATTTGCTCGACCACGGTCCCCACCGGCTGGGTCGGCAGCTCCTCGGGCTGCGCCGGCGATGTCTCCCACTGCCCCTCGCACCAGCTGTCGGCGCCGGTGCCGACGGCGTGGGCGACGAGCTCGCGGGAGAGGTCGTCGCTGTATATGTGCACCACGCGCCCCTCCCGGTTCACCCTGCACTCGCGGCGGACGTACCAGTAGGGCACGCCGTAGCGGTGCCCCTCGAAGCTCACGAAGCCGTCGAAGGAGATCTTCCGGCGCGGGCACAGGTACCGCTCGACCTCGGCCGTGACCTCGAGCGGCCTGGTGTTCGCCGAGCACGCCGCCTCGTGCTCGCGCATCGGGACGCATGCCGCCGCGCGCCGCCAGCGGCCTCCCTGCTCGGCGCACCAGAGGGCGGCCTCCCGGTTGAGGGCGTCAAGGTCGGTAAAGGACCTTCCCGCGAGGAAGTTCCCCTTCACGAAGCGGACGAGCCTCTCCACCTTGCCCTTCGTATAGGGGTGGCGCGGCCTGCACAGCCTGGTGCGGAAGCCGACGACGCCCATGAACTCGGCGTAGTCGGCCTGCCAGACGGGCCGGCCGTCGGCATCGCGGCGGACGACCACGCTCTTCATGTTGTCGGTGAGCACGGTCGCGGGCACGCCCAGCGCCGAGAACGCGTGCAGCATCCCGATGAGGAGGTTCTCCTGGCGCGCGTTCGGGAAGAACTCGACGTGGGCGCCCCCGCAATGGTGGCAGACCATGGCGAAGCAGGCGATCCGCGCCCGCTCCCCGCCGGGGCGCTCGACCGCGACGAAGCCCCAGTCCATCTGGTAGGCCTCTCCGGGCGCCGTCCTGAAGCGCTGGCCGCGGCAGCCCTGCGGGGCCGCCTGCCGCCTCTTCGCGGGCACGAGGTCCCGGTGCGCGGCGATATAGGTCTTCACCGTGGTGAGGCCGCCGGCGTAGCCCTGGCCGAGCAGCCGCTCGAATATCACCTGCGAGTTGGTGACGCCCTTCCGCAGGAGGTCGTCCACCAGGCCGGTGTGGCCGGCGAGCACGCCCGGCGCGGCCCTCCTCCCGCTGTTCCCGTGGGGCAGGGCCCTGAACCCGTGTGCCCTGACCGTCCTCGCGCGGGAGCGGGTGAGCCCCGTCCTCCTGCAGAACTCCGCGAGGTTGCATGCCTGCGGGTCGAACCCGTCGCCCTCCTCCGCGGCCATCTCCCGGAGCGCCGCGTCTATAATCTCCTGTAGGTCATCGTGTCTCTCGTTCACCTCAATGGTCCTCCTAACGCCGGCGTGTTGGCACCACCAGCGTAGTGGCGGCGGGGAGGCACGGTGGCCATTATTCGGTGACCGGGATTGGTCAAAATAGTTTGACTATTAGCGGCTAAAATCGCCCGGCGCTAACATCGCATTTTCCGAATGGGGTGGGCTGCGGAAAGTGCGACCCGGAATATTGCTCCAAAACGGAATGCAGTTTCCCCGACGCGCCTCAAACGGAAAGCGCATCCCATTCCGGAGCTCCAAAACGGGATGCGCTTTCCGCGCGGAAGAATTGTCGCAGCTGCGTTAAGCAGTGTCGCTCGTTACTCGCCCAGCACCAGCGCCGCGAGCTCTGCTTGGGTGTCCACCACGTAGTCGGCGCCGGCGGCTTCCAGCTCTGCGCGGCCGCGGAAGCCCCAGCTGACGCCCGCGCTCTTAAGGCCGGCGTTGTGGCCGGTCAGGATATCGACATTGGAATCGCCCACATAGAGTGTGGTTGCCGGATCGGCACCCAGCTCCTCCATCACATGCAGCGTGACGGGTGCTTCGGGCTTGGGTGGAAACGCATCGACACGGCCCTGTACCAGCGCAAAGCGCTCGGAACCAAAATACTTCTCGATAAGCGGAGCCGCCGAGACGTGGTCCTTGTTAGTGAGCACGGCAAGCTGCACACCCGCGGCGCGCAGGCGGTCGAGCATCTCGATCGTGCCGGCATAGGGGGCAGTGTGGTCCTCCTTGTGCTCGCCATAGTAAGCCCTAAACTCGGCAAGCGTCTGCTCAAACATACGGCTGTCTCCCGCGTACTCGGCGGGCATAAAGCGTTCAACCAGCTTGAGCATGCCGTTTCCCACCTTGTAGCGGTACTCGTCTACGGCAAACGTGGGCCAGCCGTGCGTCTCGCAGGTATGGTTGCCGGCGGCCGCCAGGTCCTCGAGCGTGTTGAGGATGGTGCCGTCCAGATCAAAGATCACATGGGAAAAAGCTGCTGCCATGAAAGCTCCCGTCATTGGCTTTAAAAACGCACCTCATAATACTGGGCTTCCGCGTTGGGCGAGCTTGGAATCTGAACATCTCCAGGGATATCAAGTCGCATCGCGCCGGCCGCAAGCTTTTGCCGTTAGCAAATCCTCGGCAGCTGCTCTCCCACGAGCATGTCGAGGATACGAGTCGAGCCCCAGCCGGTGCGCACGCGCACGGCGGGACGGGCGCCTGACTCAAGCGGCAGCACGCGACCGATGATGGCGGCATTCTCGCCGTAGCGGGCGGCGCGCATGGCGCTCAGCGCGGCATCGGCTTGCTCGGCAGGCACGACGGCAACCATCTTGCCCTCGTTTGCCACCTGCAGTACATCGTAGCCGAGCATTTCGCAGGCGGCCTGCACGCCGGGACGCACGGGCACGGCATCTTCGTCGACCTCCATGGCAACACCGCTGGCCTGGGCAAACTCGTTGAGTGTGGACGCCAGGCCACCGCGCGTGGGGTCGCGGAAGCAGCGTGTGTCGGGTGCTGCGGAAAGCACATCGGCAATCAGGTGGTTGAGCGGCGCGGCGTCGCTTTCGATGGTGCTCGAAAACGCCAGACCCTCGCGCTGACTCATGATGGCGATGCCGTGGTCGCCCAGTGTGCCCGACACCAGGATGACGTCGCCGGGCCGGCAGTTTGCGCCACTGAGCGCCACGCCCGCGGGTACCTCGCCCACACCGGCGGTATTGATATAGACGCCGTCGGCCCCGCCGCGCTCGACCACCTTAGTGTCGCCCGTGATTATGGACACGCCCGCTTCGTGCGCCGTTTCGGCCATCGTCTGCACAATCTGGTGGAGCTTATCCATGGGATAGCCCTCTTCGAGGATGAAGCCGCACGATAGGTAGCGCACGTTGGCGCCCGAGGTCGCGACGTCGTTGACGGTTCCGCACACGGCGAGGCGGCCGATGTTGCCACCGGGGAAGAACTGCGGCGAGACTACAAAGCTGTCGGTCGACATGGCGATGCGCCCGCTCGCGGGCAGCGTGGCGACGCCGGCGTCGTTGCCTTCGAGCAGCTCGGGCGACCCAAAGGCATCCAAAAAGACCTCATCGATGATGCGTTTCATCATCTGGCCGCCGGAGCCGTGGCCCAGCAGGACGGTGCTATCGGTAACGCTATGGGACATATCGAAAACTCCAATCGTGGGTGGTGCCGGTGTGCGGGTGTGTCCGGGCTAGTTGCGGTAGCGGTAGTACGCCGCGCAGCTGCCCTCGGAGCTCACCATGCACGGGCCGACGGGGTGCTCGGGCGTGCAGGTGCGGCCAAAGAGCGGGCAGTCGCTCGGCGTAATGGCCCCGCGCAGCACGTCGCCGCAGCGGCACCCGCGCGGCTCGACTGTCGCCTCAACGGGCACATCAAAGCGGGTACGGGCATCAAAGCGCGAGAATTCGGGACGAATGGCGAGTCCCGAAGCCGCAATCGGCCCCAGCCCGCGCCACGTGGTGTCGCATGGTTCAAACACCTGCTCGACCAGCTGGCGCGCCACGGGATTGCCGTCTGCGTTGACGCCACGGCGGTAGGCGTTGTCAATCGCCGGCCTGTCCTCGACAACTATCTGGACCAGCATGCAGATGCCCTGCAGGATATCGACCGGTTCAAATCCCGTGACCACGCCCGGGGTATTAAATTCGTCGACCAAAAAGCTAAAGGGCGCCAAGCCCGTGATGGTGGCGACGTGGCCCGGCAGGATAAAGCCGTCGATGGTGGTCTCGGGGTCGTTGGCGATGGCGCGCAACGCCGGCGGCGTGGTCTTGTGGGCGCAATAGACCGAGAAGTTCAAAAGCCCGCGCGCCTCGGCCTCCAAGATGGCGGCGGCGATGGTGGGCGTCGTAGTCTCAAAGCCCACGCCCATAAAAATGACCGGGCGATCAGGGTTTTGCTCGGCAATGTCGAGCGCGTCGAGCGGGGAATAGACGATGCGGATATCGCGCCCCGCCGCCTTTTGCGCAGCGAGCGAGGTGGATGATCCGGGCACGCGCATCATGTCGCCAAAGGTGGTGATGATGGCGCCGTCTATGTTGGCGAGCGCGATTGCGTGGTCGATGTCGCGGTTGGCGGTGACGCAGACGGGGCAGCCCGGGCCGCTCAGCAGCTTGAGCCCGGCCGGCATAATGGAGCGAAAGCCATAGCGCCCGATGCTCACGGTATGCGTGCCGCAGACTTCCATAAGGTTGATGGTGCGGTCGCCGACAAGCTCATGAATGCGCTCGATGAGCTCGCGAGCCAGCTTGGGATCGCGGAATGCCGAGAAATCGATACCGGAGCGCGCCGGCTGCTCGGGCGCCACTAGTAAGCCTCCGCCGGGTTGGTGGCCAGCTGGTCTTCTTCGACCAGCTCGGACATGGCATTAACAAGCTCGAGCGTTTCCTGTGCTTCCTGCTCGTCGACAATCTGGATGCCAAAGCCGGCGTGTACGAGAATATAGTCGCCAACCTGCGCCGTCGGCACGAGTCGCAGCGACACGGGGCGCTCGATGCCCATCATGTCGACGGTGGCCTTGAGGTCGTCGTCGCGTTTGACTACTTTACCGGGAACGGCAAGGCACATATTGTTCCCCTTTTATACGCTTTGCGCTGGACGGGCGCTCAATAATCCATCAGTTGATGGTAGCGCTCGCGGGCGCTGCGGGCAAACGCGCTACACCTGTGAGACGGTGGCTTGTGGGCTGGCCGAACAGCCTATTGCGGTGCGACCTGTGCGAGGCGGGTGCGTGCGACTGCCGCCTGACCGTAGGCGATGCAGCCGTCGTTGACGGGTACGGAGTGAGGAACCAAGACAGTGAGACCCATGCTTTTGAGCTCGCGGGTGAGGAGCTGGAGCAAAAGTCGGTTCATGAACACGCCACCCGAGAGCGCGACGGTATCGATGCCCTCGTGCACGCAGATTTCGCTGGCGATGCGCGCCGAGGAGCGCGCGACGGCGACATGGAAGTCGAGTGCGAGCCTGTCGGCGGACGCTCCGGCTTCAATTCCTCCCAAAAGTGCCTCAAAGAGTGCTTTCTGGTCCAGAACATAGGGGCCGTCCAGCCACGATGGGCCAGATGCGAAATAACCGGCGTTGTCGTCGGGAAAACGGGCGATTTCGTTGTCGAGCGCGCGCCAGGCGGCGGCTTCGAGTTCTATGGCGGGTTCGCCCTCGTAGGTTGCCTTGTCGCAGATGCCCAGAATCGCTGCCGCGGCATCAAAGAGACGCCCCATGCTGCTGGTACGCGGGCTGTTGATGCCGCGCTCGATCATGGTGGCTGTCACGCTGCGCGTTTGCTCGTCGAGGCTGTCCAAAAGCCGAGCGGCACCTGGGTGCTCGAGCAGACCGAGCTCACTGAGCAGGGCAAAGGCGTTGCGGCGGGCGTCGCGCACGGAGGCCGCCCCGCCGGGGAGCGCCCAGGTGCGCAAATGCGCGGCGCGTTCAAAGCCGCCAAGGCTGGCAACAAGAAACTCGCCGCCCCAAATGGTCCCATCGGCGCCGGCGCCGGTGCCGTCAAAGGCGATGCCAAGGACGCGCGCGTCGGTTGTAAGCTGGCCCGCGGCGATGGCCTCGGCCATTACGCTCGCGATATGCGCATGATGGTGCTGCACCTCGACGAGCGGCAGATTGCATTTTCGCGCCTGCTCGCGCGCCCACTGGCCCGATAGATAGCTGGGGTGTACATCGCAGGCCAAGGCGGCGGGCGCCAAATCAAAGAGATCTTCCAAGCGCGTGCGCGCGGCGTTCCAGGCATCGAAGGTCCCGCCGTTTTCAACATCGCCGATATGCTGCGACACAAAACAGGGCGCCTCGCCGTTCGTCCCTTCACGCGCGAGCGCAATCGTGGCCTTTTGTTGTGGCCCGCAGGCTAGCACGCAGGACGGAGCGCCGTCGAGCGCCGGCAACGGTAGCGGCTGGGGTGCATATCCGCGAGCGCGGCGAACGGGCATAATGGCGCCGTCGACCACGCGCACTACAGAGTCGTCGTAGCGCGAGAGGATCGCGCGGTCGTTACCGAGCAACGCGTCGGCGATGCCGGCGGCAACGAGGTGTTCCCAGGCAAGGTCGTCGTCGGTCTCGATGGGTTCTTCGCTTAGGTTTCCGCTGGTCATGACGAGCGCGTGCATACCGCAGGCTTCTGCCGCGGCGAGCAACAGATGCTGAAGCGGCGTATAGGGGAGCATGACGCCGAGCTCGGGCAAGTCGTGTGCGACAGATGGCGCGAGCGCGAAGGCGTCGGGGGAGCCGCCGTTGCTCTCGCAAACAGCACGTCGGCGCAGCAGCACAATGGGGCGGATGCTGCCGGCGAGAAGCTCGCGCTCAGCGTCGTCGATATGGCACAGGCGCCCGGCATCGGCAAGACTGCGCACCATGACGGCAAGCGGTTTGTTGCTGCGGCGTTTGCGACGGCGCAACTCGGCCACCGCTTGCTCGTTGGCAGCGTCACAGGCTAGATGGAATCCGCCCAGGCCCTTGATGGCGACGATGCCACCGCTGGCCAGCAGCTCAACGCAGCGCTCGATGATAGCGTCGCTGGCCTCGCGTGTGGTGCCGACGGCCGGTGTCGCGGACGAATTCCCGCACGCATCGCCGTTTACAGCCTCGCGCCACGTAATATGCGGCCCGCAATCAAAGCAGGCATCGGGTTGCGCGTGAAAACGCCGGTCGAGTGGGTCGGCATACTCCGCGGCACACCTGGGACACATGGGAAAACAATCCATCGACGTGGCCGCTCGGTCATAAGGCAACGATCGGATGATGGTAAAGCGTGGCCCGCAGTTAGTGCAGTTGATAAAGGGGTAGTGATAGCGTCGGTCGGCGGGATCGAACAATTCGCGCAAGCAATCGTTGCAGGTGGCGATATCGGGCGAGACGAGCGTCGTGTGCGCGGTCTGGTCCTGCGATGCTACGATGCGAAAACCCTGTTCATTGGCGGCATCCCAACCGTTGGCTGCCAAGTCCACAACCTCGACATACTCTACGCGAGCTGCCGCAGGCGCATGCTCAGAAAGCGCGGCAACAAAAGCATCGAGCGCATCGGCCGGAGCGTGCGCCTCGATATGCACGCCGTCGCCCGCATTGAGCACCCATCCGCAAATGCCATGCGCCATGGCCTCGCGATACACAAACGGTCGCATGCCAACGCCCTGCACAATGCCCGTCACATGAATATGCACATGCCGCATGCGACACCCCTCATCAAAACCGACCAAAAAAGGACAGGTTTATTTTGGTAGGTAAAACTTCTAAACCTGCCAAAACAAACCTGTCCCTATTTGGCAGGTGCGCTGCGGGAAATCCCGCTACAGCCCCAGGCTCTGCTTGGTGGCGGCGCAGGTGAGCTCGCCGTGCTTAACGCCGCGCAGGCCCAGCAGGCGGTCGGCTAGTTCGTAGACGCGCTCGCCGCGACCCTTGAGCGCCAGAATCTCCAAACAGTTGTGGTGATCCAGATGCACGTGCATGGTCGATACGATCTCGTCGGTGTAGTCGTGCTGCACTTCGTCCAGACGGCGCGTCAGGTCGCCAGTATGGTGGTCGTAGATCATGGTGAGCGACCCGATAACATGCTCATCGGGCGTGCGCATCTGCTCCTTGGCGATCGAGGCGCGAATCAGGTCGCGCACGGCCTCGGATCGGTTGGCCACGTCGCCGCGGCGTGCGATCTGCTCGTCAAAACGGCGCAGCAGGTCGTCGGGTGCGGTAACCGAAAAACGGACCAGCTCGGAGCCGGAACCACTACAGTGGCAGCCCGCGTCACCATCCGCCCCGTGCGGATGCTCGTGCTCGTACCCGCAGCTGTGCTCGTGTTCGGCCACCTTACACCAGCTTCACGGAGCCGACGGAGTTGTGGTCGGCCTCGATGGCTTCCTCGTAGCCCTCGAGCGCGTCATGCGCCTCGTGGAGCGCGGCCATGGCGGCCTCGAGCTTGGCGCCGATGCGCTCCATGTCAAAATTCTCGGTCGCATGCAGCAGCTGATGGCTCCACTCGTGAGCGAGCTCGATGGTGTCGTCGACCTGCTTGACGCTCATGGCAAGCTGGCTCATGTTCATTCCGACGTCATGCATGGAAAATCTCCTTTTGTATGGGGCAGTTCAGTGGTTCAGATTTTACTACGCCCGCTCTGTGCGCAGCTGCATAAGAAAACGGGTGCGAGTCTGTGCGACCCGCACCCGTTCACTGGGGGCTGTTTGTGACTACCATACTATCCGTGGTTGCACTCGGTGCATCCAGAAGTCCGGCGAGCGGTGCAAAAGCGCTCATGGACGGCAGGCAGACGGCAACATGTAACAAGCGTATTACAGATACTTCTCCAGCAGCGCCTGCAGCCTCGCCTTGGGCAGAGCGCCAACCGAGCGGTCAATCTCCTCGCCGTTCTTAAACACAACCAGCGTGGGGATGCTCATGACGCCATACTTCATGGCCAGGTCCTGGTTGTCGTCGACGTTGCATTTGGCAACGGCAAGCTTGCCCGCCAGCTCATCGGCAACCTCGTCAACGATGGGCGAGAGGGATCGACAGGGCCCGCACCACGGTGCCCAAAAATCGACCAGCACGGGCAGGCTGTCGTTAACGATGGAATCGAAGTTCTCGGGGGTAATCTGATTAATGTCAGCCATGGTGACCTCCATAATGCGACGCGGCTTGGCCGCGTAAAACTCAGTACGACCGTGCTTATACCCAGCCGCCCGCAAAGCAACCACTCGCGGCCGGCTCTTTTATATAATGGTGGGCACGCAAACGATTGGAGAGCGCATGCCCACGTCACAAAGCCAGAAAAAAGAAGCCATCGCCCAGGCGGCCGAGCAGGAGCTCGCATCGCTCGCGGGTCGCGGCGTGCGTATCGCGGGCAACGCGTGCTCGCCGATCGTACTAGTCAAAGGCGATTTGGACGAGGCCGAGCGTTCGGGTGGCGAGCTTGCCGCCGGCCCGGATGGCGCGGCGTTGCGCAAGGCGCTTGGGGCCATCGGCTACGCGCCCGAGGATTTTTGCGTGCTGGCAAGCGTCGCCGGCGTGGGTGACGGGGCGGTCGCGACAGGCGAGGGCCTACCGTGCGAGCTGTTCCGCGAGGCGCTCGAGGCCTTGGACCCCGAGGCGGTCTTGCTGCTGGACGATCGCGCGGCCGATACCATGCGCGAGACCTACGCCGATATGCTCGTGGCGATCGATGACTTCGACACCGCCATGCTCAAGCCCGGCTTGGTCGCCCATGTGCAGGGTCGCCGCGTGCTCGCGCTCGACGGTTTTGAGGCGGCGCTCACTGACAAAGCCGCCAAGCAGCGCATGTGGGCATACATCAAGCAGCTGACCCCGGCAGCCGCTCCGCTGTAGCGAGGCTGGCGGCAGCCCCTACATCACAGCGCGCAGCTCAAACCGATCGCCGTTAATGCGGAACTGGCAGTTGCCGTTCATGCGCTCCACGGCAAGTTTGATGCTCCTGGTGCCAAAGCCGTGGCCCGCATGCCGGGTCACGGGCATGCCGTCGACCATGCGCGGCGCGCGGTCAAACGTGTTGGAAACTAACAGCAGCAGCTGGCCGTCCTCTAATCGCAGGTCAAAGTCGACGAATCGCTTTCCTTGGGGTGCGGCGCTTGCGGCGGTGATAGCGTTTTCCAAGGCATTTGAGAGCACGCTAAACAGGTCGGCGTCACCTACGTGGATGGTTTCGGGTACGGCGGCGCGCAGGTTGGCGGTAATGCCGTTTCTATTGATATCCGAGTTAAATGACGAAAGCGCGATGTTTACGGTCTCGTTGGCGCAGAAGCGGCGTACGGCGGTGCGGTCGCCGGCTTCGCAGAGTTCGTCGATGCGATCGAGCGCCTCGTCGGTGTGGCCCTCCTCAATTAAAGCGGCCAGGCCGCGTAGGAAGTGGCGCATGTCGTGGCGCAGAATCGACAGCTCGCGCCCAGATTGACGCCAAGCCTCGAGCTCTTTGATGGCGGCGCTGTCGCGGGTTTCGAGCATCCAGCGCTCTCGCTCGGCGGTTTCCTTTTCTTCGTATTCGCGCAGATAAACGGCAAGAAACATAAGATAGAAGGCACAGAGCGCAAATGCCAAAAACTCAACCGTTACCACCGAGCCCGAGTGGAACAGCGTGGTGTAGACGTTGGTGGCATAGTCAAAGACGTAATAGACGAGCGGCAGGATTAAAAGGATGCCCAGCTCGGTGGTGCTTTTAATCGCCAAGCGCGGACCGATGTCGCCGGCCCAATGCAGCAGGACGGCAAAGACGGCGAGTGTGGTCGCGATGCGCGCCAGATAGTACGCGATCTGAGAATCGGTTGCGGCAAATGCGGCGATGCCCATCCAATTGCTGAACTGGCAGCTCAGATAGGCACTCGTAATGCCGAGCACGGCAAGCAGCGGGCTCAGGCGGTAGCGCGCGCACAAATAGATGATGAGCGGCAGATGCACGACGAGCGGATATACCTGGCGGGCGAAAAGCTCTCCGCCGACGGCATTGGCGAGGCCAAATGCGCATCCGGTTACGGCACCGACCAGCACCAGTTCAAGCGCATGACGCCGGTTGATCTCGATACCGCACAGCGCCGCCGAGGCAAAGACGCCAAAGAGTAGCGTTGTGGCGTGGTGGATTGCCCAAAGGACCATTTCGACCGAGGAGACCATCAGTGTCTCCCAGCCTCAAAGCGCACCGCAAAGTAGGCGTCTTGGAATCCCTGCTTGCAACTGCGCGAAAGCGGGATGCACGCGCCCGAGCGCATGACGATGTCCGTGCGGTCAAAGTGATCGATGTTGCGCAGGTTGACCTGGTAGCTGCGGTGGCATTTAAAGAAGGTGGCATTTTGCGCCAAACGGTCCTCGACGCTGCGGAACGACTCGAGTGCCTCGATGTCGCGTCCGTCGCGCAGGTGGAAGACCACGTGCTTGTTGCGCGCCTCGGCATATTCGATGTCGGACAGGCGCAGGGCGTGGTAGCCAAAGGAAGTTTTGATCACGAGCTCGTCGGTTGCCGCCGGGCGCATGCTCGAAAGCTCGTTAAGTAACTGCGCCAGGCGTTCGTAAGTCACGGGCTTGAGCAGATAGTCGAAGGCGCGGACCTCGTAGGATTCCAGCGCGAACTCGGGCGACGAGGTGAGGAACACCAGGCGCACGGCGGTGTCGGCCTGGCGCAGTTCGCGTGCGGTGTCCATGCCGTTGACGAGCGGCATGATCATGTCGAGCAGAATGATGTCGGCGCGCGATGCGGCATGGCGGGCCAGCAGGTCCTCGCCGCGCGTGACGAGCGCAACATCGACCGCCGTGCCCGTCTCGGTCGACCAACGGTCGATCATCCGGTGCAGTCTATCTAGAAAAGCGACATCATCGTCGCAGGCAATAATCTTGAGCATTCGGCCCCCTTAAGTAGTTCGATTTTGCCACATCGGGCACGCGCCGCTTGCGGGGGTGCGGACCGTTTGCGCCCCACGGCGTGCAGCTCGCGCCAAGCGGTGTTGCGGTGGCGAAAGATGCCTCCTGCGCCATCGAGAGCTCAGCTATCCTCAGCTTGCCAGTTCGAAAATGGACCTGCCGCATGATTGAATCTTTATTTCAACTTTACACCTAGGTTTACAGCTGTCTTGTCAGCTGTAAACCTAGGTGTCATACTAAAGCCCCAAGATTCGCCAAAAGAGAGGGGCCTTGATGGCACAGAGCGCGAACATGGATGCGTCGGAGCTTGCGCGCGATATCGCGGCCGGCCTAGCATCGGCAACGACGGCAACGGAGCGCGCGGCACTGGTGCCCGCAGAGCTCGTCGAGGCCATTCAGCAACTAAAATCCCAACGTGACGCGGTGATCTTGGCGCACTACTATGTGGCGCCCGAGGTCCAAGCCGTTGCCGATTACGTCGGCGACAGCTTCTACCTGGCAAAGCTCGCCAAGAGCCTGCCGCAGCAGACCATCGTGCTGTGCGGCGTGGAGTTTATGGGCGAGAGCGCCAAGCTGCTCAACCCCACCAAGACCGTGCTGCTGCCCGAGCCGGGCGCGGACTGCCCCATGGCGCACATGGTCAAGCGTGAGACGGTCGATGCGGCGCGCGCCGAGTACGGCGACGACCTTGCCGTGGTGTGCTACGTCAACTCCACGGTCGAGATCAAGAGCTGGAGCGACGTGTGCGTCACCAGTTCCAACGCCGTTAAGATCGTGTCCGAGCTGCCGCAGCAGCATATTCTGTTCATTCCCGACCAAAACCTGGGACGCTTCGTAGCCGAGCAGGTGCCGCAAAAGCACGTCATTCTCAACAACGGCTACTGCCCGCGCCATCACATCATCACCGTCGAGCAGATCGTCGACGCGACGGAGGCCCACCCCGACGCGCTCGTGCTGGCGCACCCCGAGTGCAAGGCCGACGTCCTGGCCGAGGCCGACTACATCGGCTCCACCGCCGGCATCATCAAGTATGCCGAGGAGTCCGACGCGAGCGAGTTCATTATCGTGACGGTCCGCGGCGTGCTCTACGAGCTCGAGCGCCGCTGCCAGGGCACTGGCAAGAAGTTCTACTTCCCCGCGGTGCAGCCCGCCTGCGTCAACATGGACCTCATCACGCTCGAAAAGCTCGTGCACTGCCTGGAGACGGGCGAGGGCGAGGTGCAGATCGGCGTGTCGGACGAGGCTGCCGACCAGGCCAAGCTCACGCTCGACCGTATGCTCGAGTACGCAGCACGCTAGAACAATGTTGCATGAGGGACGGTCCCTTATGTCACATTCAAGGGAGAGGATTCCTGTGGAAACCAAGCAATACCCCGATATGGAGTGCGACGTCGTCATTGCCGGCTGCGGCGTAGCGGGTCTGTACGCGTCCCTCAATCTGCCGACGAGCACGCGCGTGATCATGCTCTCCAAGGGCGCGGTCGATGAGTGCGATTCGATGCTCGCGCAGGGCGGCATTTGCGTGCTGCCCGAAGGCTCGGACTACGATGCCTTCTTTGAGGACACCATGCACGCCGGCCACTACGAGAACCGCCGCGAGAGCGTCGACATCATGATTCGCTCGAGCCGCTCGGTCATCAACGACCTGCTGGCGATGGGCGTGGACTTTGAGCGCAAGGCCGACGGCGGCCTCGACTTTACCCGCGAGGGCGCACACAGCCGTCCGCGCATTGCCTTCCATGCCGATATCACCGGCAAGGAGATTACGACCAAGCTGCTTCAGGCTGTCCGCAAGCTGGACAACGTGCAGATTTTGGAGCACGTGGCCATGACCGACATCCTGACGGGCGAGCGTGACGGCGCCACGGTGTGTGCCGGTGTCGTCGCCGTTCCCGTGGACGAGGACAACTCGGTTCGTCCCGCCGACGAGCTGACAAATGCCGCCGAGGGCGTGCATGCCGGCGAGCCGTTTAAGATCCATGCCCGCCACACGCTGTGGGCAACGGGCGGCATCGGCGGCGTATACGACCATTCGACTAACTACCCGCAGCTCACGGGCGACGCCTGCTACATCGCTCAGGAGCATGGCATTAAGATGGAGCACCTGGACTACGTGCAGATCCATCCCACGGGTCTGTTCTCGCCGCAGCCGGGTCGCACGTTCCTGATCAGCGAGAGCTGCCGCGGCGAGGGCGCGATTTTGCTCAACGCCGCCGGCGAGCGTTTTACCGACGAGTTGCAGCCGCGCGACGTTGTCGCCGCCGCCATCCGCGAGCAGATGAAGCAGGATGACACCGAGCACGAGTGGCTGAGCTTTGCCCCCGTCGAGCGCGACGTGGTGACCGGGCACTTTGCCAATATCCGCGCGCGCTGCCTGGAGGACGGTCGCGACATCCTGGATGAGCCCATTCCCGTTACGCCGACGCAGCACTACTTTATGGGCGGCGTGTGGGTCGACAAGGACGGCCGCACCTCGATGCCCGAGCTCTACGCCGCGGGCGAGACGGCCTGCAACGGCGTTCACGGCAAGAACCGCCTTGCTTCAAACAGCCTGCTCGAGGCGCTGGTCTGGGGTCGTCGCGCCGCGTGGTATATGCGTACCGGCGAGTCGCTGGCCGTGGAGCAGGCGGGCGATCCCGCGCTCGATGGCCGTCATCGCGCCCTGGGCGCCGACCCTCTGGCAATCGATGATTTGGCCCGTGCCGCCGGCACGCAGGCCGTGGAGGAGTAGACCATGAATCCCATTACCATGAAGCTCGTCGTCGATGATCTGATTCTGCAAGCTCTGCGCGAGGACATTACGTTTGAGGACGTGAGCACGGCGAGCGTGTGCCCCACGGCGCGTCCCGCCACGGTGGAGCTTATCGCCAAAGCCGATGGCATCATTGCCGGCCTGGATGTGTTCGCTCGCACCTTTGAGCTGCTGGATTCGCAGAGCTCGGTGCTGTTTGATGTTGCCGACGGTGACGAGGTACATGCCGGCGACCACGTGGGTCAGGTGCGCGGCGATGCGCGTGTGCTGCTTTCGGGCGAGCGCGTGGCGCTCAACTACCTGCAGCGCATGAGCGGCATCGCTACTTACACGCATCGGATGGCGGCTGCGCTCGAGGGCACCAAGACCGTGCTTGTCGACACGCGCAAGACCACACCGGGCATGCGCGTGTTTGAGAAGGCGGCGGTTGAGATTGGCGGCGGCAGCAACCACCGTTACAACCTGTCGACGGCCGTCATGCTCAAGGACAACCACATCGATGCCGCCGGTGGCGTGACACGCGCGATCGAGATGGCGCGCGCCCATGCATCGTTTACCACGACGGTCGAGATCGAGTGCGAGAACCTGGACATGGTGCGCGAGGCCGTGGAGGCCGGCGCCGACATCATCATGTTCGACAACATGACCCATGACGACATGGCCGCCGCTATTGAACTTATCGCCGGCCGCGCCAAGACCGAGTGCTCGGGCAACGTGGATGCCAGCAATATCCGCGCGCTTGCCGACCTGGGCGTTGACTTTATTAGCTCGGGCGCCCTGACGCACTCCGCGCCGATCCTCGACCTCTCGCTTAAGCACCTGCGTCTGCTGGACGGTAAATAATGAACGCCCGCGAGCGTCGCCGTGCCATCATGGCCGTGCTCGAGGGGGCCAAGGGGCCCGTATCGGGCAGCGCGCTTGCCCGCGAGGTGGGTGTGAGCCGCCAGATCGTGGTGCAGGACATCGCCCTGCTGCGCGCCGATGGGCACGATATCGTGGCGACCAACCGCGGCTACGTGCTGCAGGAGGCCCCCAGCAGCCCCGCCGTGCCTACGCGCTTGGTCAAGGTTCGCCACAGCGTGGAGCAGGCAGGCGATGAGCTCACGAGTATCGTCGACGCCGGCGGCGCCGTGCTCAATGTGATTGTCAATCACCGCGTGTACGGTAAGATTACGGCCGACCTGGACATCCGCAACCGCCGCGATGTCGAGCGCTATCTGCGCGATATCGAGAGCGGCAAGAGCTTTCCGCTGCTAACGGTGACGAGCGGCTATCACTTCCATCGCATTGCGGCGGAGGACGAACAGACCCTCGACGAGATCGAGGCCATGCTCAAGGAGAAGGGCTACCTTGCCGATTTAATGCCCTACGAGGATGATCTCTCGTAGCCGACGCTGCATCTATAAGTTGCGGTGAAATAGTTCCTAAAATCGGCATCTAAGCCATAAAACAGGAACTATTCCACTGCAACTGCCAAGGGTCCCGCTCCAAATTAGCTGCCCACACATGCAAAAGGAGGCCTCCGCGGCGATGCGGAGGCCTCCTTTTTTGTGCACGGTGTACTTTTGAGTGTGCAGGTGGGGGAGTTGTTACTCCTCGACGATCTCGGTGATCGCGCCAGCGGGGCAAGCGTCCTGGCAAGCGCCACAGGCGACGCAGGAGTCCTCGTCAGCGACGGTAGCGACGTCCTGGAGCTCCAGAACGCCAGCGGGGCAGGAGTCGACGCAAACGCCACAAGCGATGCACTCGTCGGCATCAATTACGGGATGAGCCATGGTAGTTTCCTCTCTGTTGACCGACGCTACAGGTGATGCGCGCCGGTTTGATTCGGGCAAAAACATACCACGGGAGCGACCGTTTGCAATACCCTCTGACCGGCATCTTCATACCGTTCGCCGAGTATGCCAAGGTTTACTAAAAAACACGCAGGTGGGGCCGTTGAGCTGCATAAATGTTAGCTAAAGGTGACTTGAAATATAGGGCGATTGAGCGTGCTTGCGGAAACCGCATCCCATTATTTTGTCGAAAAACGGGTTGCAGTTTCCGGTTAGGCCCGCTAGCGGAAAATGCGAGCCGGTATCAGCTCTCAAAACGGGATACGGTTTCCGGTTGAGCCTTCAGACGGAAACTGCGACCCGGAATCCACGCTCAAACCGGGATGAGCTTTCCGCAAGACGGCCCCCAGGCACCCCCGGACGCAAACCTCAGCCATCTCTACATAGATCTCGATAGATTTGCCGAGAACTCAAACAGTGCGTCTACCTGCGCATTTAAGAACCTAAACTCTCAGCAATAAGAAATCTTATATGAATTGACTTAGATTTTGTATATTCCGGCCCATAAGGGGATACACTACATCCTGAAAGACAAGCCGAAACACCGCTCGGCAGACCGCCGAGTCGGTGTAAACGCACAAGAGAGAGGGAATTTCTAATGGGCAAGATTCTTGGTATCGACCTTGGTACTACTAACTCCGCAATGGCCGTCCTCGAGGGCGGTTCTCCGACCATTATCGTGAACGCCGAGGGCGACCGCACCACCCCGTCCGTCGTGGGCTTCCGTGCTGACGGCGACCGCGTCGTGGGTAAGGCCGCTAAGAACCAGGCTGTCACCAACCCCAAGAACACCGTGTTCTCCATCAAGCGCTTCATGGGCCGCAAGTACTCCGAGTGCACCTCCGAGATCAAGACCGTGCCGTATGAGGTCAAGGAGGGCCAGGGTGGCCGTGCCGTCGTCGACATCGAGGGCAAGGATTACACCGCTGAGCAGGTGAGCGCCATGACGCTCGCCAAGATGAAGGCCGACGCCGAGAAGTATCTGGGCGAGACCGTCACCGACGCCGTCATCACCGTCCCGGCCTACTTCAACGACGCCCAGCGTCAGGCCACCAAGGACGCCGGTAAGATCGCCGGCCTCAACGTCAAGCGTATCGTCAACGAGCCGACCGCTGCTGCTCTGGCCTATGGCCTGGACAAGCAGGGCACCGACCAGCGTATTCTGGTCTTTGACCTGGGCGGCGGTACCTTCGACGTCTCCATCCTCGACCTCGCCGACGGCGTGTTTGAGGTTCTGTCCACCTCGGGCGATAACCACCTGGGCGGCGACGACTGGGATCAGCGCGTCATCGACTGGATGGCCGATAAGTTCCAGCAGGAGAACGGTGTCGACCTGCGTCAGGACCCCATGGCCCTGCAGCGTCTGAAGGAGGCCGCCGAGAACGCCAAGAAGGAGCTCTCCGCCGCCCAGCAGACCACCATCAACCTGCCGTTCATTACCATGAACCAGTCCGGCCCGCTGCACCTCAACTACACGCTGACCCGCGCCGAGTTCGAGAAGATCACCCGCGACCTGCTCGAGCGCTGCAAGCAGCCTGTCACCAATGCCCTGCGCGACGCCAAGCTTAAGCTCTCCGATCTGACCGAGGTCATCCTCGTCGGCGGCTCCACCCGTATGCCCGCCGTCCAGGAGCTCGTCAAGACCATGACCGGCAAGCAGCCCAACATGTCCGTGAACCCCGACGAGGTCGTTGCCGACGGCGCTGCCGTCCAGGGCGGCGTGCTCACCGGCGACGTCGAGGGCATCCTGCTGCTCGACGTTACCCCGCTGTCGCTGGGCGTCGAGACCATGGGCGGCATCATGACCAAGATGATCGACCGCAACACCACGATCCCGACCTCCAAGACCGAGGTCTACTCCACCGCTGCCGACAACCAGACCAGCGTCGAGATTAACGTGCTCCAGGGCGAGCGCGAGCTTGCCCGCGACAACAAGTCGCTCGGTAAGTTCCAGCTGACCGGTATCCCGGCTGCCCGCCGCGGCGTGCCGCAGATCGAGGTCACCTTCGACATCGACGCCAACGGTATCGTCAAGGTCTCCGCTAAGGACAAGGGCACCGGCAAGGAGCAGCAGATCACCATTTCCGGCTCCACTGCTCTGTCCGACGACGAAGTCGATCGTATGGTCAAGGACGCCGAGGCTCATGCCGAGGAGGACAAGAAGCAGAAGGAAGAGGTCGAGGTCCGCAACCAGACCGACAGTCTGTGCTACTCCACCGAGCAGACCCTCAACGAGCTGGGCGACAAGGTTTCCGCCGACGTGAAGTCCAAGGCCGAGGCCGCTATCGCCGACGCCAAGAAGGCGCTCGAGGGCTCTGACGTCGAGGCCATCAAGGCCGCCGGCGAGTCCCTGCAGTCCGTGGCCTACGAGCTGGCCCAGGTTGTCTATGCCGACGCTCAGCAGCAGACCGACGGTGCCGCTGGCGCCCAGCCTGCCGACGATGACGTTGTCGACGCCGACTACGAGGTTGTGGACGACGAGGACAAATAATCATGTCCGCCCGTAAAGCTCGCACGGAGGCGGCCGCCGTTGGTGCCGCCCCCGTTGACTCTGAGGAGAAGGACGTGAAGATTCCCGTAGAGGCCGCAGACGTTACCGAGGCCAACGAGGCCCCGGCCGCCGAGGCTGCCGAGAACCAAGTAGAGGATTCCAACAAGGAGGCGACGATGACCGAGGACGAGATGGTGGAAGCCGCTATCCGCGCCGGTGAGGAAGCCGCCGACAACGACTTTAAGCTCAAGTTCGAGCAGGCTCAGAAAGAGCTTGCCGACGTGCGCAATGAGCTCGATGCTGCGGCAGAGGCTCAGAAGGCCGCCGAGGACAAGGCAAAGGACGCCACCGAGCGCACCGCCCGTCTGCAGGCCGATTGGGAGAACTTCCGTCGCCGCACCGCCAACGAGCGCATCGCCGAGCGCGAGCGCGCGACCGAGAAGCTCGTCACTGCGCTGCTGCCGGTGGTTGACGATATCGAGCGTGCAATCGACCATGCCCGTAGCCAGGAGCTTTCCGACGATTTTAAGCAGTTCGTCGATGGCGTTGACGCGGTGCATGCCAAGCTGCTTGATGTGTTTGCGCACGAGGGCGTTGAGCCCATCGACCCCAAGGGCGAGGCGTTCGATCCGCTCGAGCACCAGGCCGTGGGGCGTGTCGAGGACGCATCGCAGTACGACGAGACCGTCAACGACGTGTACCAGAAGGGCTACCGCATGGCGGACCGCATCCTGCGCTCCGCGATGGTGACGGTGACCTACGGTGGCGATAAGCGCCCCGCACCGGAGCCCGAAGCGGCGCCCGAGGATGCCGCGGCCGATACGGCCGAGAGCGCCGAGGAGTAATTGAGAAGGGCCCCGGGGCAACACCCGGGGCCCTTTCTGGCCTAGTGCCATATGAAAGCATGAGCCGCCGTCCGCAGGGGCGGCGGATATAACAGGAGAGGAGCTACGATGGCTGCAGGCAAAACCTTCTATGACATCCTGGGCGTATCCAAGAGCGCCTCCGACAAAGAGATCAAGAGCGCGTTTCGCAAGCTCGCGCAAAAATATCACCCCGATGCCGGCGGCGACGAGGCCAAGTTCAAGGAGATCAGCGAGGCCTACGAGACGCTTTCGGACGAGAAGAAGCGCAAAGAGTACGACCAGATGCTCATGTTTGGCGGCATGCCGGGCGCGGGCGGCGCGTATGGCGGCGGCTACGGTGCCGGCGCAGGCGCCAGCGGCTGGGGCGATATCTTCGACAGCATCTTTAGCGGCAACGGCGCCTGGGGCAGCGATTGGGGCTCGGGCTTTGCCGGGGCTGCGGGCGCTGCCGGTGCCGGCGCGGGCCGCAGCCGTGCTCGCAAGGGCGGCGACCTGTCGTTGACCGTCGATGTTTCGGCCGAGGACGCGTTTCGCGGCGTGACGCACAAGGTCACCTACCGCATTCCCTCGACGGGCGAGCAACAGACAATTACGGTCTCAGTGCCTGCGGGCGCGGTCGACGGTGGCAAGCTGCGCTACAAGCGTCGCGGCGAGTACGGCGTTGCCGGCGGCGAGCGCGGCGACCTGGTCGTGACCACGCACGTGGAGGAGCATCCGCTGTTTAAGCGTAAAGGTGCCGACGTGACTATGGAGGTACCGGTCTCGGTCTACGAGGCGGCGCTCGGCTGCACGGTGGACGTGCCGACGCCCGGCGGTGCGACGGTTCGTCTGAAGGTGCCCGCGGGTACCCAGACGGGCAAGAAGTTCCGCTTTAAGGAGATGGGGGCGCCCGACGTTAAGCACCGTGGCCGCACAGGCGCGCTGCTCGTCGAGATCAAGGTGCAGGTCCCCACGAACCTATCCGATGATGAGCGCGACGCCATGACCAAGTTGCGTGAGGCCGACACGCGCGACTATCGCGAGAAGGTCAACCGTTACAAGGCGACGTACTAGGGCGGTCGTGGCGCACGCCCGCGCCCGCGGGCTTATGATGGACGATAACGAGACGGAAAGGGGTCAGGTAGCATGGCCGAGGACAATAGGAACAAACCGCTGTACATGATCAGCGTGGCGGCCGAGCTGACCGGCATGCATCCGCAGACTCTGCGCGTCTACGAGTCCAAGGGCCTGGTGAACCCCCAGCGCTCGGGTGGCAACACGCGTCTGTATTCGCGTGCCGATATCGAGCGCCTGGAGCTCATCAACCAGCTGACTGACGAGGGCATCAACCTTGCCGGCGTGGTGCGCATTCTCGATATGAAGGAGCGTGCCGAGGAGCGCGAGCGCGAGAACGAAAAGCTCCGCGCCCGCGTGCGCCAGCTCGAGGACGAGCTGCACGAGTACAAGATGCAGAAGAAGATTACCGCCCTGGCCCCGCGCGACGGCTCAGTCAACCCCGAGCAAGTCATGCGCAAGCTTTTGGGCGCAGGCGGGGATCTGTAGTTACGCGGTTTTACCAAACCGCGTAACGGGCCGACGCTGCTCGCCGCCCAGGGCGACAATTTGTCATTCAAAAGGCGAGGCATGACCAGAAGGTCAATGCCTCGCCTTTTTCATGCCAACTTGTTCGCTCTGGACGTCGCTCGCTGTCCGTCCTCTACCTGCGGCGTTGCCTTGCTCCGGATGCGGTAGTCATTGGGGACGTTCTTAAATGACTAGTCGAGAGGGACGCTCTTGCACCAAATCTTCCGACCCACACTGGGTTCGTCCTTTACTTTACTGAGATAAAGTGAACGTGTAGATTCGTAACCCACTCGCAACCGTTCTATGGCACGATATTGAACGAATGTATGCTATGCGCCCAAATCTTTTGGGCAGAGTGGGAGACAGTATGGTCAAGCTGTACGAGGACGGCGTCTACCTGCGCGGCGGCAGCGAGGTTGTGCCTGCGGCCGAGGCTGCCGAGCGCGGTATTACGCAGACGCCCGAGGATGCCAAGCGCGGCACCATCGCGTATTCGATCCTCCAGGCACACAACACGTCCGGAGATCCCGAGGCGCTCAAGATTCGCTTCGACGCCATGGCGAGCCACGACATCACCTTTGTCGGCATCATCCAGACGGCGCGCGCCTCGGGCATGGAGCAGTTCCCGCTGCCCTACGTGCTCACCAACTGCCATAACTCCCTGTGTGCCGTGGGCGGCACCATCAACGAGGACGACCACGTCTTTGGCCTCTCGGCTGCCAAGAAGTACGGCGGCATTTTCGTTCCGCCGCACATCGCCGTCATCCACTCCTTTATGCGCGAGAACTTCGCCGGTTGCGGCAAGATGATCCTGGGCTCCGACTCGCACACCCGCTACGGCGCCCTGGGCACCATGGCCGTGGGCGAGGGTGGTGGCGAGCTGGCAAAGCAACTGCTGCGCGACACCTACGACGTCGCCTATCCCGGTGTCGTCGCCATCTACCTCACGGGCGCCCCGCGCCCCGGCGTCGGCCCGCACGACGTGGCGCTCGCCATCATCCGCGCCGTCTTTGCCAAGGGCTACGTTAAGAACAAGGTCATGGAGTTTGTGGGCCCCGGCATCGCGAGCATGACGACCGACTACCGCAATGGCGTCGATGTCATGACCACCGAGACCACCTGCCTGTCGAGCATCTGGGCCACCGACGAGGACACGCACGCGTTTTTGACCATGCACGGCCGCGGCGACGACTACCGCGAGCTCAAGCCCGCCGATGTTGCCTACTACGACGGCTGCGTCGAGGTCGATCTGTCGAGCATCAAGCCCATGATTGCGCTGCCATTCCATCCTTCCAACGGCTTTGAGATCGACGAGCTCAACGAGAACCTCGAGGACATCCTGCGCGAGGTGGAGCTCGAGGCCGCCAAGATCGGCGAGGGCAAGACGCACTTTAGCCTGCTCGACAAGATCATCGACGGCAAGCTGCACGTGCAGCAGGGCGTTATCGCCGGCTGCTCGGGCGGCAACTACGACTCCGTGGTCCAGGCTGCCCGCGTGCTCAAGGGCGCCAACACCGGCTGCGGCGAGTTCTCGCTGTCGGTCTATCCCACGAGCCAGCCCGTGGCACTCGAGCTTACACGCCGCGGCTACATCTACGACCTTATGGAGGCCGGCGCGATTGTGCGCACGGCGTTCTGCGGCCCGTGCTTCGGCGCCGGCGACACGCCCGCCAACAATGGCCTTTCGATCCGCCACACCACGCGCAATTTCCCCAACCGCGAGGGTTCCAAGCCGGGTAATGGCCAGCTGAGTGCCGTAGCCCTGATGGACGCCCGCTCCATTGCGGCGACGGCTGCCAACGGCGGCGTCCTGACGCCGGCGACCGACCTGCCCGAGGAGACTTGGGACGAGGCCTGCGAGTACACCTTTGACGACGCGCCGTACAAAAAGCGCGTGTACTGGGGCTTTGGCAAGGCGGAGCCTGCCGACGAGCTGGTCGAGGGCCCCAACATCAAGCCGTGGCCCGCGATGGAGCCTCTCGGCGACGACATCCTGCTCAAGGTGTGCTCCAAGATCATGGACCCGGTCACCACGACCGACGAGCTCATTCCCTCGGGCGAGACGAGCTCCTTCCGCTCCAACCCGCTGGGCCTGGCCGAGTTTACGCTCAGCCGCCGCGACCCGGCCTACGTGGGCCGCTCCAAGGAGGTCGACGCCGTGGAGAAGCGCCGCGTTGCCGGCGAGGCCGCGGGCGACCTGGCGGCACTCGATGCTGAGCTTGCCAGCGTGTTTGAGGCACTGGCCGGCGCGGGTGTCACGGCCGATGCCAAGGCGACCGAGTACGGCTCTATGCTCTATGCCAAGAAGCCCGGCGACGGTTCCGCCCGCGAGCAGGCCGCGAGCTGCCAGCGCGTGATTGGCGGCCTGGCCAACATCGTCCACGAGTACGCCACCAAGCGCTATCGCTCCAACGTGATGAACTGGGGCATGGTGCCCTTCCAGATGGAGGCGGAGCCCAACTTTGAGGTGGGCGACTACGTCTTTGTGCCGGGTATCCGTGCCGCGCTCGATGGCGACCTGAAGAACATCGCTGCCTACGTGGTGCGTGCCGACGGTGCGGTTGAGCAGATTGAGCTCTACATTGCCGATATGACGGCAGAGGAGCGTGCCATCGTCAAGGCCGGCTGCTTGATCAACTACAACAAGTTCAAGGCCGCTGCCGAGTAACGCACTTAATTGTCCGCCCGGGGCTTACCCTTTCCCGCCCGCTCACGCGCTTCGCGAAGGTCGCGTTCGGGAAAGGGTAAGCCCCGGGCTACATTTCTGCGTTCTCGTTGGGTCTTGAGGGACGCTAAAAATAGACTTGCTTGATGCCGCCTCTGTTGTCGGGGCGGCTTCTTTTTGTCGAAAACCGCCACAAAGGGGGCAGACATCTTTGTGGTGGTCCGCGGTTTGTCTTGTTCTGTAACAGGTAGACCCTTATTTGCCGAGTAGTTGTTACAGATTTAGATAAACGGAAACTGCTGAACATTTCGTCTCGATCTGTAACATCTGAGGTCCAAAACGGCAGCTAGGTGTTACAGATCGAGACAGTTGAGCGCCAGAGTCGAAAACCACCACAAAGGGGCCTGTCCCTTTCGTGGTGGTGGGGGGCGAGCTCGATGCTGCCGTGCTCGCTGAACGACATTCTAATGAGCGTCTCTACAGGATTTCATCTGGGCTGGCGGGCTTGATTGTTTTGGGGATGCCGAGTTTGGATGACGCGAAATCGTCAACATTGTCCTTAATTCCGTCTTTGGTGTAGACAGTGACCATATAGGTGCTGTGTCCGAATTCGCCCTTGTCGCGTGTTGCCCAGGCATCCCAGTAGGCGGCCCCGTTTCGCCCTTTGATTTTTCCGACACGGCGGAGTTCTGTTCGCTTTAATTTCTGGTTGCTATAGATGGTTCGACCGGCTTCCGCGGTGAGCCCGCACTGTCCAAGCAGCTTGTCGAGGACTTGGTTCATGTGGCGCTCATCGGTGTTTGGTGCGTAGTCGTAGGCGAGGGTGATGGAGTCGAGTGGCTGGTCGTCGATCAGATAGTTTAGCGCCTGAGGTTCAAGGCAGAAATAGGGGGAGCATCCGTCGACCTTGCCGAGCAACGGTAACTTGGACTGCCAACTTCCGGTGGGAATTGCATATTCGTAGAACACGCCACGGCAGACAAAGGAGAGCGAGGTGGCACGCGAGCCGGCGTCGATCATCCCGCAAAGATCGAAGGGCGAGGCGATACCAAAAGAAAAGGGCGTGATGACGATAAGGAAGAGCATCACGATGGGTATGGCGAGAATGGCGATGACGTTGCGGCCGGTGGAATGAGACGGCTTCATATGCGCTCCTCGAGACAAAGATCTGTTGAGGATAGGCAGAAATGGATATGTTCAGAGAACAATTCAAGTTTAATCTCATGGCGCGAGATGGTCGACCGTTAGCGTCGAAAACCACCACAAAGGTGCCTGTCCCCTTTGTGGTGGTGAGGAGCGCGCGGCTCCTTTAGGTAATAGTGCTGGCTGGCGATATCATTAGTGCAGGTGGTGAAGGCTTGCATTGTGAGGTGCTTTGCTGTGAGAAGTCCTGCCCGTATTGGATTGATTGTTTTGGCGCTTGCGATCGCTGTGGTTGGCGCGGGCGCTGTCGGTATGGCATTTCTACCTGCTGCGGTGACGGAGCCGGTGGTCAAGCCTGTGACTCAATCTGTCGAACTTCTGACCGGCGACGACAAGCCCGAGACCATTACCGTTGATTTTGATGAGCAGCCGGCTGTGCTGGGTATTAGCAATTATCCGCGTATTCAGCTTGGGGCCATGCGCTATACCACGGATACAAGCCTGATCGATAGGGCGTCCGAGCTACTCAAGGGCAAAACATTTAAGCGCTGGTACGGATATGCGTCCTATCGGGCAAAAGCGAACGACATGGTTGGCGGATGCCACTCTTCTATCGAGCTGGACACTGCAAACGGCGCAAAGTTATGTGATGTCTCGTACGATCCGGGCTACGAGGGCAATGAGGGTCCGGGCATCTACATCATGGACGGCGATGTCGCCTATGTCATGGAGGGCGACCAGACCGAGCTCAACGATTTTATGGATCAGTGTATCCAAGATGCCTATGAACAGACCTGCTTGCCTGACCCGCAGACTGCACGCGATAGTGGGTCTGCCCGTACATGGCTGTTCGAGGATGAGATGCCCTGGACCGTCGAATCGGGAAGTATGGGTTCGGCGAAGGAGTAGAGACCGCGACCACCACAAAGGTGCCTGTCCTCTTTGTGATGGTTTTCGGTCTGTCTCGATCTGTAACATCTTGGCCGCTAAAAGTGGGCCTGGTGTTACAGATTTAGATTTTTGATCCGGGTGTTTTCTGTTCGTCTCAATCTATAACATCTGGAGCCATAAACAGTCGCTAGATGTTACAGATTGAGATAGTAAGGGGACGAGGGCGCAGCGGGTGAGCGCACCTGCTCCCTATCTCTTAATCACTCAGAAAATCTTATATATAGAGACTTAGATTTGTGTATAAGATCGCGCAAAGCTGGCAACAATACTTCTCGAACAACGTGAAGCCGCCCCGTAGGGCGGCCACCCCAAGAGAGGTGATTCCATGAGAATCGATAAGCTAGCAATGACGTCGCGCGAGGCGCTGCAGACCGCCATGAGCACGGCTGCCGATGCGCAGGCCGGCGCGGTGGAGCCGATTCATCTGCTGTCTGCCCTGCTCGGTGCCGGCGAGCGCAATATCTCCGTGATCATCGAGCGCATCGGTGCCGACCCGGCTCAGCTCGCACGCTCCACACAGGATGCCATCGACCACGCGCCCAAGGTTTCGGGCGAGGGCCAGCAGATGGGCCTGTCCAACGAGCTCGTCCGCGTCATCGAAAAGGCCGAGAAGAAGGCCACCAAGATGGGCGACAGCTTTGTGGTGACTGAGCATCTGCTGATGGCGCTTGCCGAGGACAAGGGCGAGGCGGGCCGCGTACTGCGCGACGCCGGCGTCACCAAGGAGCGCATCGAGCAAGTCTACGAGGAGCTGCGTGGCGATGACCGCGTGACGTCTGCCGAGGACAAGACTCAGTTTGAGGCACTGGAGCAGTACGGTCGCAACATCTGCGATCTGGCCCGCGCCGGCAAGCTCGACCCGGTCATCGGCCGTACCGATGAGATTCGCCGCACCATCCAGGTCCTGTCCCGTCGCACCAAGAACAACCCCGTGCTCATCGGTGAGCCGGGCGTCGGCAAGACGGCCATCGTCGAGGGCATCGCCCAGCGTATCGTGGCCGGCGACGTGCCGAGCACCCTGCGCGACCGCGACCTTATCGAGCTCGACATGAGCGCGCTGGTCGCCGGCGCCAAATACCGCGGCGAGTTCGAGGACCGCTTGAAGGCCGTGCTCAAGGAAGTGCAAAAGTCCGAGGGCAAGGTCATCCTGTTCATCGATGAGCTCCACACCATCGTGGGCGCGGGTGCCACCGAGGGCTCCATGGACGCCGGCAACATTCTCAAGCCGGCGCTTGCCCGTGGCGACTTGCACGCGATCGGCGCGACCACGCTCGACGAATACCGCAAGTACATCGAAAAGGATGCGGCGCTCGCGCGTCGTTTCCAGACCGTGATGGTGAGCGAGCCTACCGTCGAGGACACCATCTCGATCCTGCGTGGCCTCAAGGAGAAATACGAGATCTTCCACGGTGTGCATATCACCGATAGCGCGCTCGTGGCAGCTGCCGACCTCTCCGATCGCTACATCGCCGACCGCTTCCTGCCCGACAAGGCCATCGATTTGGTCGATGAGGCGGCAAGCCGCCTGCGCATGGAACTCGACAGCATGCCGGTCGAGATCGACGCCACCACGCGTCAGCTCACTCAGCTGCAGATCGAGGAACAGGCGCTCATGAAAGAGACCGATGACGCCTCCAAGGAGCGTCTGGAGGCCCTGCGCCAGGAGATTGCCGAGGTCCAGGAAAAACTCAACGTGCAAAAGGCCGGCTGGCTCAACCAGAAGAACGCCATTGACCACGTGCAGGAGCTTAAGAGCCAGCTTGACGAGGCCAAGAGCGAAGAGGAGCGCGCGACGCGTAACGGCGACCTGGGCCGTGCGTCCGAGCTGCGCTATTCCGTGATCCCGGGTCTGCAGCAACAGATTCAGGATTCCGAGGCTGCGCTCGAGGCACAAAAGCAGCAGGACGGCGAGGGCCTCAACGAGCAGGTGACCTCCGATGAGATCGCCGAGGTCGTGAGTGCCTGGACCGGCGTGCCCGTGTCCAAGATGATGCAGGGCGAGCTCGACAAGTTGAAGGGCTTGGAGGGTGAGCTGCATAAGCGCGTCATCGGCCAGGACGAGGCCGTCTCCGCCGTCGCCGCAGCTGTGCGCCGCAGCCGTGCGGGCCTCTCCGATCCGGACAAGCCCATTGGCAGCTTCTTCTTCCTGGGCCCCACCGGCGTGGGTAAGACCGAGCTCGCCAAGGCTCTAGCCGAGTGCCTGTTCGATGACGAGCGCGCACTCGTGCGTATCGACATGTCCGAGTACATGGAGAAGTTCAGCGTCCAGCGTCTGATCGGTGCGCCCCCGGGATACGTGGGATACGACGAGGGCGGCCAGCTCACCGAGGCCGTGCGCCGTCGTCCGTATTCCGTGATCTTGCTCGACGAGATGGAGAAGGCTCACCCGGATGTCTTCAACGTGCTGCTGCAGGTGCTTGACGACGGCCGTCTGACCGACGGTCAGGGTCGCCAGGTATCCTTCAAGAACACGATCATCATCATGACGTCTAACGTGGGCTCCAAGGCTATCGCTGAGCTTTCCGGCAAGGACGAGGAGGAGATGCGCCATCAGGTCGACGCGGCCATGGCTCAGACCTTCCGCCCCGAGTTCCTCAACCGTATCGATGATATCGTGGTGTTCCATCCGCTCGGTATGGCGCAGATCGAGAAGATCGTCGGCATCCAGCTCGCCGACGTCCGCGCGCGTCTGGCCAAGGAGCGCATGACGCTTGCCATCACCCCGGCGGCCAAGCAGATGCTCGCCGTGGGCGGCCTGGACCCGGTCTTTGGCGCCCGTCCGCTCAAGCGTCTGGTGCAGCGTGAGGTTGTCGATGCCATCGCGGCCGCTATCATCGACGGCACGGTGCGCGAGGGCGATCAGGTGACGGTCGATGTCGACAAGGACGGCGGCTTTACCGTCGTGTGCGACAACACGCCGGCGGCCACCTACGAGGTTCCCGATGCCGAGTAGATTTTGGGCATGCCTTAAAATCTACCAGCCGTCTCTAAACGCCAAGGGCGGCGGATCCAATTGGGTCCGCCGCCCTTTTTCGTGCGACAATCGATGGTGTTGAACGTGAGCACATGGCAAGGAGCTATGCAGATGAAAGACGAGAACAAGACGAACACGCCGGCGACCGATGCCGCACCCGCCGCACCCAAGCCTGCGCCCAAGCCGGCACCCAAGCCGCGCGACCCTTACATCCGTGCCGAGAACGAGGACGATGACGGCTACGATCCCTACAGCGATCGCCGCCCCGAGCGCGAGCCAATGTTCGAAGCCGACCCCTGGCGCTGAGTGCCACCAAAAAGGCCACCAAAAAGTTGCGGTGAAATAGGGACTGTTTTGCGGTTTGACCAGCAAAAACAATCCCTATTTCACCGCAACTGCGTTAGGGATTTTTCTACAGGGGGACGGTAGTCAAAAAAGCCCCGTCCCAAATCGACTGTCCAGGGAGTCGCATTCGGGCTTGGTTGTCCTCTCAGCCACTCGGCATCCTTCGAGCAGTAATAGTGAAAAAACTTGCTTAAGTGTTAATCAAGTCAGACATAATCTTGCTCTCTAATTAATCAAGAATCGCTATAATTTTGATTAGCTAGAGAGCAAGATTGGAGAATCATGGCATTCAACGACTTGATCGCCCAGAAAATAAAGGACTTTGAACAGCAGGGGGTTCCGCAGGTCTTTGAGCGAGACCTTGATCTAGGAAACCCACAGGAGCCAAAGCGCGACAACATCGTAAATGTGATTGTGGGGGCCCGCCGTTGTGGAAAGACGTATCGCCTGTATCAGGAGATGCGGCGGCTTCAGAGCCGGGGCGTCGAGCTTGACCGGATGCTTTACTTCAATTTTGAGGATGAGCGCTTGCGCCCGTATGAGCCATCGCTGCTGGCGGACGTGCTCGACACGTTCTATGCACTGTATCCTGTTGCTCGAACCGAGGGCGCTTACATTTTCTTTGACGAGATCCAGGAAATTCCCGAATGGGGTGCGTTTCTGCGGCGTGTAGTCGATACGGAGAAAGCGACCGTCTATGTGACGGGATCTTCTTCCAAGATGCTGTCCTCAGAACTTAAGAGCGAGTTCAGGGGTCGTTCTCTTGTGCGAGAGCTTTTTCCGTTGAGTTTTTCGGAATACGTTCGATATAAGACGGGGAGCGTCCCCGAGCCAGATGCGACCTTTTCCCCGAGCGATGCAGCGCTGCTTCGACATCATCTGATCGGGTATCTTGAACAAGGGGGATTCATCGCGACACTTGAGCAGACGCCTGCAGACGCGATTCAGCTGCTACAGGAATATGCTTCGCGAACGGTCGCCATGGACGTCGTTGAACGTTACGACGTCAAGAACCCTCGCCTGGCATCGCTGTTCTTGACGCGGTGTATGGCATCTTCGGGACGAGAGCTGTCAGTGAACAAAGTGTACAACGAGTTCAAGAGCAGACAGATACCCGTCAGTCGTAATTCGCTCAGCGATTTACTTGAGTATTATGAGGACGCCTACCTGTTATTTTCTGTGCCGGAGTTCACGCGTTCACTGGCAAATAACATGCGGTCTGCGTCTAAGGTCTACGCTGTCGACCCTGCGATGTTTGGAGCATTCTCTCCCGCATCGGCATTGGACCAGGGCCAGAGGCTCGAGACCGCAGTGTTCAATGCGCTAAGAAGAAGGACTCCCGCGGTGAGGACCGGCTCGGTCTGCCGCCTGCTAATCAAAGAGAAGAGCAAAAGCCATGAGGTAGACTTTGTGGCTGGGGACGCGCTTCTCATGCGGGCTTATAGCCTGATTCAGGTGAGTGCGGATATGGCAAGTGAGAAAACGCGCGAGCGCGAAATTGCCGCGCTTGATGCCTCGATGGCCCAGTTTGATCTTGGCGAGTCGGCAATCGTTACCATGGATGAACAGACCGATATTCCATGCGAGCACGGTGTGGTACACGTTATGCCCGCATGGAAGTGGCTCCTTGCCTAATCATCTATGGGCCTGTGGGGTCAGGACCTCCTGGCTCCTTCATCACGATTGGGGAGCACGTTGCTGCGCCAGGCTAGTCCTGGGCTTTGATACTCGGCAGCAGGATCTGCGCGAGGTAGTCGGTCTCGAGTTTGGTGGCGGCGTCTGCGTTGCCGTCTTTGCCAACCAGGTCGTTCTTGATCTGGCTATACGTATAGCGGTTGCCGGTCGTCAGCTCGACAAGCTCAATGGCCGTGTCCATGGGGTAGGTTGACACGGGATTCTGGGTGCGCCCGTTGATAGTCTGGGGCACCACGTGCGGATAGACGGGGCCGCTGGCATAGACGGTATAACCGTTGCCTAGGCTGACCGTGCCCAAAACCGTATCGCCGTCATCGGGCGTAAAGGTCTCGCCATCGCGCACGGCGACGAGCGTCACGAGCGGCGTATTGGCGTCGTCGCCCAGATAGATGCATAGCGTGCTGCCATTCTGCCAAGTCTCGACCTTGCCGTACCACTCGACGGGAATATCGAGCTGGTAGAGGTCAGTTGCCTTGTGGCGAGCGTCAGCATCACGGGATGCCTGTGCCTTTTGCGCGCTCACGGCATTGACGGCGGCGTCGCGCCGCGCGATTGCTGCCTGCTGGAGCACTTTGGCAGCCGCGGCGGAGCTCGCACCGCCCTCTTCGGCATACTTGGCGGCGGCATCGATCTGGTCGTCAGTCACTGTGTCGGCCGAAGGCACCTTGAGCTTAAAGGTGGCCTGGGCACTTAAATCCTGTCCATCGCTCTTAACGGTGACCTGCGTCTTGGTGGTCGGGACGGTATAGATGGTGCCGTCGGCCGCGATGGGGGAGGCAGCGATGGAGAGCGTGTAATCGCCGGGCAGCAGTTTGATGCCGCGGCCGTGCTCGTCAACATAGAGCGTTTCGCTCACGGAGGAGCCGTCAGAATCCTGACCGCTCACCTGTACGGGAATCTTGGAGCCAGTGGAACAGTCGAGGCCCGCGGCATGCGCGCCAATCTGCACCGACATCATCGTGTGGGCATTGGCGGCGACAGCGGCAGCCTGCTCTTGCTGATATCCGTTCCAGGCAGCATAGCCTGCACCGCCGGCGACGAGCGCGACGGCCACGACACCGGCGACCATCAGATTGCGGCGCTTGGGCGACATCTTGCGATGGCGGACCTCGGCCTCGCGTGCCGAGGGAACGGACGGCAGGGGAATATCGCCCATGGCGATGGTCTCGTCCACGGCAGGAGCGGAGCCCAGGCCGGGAAGCTCGCGGGTCAGCGAATCTTCGGCCGGCAAGCTGTCGAGCAAGATGGTTTCCTCGCTCGTGTCGGATTCGGGCTGGTCGTCGGCCTCGCATTCGGTGTCTTCGTGATCTGCCTCATCTTCGGCAGGCTCAACGTCGTCTGCATCCTGATCATCGGACTGCGCCTCGGCTTCCGACTCATCCTGCACATCAACGCCCGAATCGTCAAACGCAATCTCATCAAGTGAAATCCGGTCTAGGCTCTCCAGGGCTTCGGCACACGCTTCTGCATCTTGGGCCGCATCCTCTTGGCCCATCGTCTCATCATTCATACATCCCCCAAGCTCAATATCGGGACAACACTGTACCCAAAAACGGGACCCCATAGAGCCGCCGCATGATTTGAAATCCGATTTTATATGTGCGCGTGTTTTTGAATAGATGATGATTAGAGACGCAACGACAAAAGCCCCCGGAAAGCGAGTGAAACGCTTTCCGGGGGCTCTGCGAGACATTGGATTGAAAATCTGGCAGGCGGGCCTATGCCCAGGTGCCAACAGCGACCAACATGTTACTCGGCGTGTGCGTAATCCACCTTGGCGCGGCGAGCGGTAGCCTTCTCCCAATCGCTGGTGCCCTCAAAGACATCCTGCTTGTAGGGATTGCGGCCGAGCTTTTTGGCGCGGTGGGCGATGTAGATGATCGCGGCGACGTTGGCGATCAGTGCGGCGATCGAGACCGCGGTAGCGGCGCCGGGGTCGAGCGTGGAGTGGGTCACAAAGACGGACTCCTCCTGGAAGTACGGGAACACCTGGGCAAACATGCACCAAATGGCCAGCGTAAAGGCGCGGTTCTGGATCCAGCCGCCCTTGTTCCAGATAAAGGCGGCGACGGTGGGCGCCAACAGCAGCGCAAAGCCGCAGAACCAGGAATGGGTGGGCAGGCAGTTGTAGGTGTAGCAGAAGTTCCAGATGTCGTAGGCGATGATGTAGACCCAGGTCATGTCGGGCCACAGCATGTCGGTTTGATCCTCGGAGGCGTAGACGCTCCACCAACCGGTCATGCAGAAGATGTTGATGATACCGGCGATGCCGTTGAACACGTTGTTCCAGCCGGCCAGCTGCGTAGCACCTTCGGAGGTGACCCAGGTGGACTCGCCCAGGACAAAGAAGTGGTAGGCGCTCTCGAAGTCGGACACGACGGCAATCATGATGTTGATGGCGACGATCACAAACGGCCACGCACGGAACCAATGCGCCTTGCCGATCTTTCCCCACTGGTACTTAATGGCAATGAAGCCCCAGCAACCGGCCAGCGCAGCGTATACCTTGGCGTAGTGGAACCAGCTGTTCTGGTACACATGGGTGGGGTTGGTGAGCGCCCACTCGGCACCCTGCGAAACGCCGATGGCGATGGCGACGCAGTAGATGGTCATGGCCAGCGGAGCCACGCCAAAGATGATTGCCGCGCCCAGCTTAGTGCGGCGGCCGACCTCGTTGAGCACGATCAGGCCAATAAAGACCATGGCCCAGCCGGCCCAGTGGATAAGGGTATCGCTACCCCAAACATCGAACAGCATGCTGCTCTCCTTTCACACGCCCGCGGCCCCTCTTCTGATCGCGGGCAGTTTGGCCAAATGTCGTCAGTTCTGGGGCTTGCGCTCCGGATACTTGGCGGTATAGCCATCGATGTGGAGTGTCGAGGCGATGATTTCCTTGACCGTTTCGTCGGGCACATCGGGGTGCGTGCGGATATACATCAAAAGACCCATGATGAGGGTGTAGAACGTCTCGTAGACATGGTCGATGCGTAGCTCATGATGGGCGACAAAATCCACTACGGTGGTGTCGCAGATATACTGCGCCACGCGCTGGACCACGTTGTGCAAAAAGCCGCCGTAGAGCGCGCCGCTGCTCGAGGTAAGCGTGCTCGGCAGCTCGTGGCCGCTGGCGACCAGGCGCTTAAAGAGCGGGGCGACGGTGTCGAGCGCGCCCTCGATATCACCGACGGTGCGGTCGGCGTTCCACCGCTCGAGTTCGGAGATAAAGCCGTCGATCGCCTCGTCCATAACGGCGGTGACGGCGGCGTCCATGTCGGCGAAGTAGTGGTAGAACAGCGAGCGCGTGCAGCCGGCTCGCTTGGTCACGGCCGATACCGATAGGTGGGACACGCCCAGCTCGGAGCTTACGGTGCGCACGGCATCGAGGATCTCGCGACGGCGTTCGTCGCCCGTCAGGCGCTTTGCCGCGCTATCGGATGCGGGGACGGCATCGACCACAGAGGTACCTGCTGTGTTGTTGCCCATGTTTTGCCGCCTTCATCCTCTTTTGCCTGACCGTTCGCCTAACAGTCTTGAATATTGTTGACGGTTCGTCAATACTATTTTTGACACAATGTCAACAATGGCGGGTGAACGGCATGGGGCATGCCCGGCCTGCAAAAAAAGAGGGGCGCTGCGGCCTCGTCGGGCTGTGGCAAGAGAAGGGACAACCATGATTCTCAACGGACCGGGGATTAGCTACACCGAGCCCGACATCGGTTCGGAGTTCGTGCCGCCGCTGCCGGAGCATCCGCGCGAGGCCATCGTCAAGCTGTGCGAGCACTGCACCAACCGTCTGCTGCATCGCGACGAGCTGTTGGGCTACGAGTACTGGTCGTTTGCCGAGGCCGCGACCGACGAGCAGGCCGAAGTGCTCTGCAAGATGAAGATGCGCCGTCCCTATACGCTGCCCGAGATGGCCAAGCTCACCGGCATGCCCGAGGCCGATATCGAGAAGATGCTCGACGACATGAGCTACACGGGTCTGCTCGAGTACAACTGGGAAAACCCCGAGCGCGCCAAGCAGTGGGTGCTGCCCATGCTGGTGCCGGGTTCCGCTGAGTTCCTCAACATGCGCGTGAGCCAGCTCGAGGAGCACCCGGTCTATGCCAAGTTCTTTGAGCAGGCGTCCAAGGGACCGCTGTCCAAGGCCACGCCGATGGTGCCGCCCGGAGGCGCCGGTATCGGCATGCATGTCATTCCGGTCGAGAAGGCTATCGATGCTTCGAGCACCTCGGTGCCGATCGAGCATATCGAGCATTGGCTCGACAAATACGATGGCAAATATGCCGCTAGCACCTGCAGCTGCCGCGCGAGCCGTCGCGTGATGGGTGAGGGCTGCGCCGACGACCCGGCCGATTGGTGTATCGCCGTGGGTGATATGGCCGACTACGTGGTCGAAACCGATCGTGGCCATTACGTGACCCGCGACGAGGTTTACGACATCCTGCGCCAGGCCGAGGACAACGGCTTTGTGCACCAGATCACCAATATCGACGGCGAGAACAAGATCTTCGCCATCTGCAACTGCAACGTCAACGTGTGCTACGCCCTGCGCACCTCGCAGCTGTTCAACACGCCCAACCTGTCGCGCTCGGCCTATGTCGCCAAGGTCGAGAAGGACAAGTGCGTGGCCTGCGGTCGCTGCGTTGAGGTGTGTCCGGCCGGCGCCGCCAAGCTGGGCCAGAAGCTCTGCAGCAAAAAGGCCGGCGGACAGGTGCCCGAGTATCCGCGCCAGGAGCTGCCCGATGCCACCAAGTGGGACCACACCAAGTGGTCGCCCAACTACCGCAACGACAACCGCATCGAGACGCATGAGTCCGGCACCGCTCCCTGCAAGACGGCCTGCCCCGCGCACGTTGCCGTTCAGGGCTATTTGAAGCTCGCGGCTCAGGGTCGCTACGACGAGGCCCTAGCACTCATTAAGCGCGAGAATCCGCTGCCCGCTATCTGCGGCCGTGTGTGCAACCGCCGCTGTGAGGATGCCTGCACTCGCGGCCGTGTGGACGCCGCCGTGGCTATCGACGAGGTCAAGAAGTTCATCGCTCAGCGCGATCTGGATGCCGCGACCCGCTATGTCCCGCACGTGGTGACGCCGACGCGCGCTGGCGGTTTCGATCAGAAGATCGCCATCATCGGTGCCGGTCCGGCCGGCCTGTCCTGCGCTTTCTACCTGGCCGAGAAGGGCTACAAACCTGTCGTGTTCGAGAAGAACGAGCGCCCGGGCGGCATGCTCACCTACGGCATTCCCAGCTTTAAGCTGCAGAAGGACGTCATTGAGGCCGAGGTCGAGGTCATTCGCCTGATGGGTGCCGAGTTTCGCTATGGCGTGGAAGTCGGTCGCGACGTGACGCTCGACGAGCTGCGCGCGCAGGGCTTTAAGGCCTTCTACGTTGCCATTGGCTGCCAGGGCGGCCGCCTTGCCGGCATTCCGGGCGAGAGTGCCGAGGACGTGACCGTGGCCGTCGACTTCCTTCGCGAGGTTAACAGCGGCAAGATCGATACCCTGTCCGGCTGCACCATTGTGGTGGGCGGCGGCAACGTGGCCATCGACGTTGCCCGCAACGCCTGCCGTCTGGGTTCCGAGCACGTTGAGATGTTCTGCCTGGAGAGCGAGGCCCAGATGCCCGCGAGCGAGGAGGAGCGTCGCGAGGCCATCGAGGATGGCGCGCACATCAGCTGCGGTTGGGGCCCCAAGGAAGTTCACCTGGACGAGGCCGGTCGTGTGTGCGGCATAACCTTTAAGCGCTGCACGCGTGTCTTTGACGACGAGGGCCGTTTTGCGCCCGAGTACGACGAGAACGATCTGCGCCGTGTCGATGCCGACCGTGTCGTCATGTCGATTGGCCAGTCCATTGTGTGGGGCGACCTGCTGGCTGGCTCCAAGGTGGAGCTCGGCCGCGGCCAGGGTGCCCTTGCCGATCCCCAGACCTACCAGACCGCCGAGCCAGACATCTTTGTGGGCGGCGACGTCTACACCGGTCCGAGCTTTGCCATCGATGCCATCGCCGCCGGCCACGAGGCCGCCGTGTCCATCCATCGCTTTGTGCAGCCGGGATCCACGCTCACCATCGGCCGCAATCAGCGCCGCTACACCGCGCTCGACCGCGACGACGTTGTGCTCGAGAGCTACGACAACGCGAGCCGCGAGGTTGCCCACGTGGACCGCGAGCGCGAGAAGGCCGCGCCGTTTAGCGAGTATGTTGAGACCTTTACCGAAGAGCAGGTGCGCGCCGAGACCGCCCGCTGCCTGGGTTGCGGTGCCTCGATCGTCGACCCCAACAAGTGCATCGGCTGCGGCCTGTGCACCACCAAGTGCGCGTTCGACGCCATCCATCTGGATCGCGACCGCCCCGAGTGCTCCACGATGGTCAAATACGAGCAAAAGCTCCCAAGCCTCGGCAAGTACGCGCTCAAGCGCGCCATCAAGATTAAGTTCGGTCGCAAGTAAGTAGCCATAACGGGAACGGCGGAAGAAAAAGTGCATGAATTGGGGATCGTTTACCACATCATTCGCGATGTCGAGAACGTGGCGCGCGCTCATGGCGTGCGTCGCGTTTCGAGCGTGACGTTGCTGCTGGGCGAGGTCTCGGGCGTCGTTCCCGACTTGCTGCTCGACGCTTGGCGCTGGGCGGTAGATAAAAAGCCCATCGCGCAGGGCGCGGAGCTTGTTGTGGAGCCCGTCGAGGCTGTGACGCATTGCGAGGCGTGTAGCTGCGACTACGCGACGGTCGAGCACGGCAAGACCTGTCCCCATTGCGGTAGCGGCGAGACATACCTGCTGCAGGGCCAGGAGGTCATGATCAAGCAGATCGAGACCCCCGACGAGGACCCGGCAGACGCTGTCCCCGACGGTCCTTCCGACGTCCCCGACGCCGTCGACGCCGCCAACCCCCTCCACATCGCCTAGGATTCCCTATAAGTTGCGGTGAAATAGTTCCTAAATTCAGCCTTCTGGCTCTTAAACAAGAACTATTCCACCGCAACTATTTTGAGTGGTTTCATAAATCATAAGTCACGAAAATAGTCAAGCCATGTCTGTTTAAACAAAATAGCGGCAGTACAAGCGCATTCGCGCTTGCCTAAAATCGATATTAATGAACAGCCTGCTTGTATCTGTAAAATGCATGGCTTGATGAGCGACGCCTTGTCGTGTAATGAGTCAAAAAGCAGTAACGTAATCAACTTGTAACAAACCTAGACGTTTAAACAAATAATCCAACCTTTTGCGGATTTAGCTATAATTCCACAAACCAAACAGCTATACTCCTTTCATGTCGTGTAGGAAATACGTAGACAAAAAGGAGGTTATGTGATGGTAAGTATTGTTCTTGCTAGCCACGGGGACTTGGCAGCTGGAATCAAGCAGACGGGCTCGATGGTCTTTGGCGATCAGCCGTCTGTTGCCGTGGTCTCGCTCGAGCCGAGCATGGGGCCCGACGACTTCCGTGCCAAGGTCGAGGAAGCAATCGCTTCCTTCGAAGACCAGGAGCAGGTGCTCTTCCTCGTTGATCTGTGGGGCGGCACGCCGTTCAACCAGATCAGCGGGCTCATCGAGGGCCACGATTCCTGGGCTATCGTCACCGGTGTCAACCTGCCTATGCTCATCGAGGCATATTCGCAGCGCTTTGACGCAAAGAACACTGCACATGCGATCGCAAAACATCTCGTGACTGAGGCTAAGGCTGGCGTGCGTGTCAAGCCCGAGTCTCTGGAGCCCGAGGAGAAGAAGCCGGCTGCGGCCGCCGCTGCTCCTGCAGGCGCCATCCCTCCGGGAACGGTCATCGGCGATGGGCACATCAAGATCGCCCACGTCCGTATCGACACCCGTCTGCTTCATGGTCAGGTGGCCACCACGTGGACCAAGCAGATCAACCCCAACCGCATCATCGTGGTTTCCGACGGCGTTGCTCACGACGAGCTCCGCAAGACCATGATCGAGCAGGCTGCCCCTCCGGGAGTCCATGCCAACGTCGTGCCCATCAAGAAGATGGCCGAGGTCGTCAAGGACACGCGCTTTGGTGACACCAAGGCCATGCTGCTCTTTGAGAACCCGCAGGATCTGCTCAAGGCCATCGAGGCCGGTGTCGACATCAAGGAAGTCAACATCGGTTCCATGGCTCACTCCAAGGGCAAGGTCGTCGTCACCAACGCCGTCGCTATGGGCGATGATGACGTCAAGACTCTCGAGGCCCTCAAGGCCAAGGGCGTCAAGTTCGAGGTCCGCAAGGTTCCTTCGGATTCCTCCGAGGATCTCGACGCCATGTTGAAGAAAGCTAAGGCCGAACTGGCCGCTCAAGCATAGTAAAGGAGGGTCCGATACATGTCTGCAATCACTATTCTGCTTGTTGCGATTGTCGCGTTGCTTGCCGGTATGGAAGGCATTCTGGATGAGTTCCAGTTCCATCAGCCGCTCGTGGCATGCACGCTTATCGGTCTCGTAACCGGTCACCTTCAGGAGGGCATCCTCCTGGGCGGTTCGCTCCAGATGATGGCCCTTGGCTGGGCTAACGTCGGCGCCGCTGTCGCGCCTGACGCCGCTCTGGCCTCGGTCGCTTCTTCGATCATCATGGTGCTCGCCCTCAACGGTGGCGCCACCGATTCGGCCAAGGCCGTTACCACCGCTATCGCCGTCGCCGTCCCGCTGTCGGTCGCTGGTCTGTTCCTGACCATGATCTGCCGTACCATTGCTACCGCTATCGCTCACGCCATGGACGGTTGCGCCGAGAAGGGCGACTTCTCCGGCATCGAGCGCTGGCAGTATGCTGCCATCCTCATGCAGGGCCTTCGTATCGCCATCCCGGCAGTGCTTCTGTGCGTCATCCCGGCCGAGGCCGTTACCAACGCGCTTAACGCTATGCCCGACTGGCTGTCCGGCGGCATGGCTGTCGGCGGCGGCATGGTCGCTTCCGTCGGTTACGCCATGGTCATCAACATGATGGCCACCAAGGAGACCTGGCCGTTCTTCGTCCTCGGCTTTGTCCTTGCTGCCATCCCTCAGCTCACGCTGATCGCCCTTGGTCTCATCGGCATCTCCCTTGCCCTCATCTACCTTGGCCTTAAGGATCTGGCCAAGCAGGGTGGCGGCATGGGCGGTGGCTCCGGCGACCCGCTCGGCGACATTCTGAACGATTACGAGTAGGAGGGGAGTGATACATATGGCAGAGAACAAGATTCAGCTCACCAAGGCTGACCGCAAGAAGGTTTGCTTCCGTCATCAGTTCCTTCAGGGCTCGTGGAACTACGAGCGTATGCAGAACGGCGGCTGGTGCTTCGCAATGATCCCTGCGATCAAGAAGCTCTACACCAGCAAGGATGACCAGATTACCGCTCTTAAGCGCCACCTGGAGTTCTATAACACCCACCCCTATGTTTCCGCCCCCGTCATTGGCGTTACCCTCGCTCTCGAGGAGGAGCGCGCCAACGGTGCCCCGATTGACGACGTCGCCATTCAGGGCGTCAAGGTCGGTATGATGGGCCCGCTCGCCGGCGTCGGCGACCCCGTCTTCTGGTTCACCCTTCGCCCGATTCTGGGCGCTCTGGGCGCTTCCCTGGCCATGTCCGGCAGCATCGTCGGTCCGCTGCTGTTCTTCTTCGCGTGGAACATCATCCGTTACGCTTTCCTGTGGTACACGCAGGAGTTTGGCTACAAGGTCGGCTCCTCCATCGCCAAGGACCTCTCCGGTGGTCTGATGGGCAAGGTCACCGAGGGCGCTTCCATCTTGGGTATGTTCATCATCGGCGCCCTGGTCGAGCGCTGGGTGTCCATTTCCTTCACCCCGATCGTCTCCACGGTCAAGCAGTCTGCTGGCGCCTTTATCGACTGGGCTAGCCTGCCCTCCGGTTCCGAGGGTATCAAGGAAGCGCTGACGATGTACAACTCCGTCGGTGCTACCGCCCTTGATCAGATGAAGGTCACCACGCTTCAGGCCAACCTCGATCAGCTCATCCCCGGCCTTGCCGCCGTGTGCCTGACCCTGCTGGTCTGCAAGCTCCTCAAGAAGAAGGTCAGCCCGATCGTCATCATCCTGGCTCTCTTCGCCGTCGGCATCATCGGTCGCTTCTGCGGCTTCATGTAAGCACGCTTCGGCTTAAGACCGAGAATTGCTAGGCAAGGGCTTTTGAGCCATTGAAACGGACCGCACCCGGTGGGTACACTGGATGCGGTCCGATTGTTTTATTTGGAGGGCGAGGCGCGCATGGCGCAATCTCAGAACAGCACGGTCGATCTGGCAACGCCGGCAACCTGCCTGATGGGGCTTACCAGCCACGGTAACGTGATGGTGGGCAATAAGGCGTTCGAGTATTACAACGAGCGCAATCCCGAGGATTATATTCAAATCCCGTGGGACGAGGTCGACTATATTGCCGCCGAGGTTTTACGCGGCACCAAGAAGATCACGCGTTTTGCCATCTTCACCAAGGACAACGGTCACTTTACGTTTTCGACGCGCGACGACAAAGAGACGCTTCGTGCTGTCCGTAAGTACGTCGACGAGGATAAGCTCGTGCGTTCGCCCGACTTTATCGATGTGACTGCCAAGGGCGCCAAGAGCATCCCCTCCGTTATCAAAAACCTCTTCCACAAAGGCAACTAGTCGTTGGGTAGTCGTTGGGGAAATATCATCCCGGTTTGAGCGCCTATTCTGGGATGCAGTTTCCGGAACAGGCTCAATTGGGAAACCATATCCCGTTTCGAGCTCAAATTCCGGGCCGTAGTTTCCTAGAGAGGCCCCATCCGGAAAGCCCGTCCCAGATTTCGTCTGGATAGTGGGACACGCTTTCCGGAAGGCTGTTCCACCGTAACTTCGAAGAGTGGCTATGCGCTGCATGGCGGTGGCGCAAATCTGCTACACTAGTACAACATGCCTCCGTAGCTCAGGGGATAGAGCACCGCTCTCCTAAAGCGGGTGTCGTGCGTTCGAATCGCACCGGGGGCACCAGAAGAAATTGCAGGTCAGACGGTATAAATCGTCTGACCTGCTTCTGTATAAATAGGGCTAAATAGACGATAGAGGGGTGAAAAAGGGGTGAAAGAAAGTTCTATGATGAAAACAGCTCGCCTACATATTTCACTCCGATATTTCACCCAAATATCCGGTTTCCAACCCTTCCCACAGCCTACGGGCTTATAAGAAGCCCTTCGGCCATGGAAAGCGTTGAAAACCTAGGGTGACGTTGCTGTGAGATGGGCGAGTTTCCAACAGCCCCCGGCGTCTTCGGGTTTCGCCTGGGACCCTGCGACACCGTGGACCGTTGAAAACTCGCCCTTCCGCTTGGAAGAGGGCTTTTACCCCTTAAAATTGTCCGAAAGTGACAACGACGCAGGAGGTCCGGTATGCCTGCCAGCAAGAAAGAGGCAAAGGAGTTCGTCAAACGGTGGAAGAAGCGCCTCGGTGCCATCCCCGCAGGCTCCAACAACGAGCAGCAGGATACGCAGAAGTTCTGGGTCGACCTGCTCATCAACGTCCTGGGCATCCCGTCCAACACCATAGACAGCTTCGTTGACTTCGAGCGGAAGGTGAGAGGCCGTCGCATCGACGTGTTCGTCTCCGACCACAACTTCCTCTGCGAGCAGAAGTCGTGGGGCATCGACCTCGACAAGCCCGAACCCAGGAACGGCGGCATGGAGACGCCGCTTCAGCAGGCCATGTGGTACGCGCGGCACCTGCCGTACTCTGAGCGCCCCCGCTGGGTGATGACGTGCAACTTCGGGACCTTCCGTCTATACGACCTCGACAACGAGCGGCCCGAGGACACCGTGCAGGAGTTCTCCCTCGAAGAGCTCCCGGACAGTCTGTATCTTCTGTCCTTCCTGACCTCCAACGAGACGAGCCGTCTGCACAAGGAGCAGCAGCTCTCCATCGAGGCCGGGGCCTACGTCTCTAGGCTCTACGATGCCCTCGCCAAGCAGTACCACCACATCGAGGAGAAGGACGAGCGCGCGCAGGAGGAGCAGCGCTCCCTCAACGTGCTCATCACCCGAATCATTTTTCTGCTCTACGCCGAGGACGCCGACCTCCTGCAATCGCACCAGGCGTTCGGTAGGTACTGCGAGGGTGACCCTGCCAAGCTCCACCGCAAGCTGGTGGACCTGTTCGAGGCGATCGACACGCCCCTGGACAAGCGGGACGAGTACATGGACGAGGACCTCGCGGCCTTCCCCTACGTGAACGGCGGTCTGTTCGCCGACTCCTCCATCATCGTCCCGCAGATGACCCCGGAGATCCTCGAAGCCATCACCGACGCGTCCCAGGACTTCGACTGGCGCGAGATCTCGGGCGTCATCTTCGGCGGCGTGTTCGAGGGCACGCTGAACCCCGAGACGCGCCATGCCGGGGGCATGCACTACACGAGCGTCGAGAATATCGAGCGCTGCCTCAGGCCGCTCTTCCTCGACGAGCTGTGGGATGAGCTGCACGAGGCCGAGGGCGAGAGGACGGCTGCCAAGCGCAAGCAGGCCCTGGCGAGGCTGCACGACAAGGTGGCCTCCATCACCATCGGCGACCCGGCATGCGGCTCGGGCAACTTCCTTACCGAGGCGTACCGGCAGCTGCGCACCATCGAGAACCGAATCATCGAGGACGAGCTCAGCGAGGAGACCGGCAACGCGGGGCAGACATCCCTCGTCATTGCGCAGGATAGCCCCGTCCGCGTTTCTCTCGATCAACTGTACGGCATCGAGATTAACGACTTCGCCGTCTCGGTCGCAAAGACCGCCCTTTGGATCACCGAGGAGCAGATGCTCCGAAAGACGCAGGAGATATACGTCGGTTATGACTTCGACTTCCTGCCGCTCAGGAGCCTCAGCAACCTCCATGAGGGCAACGCCCTCAAGACCGATTGGTCCGAGGTGTTCCCCGATGACCTTACTTATCTTGTGGGCAACCCGCCGTTCCTGGGTGCTCGCAACCAATCCAAGGAGCAGAAGGCAGAGCTCCTTGAGGTCTTCGATGGAGCGAAGAACGCAGGCAACATCGACTACTGCGGGGCCTGGTACATGAAGGCCGCGAGGTTCACGCAGGGAAAGCGTACGCGCTGCGCCCTGGTCTCTACCAACTCGATATGTCAGGGCGAGCAGGTCGCCAACCTCTGGAAACCCCTGCATGACATGGGCATCCATATCGATTTCGCACACAACACCTTCCGCTGGGACAACGAGGCGGCGGACAAAGCACACGTGTTCTGCGTCATCGTCGGGTTCTCCCGCGAAGCGGGGAACAAGACGCTCTTCTATCATGCGACGCCCGATTCTGACGAAGACCGGATTGCCGTTCCTCGGCTCAATGCCTATCTGAAGAACGCGCCCGACGCTTTCATCTGGAACAGAAGCAAGCCTTTGTCGGACGTGCCCGCTATCGGTATCGGCTCTCAACCGATTGATGGCGGCAACTATCTGTTCACACCGGAGGAGAAGGCGGCGTTCCTTTCGAAAGAGCCCGCGGCTGAGAAGTACTTTCATAAATGGCTTGGATCGCAGGAGTTCATACGGGGTATTGAGAGATGGTGCCTGTGGTTGGGGGAGGCCTCGTGGGCCGATCTCAAGGGCCTTCCTTGTTGTAGGGAGAGAATCGAGAACGTTAGAAACTATCGCCTGAGTAGCTCGAGGAAGCAGACCTTGAAAGCAGCCGAGAGGCCGAACCATTTCGGTACCGAAATCATTCCTAATTCGACTGCCATCATTGTCCCCAAAGTCTCGTCAGAGCGTAGAAGGTATATCCCTATGGGGTTTGTCGGGTCTGAGACGTTGTGCAGTGACTTGGTGTTTCTAATACCCAATGCGACGCTCTATCACTTTGGCGTCCTTCAGTCACAGCTCCACAACGCATGGATGCGCACGGTCGCGGGGCGGCTCAAATCCGATTACCGCTATTCCGGCGGAATCGTCTACAACAACTTCGTCTGGCCCGAGCCCAGTGAAGAGCAAAGGAACGAGGTTGAACGCTGCGCCCAAGCCGTGCTCGACGCTCGGGATGCCCAAGAAGGTGCGACGCTCGCGGACATGTACGATCCCAAGAACGAGACGTTCTTCCCCGAGCTGATGGCAGCGCACAAGGCGCTCGACGCCGCCGTCGAAGCCGCCTATGGCGTCGACTTCGGTGGGGATGAGGAGAAGATAGTCGCCCATCTCTTCAACCTGTACGCCGAGAAGGTCGGTGAACTATAGTGCAAAACTCCATCTATAACCCCATATCGCTGGAGGTTGGTAACATCCTGAAGGACGTACAGACGGGCAAGATCGGTCTGCCCGATCTGCAACGACCCTTCGTGTGGGGCAACGAAAAGGTCCGCGACCTGCTTGATTCCATGCTCCGCGGATACCCTATTGGCTATGTGATGCTGTGGGACTCTCCGAGCGACAACGCGGGCAAGAAGACCGCCATAGGCTCGAACCAAAAGGTGTATACCGTCCCCAAGTCCCTTGTCATCGACGGACAGCAGAGACTCACTGCCCTTCTGAGCTCCCTGTACGGCGTGTCCGTGCGAGACAAGAACTTCAGGGAGCGAACGGTGAAGGTCGCCTACGATCCCATCGCACGCTCATTCAAAAATGCCGACGCCTCGACCGAGAAGGATTCGCGCTATATGCCGGACGTATCCGAGGCCTTCGCGGCGAACCACGATAACAAGCTGAGCGCCTATCGCAGGGCGTTCATCAAGCGCCTTAACGAGGCGAACGCCAAAAAGGGAGAACCCGAACTCGACGATGACGGCGAGGATGCCGTCGAGAGCGGGCTCAACGCATTACTCGGGCTTGAGCGTTATCTTCTGCCGACGCTGGAGATTTCCGAATCGGCTGACGAGGAGACCGTATCGGACATCTTTGTGCGTGTGAACTCGCAAGGGCAGGCGCTTAAGCAGGATGACTTCATCATGACCCTGCTTTCGGTCTACGAACCTGCCATGAGGGAGCGTATAGAGGAGTTCTGCGCCATGAGCCATGCGCCCGCAAAGGGCACCTCGTACAACCCGCTCATGACCGTCTCGCCGACGCATATCATTCGCGCCACGGTGGGCGTGGGGTTCAAGAGGGGTCGCCTACGTTATGCCTACCAGATTCTTCGTGGGCGAGATCTCAAGACAAAGGAAACGACGCCCGAGACGCGAGCCGAGAACTTTGCCACGTTCGGTCGCGCCCTCGATCTCGTGCTTGACTTGAACAACTGGCATGCCTTCATCAACACGCTGGCGGAGGCGGGCTACGTCTGCTCCGACCAGGTGGGGTCGGGCAACGCGCTCATGTTCTGCTATGCGTTCTACCTTATCGGGCGCTATGAGTTCGACATGGAGCCACTGGCTGTGCGCGGGCTCGTGCGGCGCTGGTATTTCGCCGCAGCCATAACGGGGCTCTATGTGGGATCCTTCGAATCCGAGTTCGAGCAGCAGCTTAACGACGTCTCGCGCCTTGATACTGCCGACGAGTTCCAGGCGTACTTCGATCGTAGGCTCGCCGCCATCATGACGGACGATTATTTCTCCATTACGCTGCCCAGCTCCCTCGATGCAAACGAGGCGACGGGTCCGACCTGGTGGGGCTTCGTCGCAGCTCAGGTTGTGCTCGGTGCCAAGGCGCTGTTCAGCACGGCCCCGCTGTCCCAGCTCCTGCTCATGGGCTCGTCGGGCTCGAAGAAGGCGCTGGACAAGCACCACCTGTTCCCGGACAACTACCTGAAGTCCAGGGGCTACCTCTCGCAGCGTAGCAACAGGGGCAACTTCACCCTCGTGGACTACCAGAACAACATCTACATCTCGGACGACGCCCCGAGCGAGTACGTCAGGAAGTACCGCGACTCGCTGGGGGAGGACGAGTACCGCCGCAACTGCGAGGAGCATGCCCTGCCCATAGGGTTCGAGGACCTCGATTACGAGGAGTTCCTCGGCAGGCGCAGGCGTCTCATGGGCGAGCTGGTGAAGAGGGCGTACGAGCAGTTGTAGGCTCGCGCCATGGACCCGCCCCTGAGGGTCGAGGCGTAGCAATCGGCCTTGCGGCCGATGGGTCCCGCTCATGGGCGGGCCCCCGCGACGCGAGGCGTCGCTCTCGCTGCGGCTCCCTGCAACGCTCCCCATGGGTCGCGTTTCGTCCGCCTCCGCTCACGCCGGCCCCGCCCGCCGAACGGCTGCGCTCGATGGCTTCCGGAAGTCGCCATCGCTACGCCGTGGTCGCCGGGCGGGGCCTCTCGCGCCGGGTCGCCAAGCGCCGTCGTACGACGCTCCCCAGGGTCGTGTCTCCTCGGCGTCGGCTCAGCCGGCGCTCACCCGCCCGGGCTCGCGTTGCCCCTGGCAAGTGGCTCGCTCCGTGCGGGCAAGATATGGATTCCGTTGCACGGAATCATCTTGCCGCCTGCGGCGGGGGCGAACCGCTCCGAAGTCGCTCTCGCCAAAAGGGGCCGGGACGCCTGTTGCGTCCCGGCCCAAATGCTCAGTCCCCTCGCCCGTTCTGGTTCTCGAGCGCCTTGCGCTCAAGCTCCCAGAACGCCCTCATCGCCGTCGCTATCCCGCGCAGCGTGAAGCGGACGACGAGGCCGGTCGAGTGGTCGACCGCGAAGCCGAGCCTGCCGCCGTTTACCTTCCGCACAGCCCCGAGGGCCTTCGAGAAGAATCGGTACTGAAGGCTCCCGCCCTTCGACCTGGCGAGCTCGATGCCGTCCCGCCTGAGCCGCCGCTCAAGCTCGCCCATCCGGTCGGGGCAGTCGCGCATGCGCCCGACCTCCTCGATCCGGCGGGCGACCGCGACGCGGATGCGGGCGTTCTCCGAGCGCTCGGCCTGCCCCTTTCGGGCCATGTCGCGCTCTTCCGTGCCGGGTTGCCTCGCGTGGACGCGCGAGTTGGCCTTGCCGCGCTCAAGCTGCCTGAGTCCATACCTCTCGTCCAGGGTACGGACGGTCTTCACGCGTGATGCCGCCGCCTTTCGGGCGGGGCCCTCGTCGAGCCTTCGGCCGGTTTCCAGATCACTGCGGTTGATGCCGAGGTGCACGGCGTAGCGGTCAGTGGCGTCCGCGCGGCAGCGCTCGCGGTGCAGCACCATCACGACCTCCTGGTTGGGGTAGCGCTCGGCCACGTACTCCCTCGCATAGCGCATGCACAGCTCCGGCGTCATCTTCCCGCCGTTGAGGTCGCACTCGTCTGGGAGGAACCCGAGTATCTGGTGCTGCATGTAGGTACACTTGGCACCGGCCTTGCCGGGCCTGTCGTGACCCATGGCCGCCCTCGTGTCCGCCATCTCCTGAAACCAGCGGTCATCGTCGATGATGTTCTGCGTGCCGTGGGCGAGCGCCTTGTCGCGGTCCCAGGAGAGGTAATCCCTGAGTCTCGCGAGGTGCCTCTCGCTGCAGACGCTCGTCTGCTTTATCGCCGTCATGGTCGCCTCCCTAGTCGAGCGAGAGCCCGCTGAATTTGCCGCCCGGCTTGCTCCCGTTCTTCTTCTCCGGCTCGGGCCACTTTGGGCACCAGGTCGAGGCCTCCTCGCGCATCTTCCCAGCAGCTGACTCGTCGAGGCGGCGCTGGTAGGCGCGACGGTTCTCCGCCTCGTGCTCGGGGGTCCCGAGGTCGAAGTGCTCCCTTGTGGGTGTGTTGGTGCAGTCGGTGACGGGGGAGCGGAAGACGCCGGCTCGACATGCGGGCATACCGTTGTCCGCGTGCTTCACGACGATGATCCCGTCCCGGTCCGGGGCCATGCCGCGCCACTCCCAGGGGTGTATCACGTCGTCGGCGCTCTCGCTGTAGGACGTCGAGGATGACGTGCCCGACGCGGCCCTGCCGTTGCTCGTGCCCTGCGTGTGGCGCGTGGTCTTGCCGATGAGCTCGGTGAAGTACCGGCGGTCCTCCTCCTCGGCGAGCTTCATCGCAATCTTGACCCCGCAGTTCGCGAGGATCTTCCTGCGGCCGTCTCTCTCGCCATACTTGTTGAGCTGGGATACGTCCTGCGTCGCTCCGACCCAGAACGTCCCGCACCCGCGCCCGAGACTGAGGAGGGCGGGCAGGCACTCGACGCGGGGCAGGTTGCCCCACTCGTCGCCGAGTATCTGCACGGGGCGGGGGAGCCTGCCGCCGTTCACGTCCGCGACCGCCTGGACCGAAGCCCAGAGCTGCGAGAGGAACATCGCCGCGATGCAGTTGTAGGGGGAGCCCTCGTCGAGCACGTGGAGGAAGACGGCGCTTTTCTCCGTGAGTACCGTGTGCGGGTCGATGTCGGAGCCGGAGGTCATCCAGGCGACCGGGGCGGAGGAGAACGGGCGCAGGGCGACCTTGAGCGTCGAGAGGATGCTCCTGAGCTCGTTGCCGCCCGAGGAGACGAACTGCGACGCCCTGCCCTTGGCGGGGTGGCCGCTCGGCAGAGCGCGGAAGACGGCCTTCAGGGGCTCGGACGGGTCGTCTCCCTCGGCCTCGGTGCCGCGGTCCAGGACCTCGCAGACGGTCGCGAGGTGCTTTGATTCCTCGGGACACTCGTCGGACATGGAGACCAGCAGGACCAGGGCCGAGAGCAGGCCCCTGGCCGAGGCGGTCCAGTGCGAGCCCTTGTCTTTCTCGTCGTCCTGCACCACGAGCTCCGCGATGGCGTCCGCCGCCTGCTCGGCCTCCTGGTCGCGTCCCTCGGCATGGAGGTCGAGCACCTGCTTGAGCGGGTTGAACCTCTGTCCCCTATAGGGGTGCTGCGTGTCGAGAAGCAGGACGCGATAGCCGCGACGGGCCAGCTCGTCGCCCGTGAGTTCTATGAGCTCGTTTTTCACGTCGGAGACGATTAGGGTCGCGGGCTCGGATCCGTTGGAAGCGCCGCCGTAGCTGAGCAGGTCGATTGAGGGGAGATAGAGGAAGCGACTCTTACCTGACCCGGTGGCCCCTGACACGAAGGCCATCTTCTTGGGCTCGTAGAGATAGCAGGGTTTGCCGTGATACTTGGTGAACCCATAGACGAACCCACGTGACGAGGGATTCGTCGAGCCGTCCCAGGTCATGGACCCTTTTATGACCTCGCGACCCGTCTTGACGTGGGCGTCGCCGAGCACGCCGCCGTCCTCGGCCCTCGCGTTGAGGGTGGTCGAGTAGGCGATGAGAGTGCAGATGCAAAAGGCGAGGAGGAAGGTCAGCAGGGTTCCGAGCGGGCAAGCAGTGAACCCACCCGTGAGCCACCAGCCGAGGACGGTATCCACGCCGAACGACGACGGAATCGCAGCCGCGCCTAACGGTGTCCCGGCGACGAAATCGTCGACGGGGACGGCGAGGACGGGGCATGCGAGGATCGCTAGGAGAAGAGATGATATGAGCGCTGTGGGCATCTTGGTTTTCATGATCATTCTCGATTCTTGGAGATGAGGTTCGATAGCTGCGAGGCCGTGCCCGATACCAGACGGACGGCCTCCGCGAGCTGTTGGGCCGTCTGCGTATCCACGCCATAGGCGTTTGCGGTGCGAACGGCCTGGTTGAGGTTTCCGCCCTGCTTCTTCATCTGATGAAGAAGCTGCCGCAGCGTCGCCTCGTCGGCGATCCTGACGGGCTTCTCACCGATGAGGAGGGCGGCTTCGCGCATGAACGTCGATGGGGCCATACCAAAAGAGGAGGAGCGCACCGTGATGGCGGCACGCTCCTCCTCGGTCATGCGGACGTTTATATGCGCGGTCTTGGCTTTGCCACGCATGGGCTAGCCCCTGTCGTGGAAGGTGGCGCGCGCACCGTCGAAGTCGAGTCGGGACTCGCCCAGCGTGCCGTAGCGGTTCTTGAGGGCGACGAGCTTGAGGGGCGTGCCGGTTGCGGGAGACTCGTAGGGCCACTCGGGCTTGTCATTGTCATCGGCGAGGTAGAGCACCGAGTCAAAGCCGTACTCGACAGCGGAGGAACCACCGAACATGGCGAGGTTGGGCCTGGCCGACTTCCCGGAATCGTAGGACTTGCGAGTGGTCGAGCTCAGTGCGATGACGGGAGAGCCATAGAGGTTCGAGATTTCGCGGAGGCCCTTCACGCATGCTGTGATAGCCAATCGCTCGTCGATGAACTGCTGGTCCGCCGTGACGCCGCAGGCGAGGAGCTGGAGGTAGTCAATGAAGACGATGGGAACCTCGCCGCGCTCGCGTGTTACCAGCCCGACGAGGTTGGAGAGCTCCACGGTGTTGAGCGGGCCGGTGATGCAGAGATTGGGGGCGATCTGGGTGCGATATTTGTCGAGTGCAGCCTCGAAAGTCGTGTGCTTAGGGTGATTCTGGGTCGCGCAGCTGGAGACCTCGGACAACGCGACTTTGCCGTCGCTGAGACGCGCCAGACTCTTCTCGATCAGCTTGTGCGCGGGAAGCTCGGCGGAAACGTAGATTACCGGGTGCCCGTCTGCCGCGAGCTTGTCGGCCTCCTGGAGTGCCAGTGTCGTCTTGCCCTTGCCCGGGGCGGTCCCGATTGCGTAGTTGAGCCCGGGGTAGACACCGCCGAGGATGCTGTTGAGTGCGTCGAGCCCGAAGGAGGCGATGGGTTTGTCTTCCTGAAGGGCGTGGACGTGCTCGTCGAGCACATCAAGCTCGAAGACGAGGGGATTGACGTTCGGGCGCTGCATTACTCGCTCGCCCCCTCTGCCAGCTTGTGGAAGTAGTCGAACAGGTCCTCTTCCATGACGAAGTACTGGTTGGCGATGCTAAAGCAGTGGTGGGTGGACTTCATGAGCTTGATGGCGCTGGATTGTCCGATGCCGGTGAGGATCTGAACGTCCAGGCGGCTCATGATGCGCTTGGTGCCGACATGGCGCAGGTTGATGCCTGCGGAGATGGCGTCGGTCTTGGGGTCATCTGCAAGATGCATGATAAACTCCTTTAGTAGGGCGCTCGGCTCCTCTTCGATGTTTGGCGACAGTGAGAGGAGTCGGGTGCTTGTTTATAAAATGGTTTTATCGACTAATTAGCCCCTTTCTTCTCGTATTCGTCGATAAGGTGCAGAAGACTGATTCGAGCTTCTGCGGGCTCGCTGTATCCCTTGCGGGATGATCTGCCGATGTTGGCGAAATCGAGCAGAGCACGGTAAGTGCAGGAATAGCCCTTGATGTGCTCCCATGCGTTGAGAATGTATGAGACCAAAGGTGTAACGGCGAGCAACGCTGTAGGGTCTTGCAGGGTAGTTTCGAGTTCACGGCCGGTCTTAGCCTGGATACGTGCGTCGAGGTTGCACTCGGGCATCTTTGCAGCCTCTTCCATAATGAGGCAAATGCTGTCCCAGTTAGTGCGGAGATGATGAACGCGCTCGCTCGTGGTGTCGATGCAGATCCTTGCTTCATGACAGTAGTCAAAAAAGCCTTTGATGACGTCGCGGCAATCATTTTCTGGCTGGATTGCGCTCCAGTCCTCGAACATGCCCTCGAAGGCGTCGAGACAGCTCCCATCCTCAGCATAGATGAGCTGCGCGGCCCACCTGCCTAGATCCGAGCTCGTCAGCTGCTCCATGGGAAGCCTCGCTAGGAGCGCGGACGGGGTGAGACCCCTTGCCGCGGCGAGGTCAGCGCTGGAGCGCTTGAAGAGTACCTGCTCATCCTTTGAGTTGAATAGGATTGTCGAACGCAGCTTGCTGCTCGCAGTGGTAAGTGCCATTGATAACCTCCTCTCTGTTTGGCCTTATTTGCAGTATACATCTGGTGACACAATTATGAGAGTATTAATTTTCATTACCTTCAGATAATTTTTCGAAGACTTCGGCAGCGTTGCGGTCGTTGGCTCTGATTGCGTGGGTGTAGAAATTGGCCGTCGTACTCGCTGATGCGTGTCCCATCCGCGCCTGAACGGTCTTCAAATCGACGTTGTTTGCGACGAGCGCCGTCGCTGCCGTGTGTCTCAGTCCGTGGGGGATGAGACCCGAGTATCCGGTGCCGCGTGTGTGCAGCTTGCCGTTGCGCTCGAACTGGCTTGTCACGTTGGCGTACTCGCCATAGCCGTTGTCGACGCAGAAGTCCCTGAACCAGCGTGAATAGTTGTGTCCATCGGGTCGGGTGATACTGACGTGAAGGTTGCCGTTTTCGTCCTTATGCGGGCTGAGGGCGTGAACGATGGGGTCAGAGTTTCTCTGTCTTAGCCCGCGTTGCTCGAATAGGTTGCGCTGCCGCATCTTCCAGTCGTTTAAATACGCGGCTAGCGAAGAGTCTATAGACAGGATCCGCCTGCTCATTTCCGATTTGGGTGCCCTGAGCGTTTTGTCATTGGTGTACTGGTGGACGATTCTGATTTCCATCGCCTCGGGGTCGTAGTCTTCCCAACAGAGCCCCAGGGCCTCGCCTTTTCTGAGTCCTAGGTGGAATATGAGCATGGTGCAGACGGTCATCGGCCCCATGGGTTCGGATAGCAGGCATTTGGTGAATCGGGGCAGTTCGTCGGGTGGGAGGAAGTTGCGCACTCTAAGGTCTGGCTTTGGGAGTTTGACGCTGATGCATGGGTTGCGCCCGATTAGCTCATTCTCCAGTGCGTCCTGCATGACCTGTTTGAGCTTGACGTGGATACGACGAATCTCGGCCTCTGTGAATCTTCCGGTTGAGATCGCTTCGGCATACGCCCGTTTGATCTCGTCGGGTCTCAGCGCACCGAGGGGCATGTCGCCGAACAGCTCGCGTATATGGCGCACGTCATATTCCTCTCTTTGGAAAGAAAGAGGGGAGCCGAAGGAGCTTTCTCGGAGCCGATGGAAATCCTCGGCGTATCCGGAAACAGTGGTCGGCATGTCGCCAGCCGGTTCATAGGTCTCCAGCTCCTTCCGGTAGGCATCGAGCGCATTCGCAACCTCACCGGGCCAGTTCCTCGGGTTTTTGCTCTTGCAATGGATGGTTCTCTTGGGTGTCTTTAGGTATCTGACTCGTTTCCCGTTCTTGCCGGATTCGGGGTCGCGACCGAGAGAGAAGTAGATGCGGAAGGAACCGGGTTTTCCCTTGATCGGTTCGGAAGTGCCTTTGGCTGTGGGTTTGATTCTGGTTTCCATGGGTCTCCAGGGGTGGTGCGTTGGGTTAGCCTCGGGGGCGGGGCTTTGAGGGCCTCGCCCCCGAGGCTAACCCAAAAATTTCACCCCTGCAAGTCAAAATGAAGGGGTAAAGGGGTGTAAAAAGGGTGAAATAGCAAACTAATCAAGAAGAGCAAAAACGGCATAATAGCTAAATTACCTGCGGAAACAGAGATATTGATGAAAATGAAAAACCGCAGGTAGGGTAATAGCTCATGACCTCCTAAAGCGGGTGTCGACGGTCCGAATCCGCCCGGGGGCACCAGAAGATTATGACGGCGTCGCGAGAGCGGCGCCGTTTCTGGTTTGTGGGGACCGCCGGCGGATTCGGACCGTCGACACCCGCGTCACCAATTTCCCCGCGGGGGGGTCGAATCCGCCCGGAGCACCAGAGATTTGTCGAGCCCGGTACCGCTACGGTGCCGGGCTCTTCTGGTTCAATGCCATGTCAAAAACGAAGCGCCCGCTTGCTGGGGGAGCAAGCGGGCGCCTGTGAGCGAATATGTTTGCGGCGAAAGCCGCGATAAGCGGTGGGGTGGCGACTAGTTGGTCGTACCGGAATCGTCGCCCGTGCTCGTGCCCGAGCCCGAGCCCGAACCAGAAAGTGCGACCGTCAGCGTAATCGTGCTGTCGGTGGACTGCTTGCCAGTGGGGGAGACGCCCGTAACGGTGGCATCCTCGTTACCGCTTACGGGATTGCCGTTCTGGTCACAGAAGCCAATGTTATAGAAACCGGCGTTGTTGAGCGCGGTAACGGCGGCGGAGATGCTCTTGCCGTACAGGTTGCCCGGGACGGTGGCCTTGCCGGACTTCTTGGCAATGACGACGGTAATCGTGGCGCCGGGCTTCTGCTTGCCGCTGGGGTTCCAGCTGATCACGGTGCCCTCGGTAACCGAGTCGTTCTCCTGGTAGCTCACGTCGACGCCAAAGCCTGCCATATCGAGGGCGTTGCGCGCCTGGGCCTCGGTCATGTCGGTCAGGTCGGGGACGGACGTGGTATCCGGGCCGCTCGAGACCTTGTACGAGATGGTCGTGCCCTTCGCGACTTCCTTACCGGCTTCGGTGCCCTGCTCAAAGACCTGGCCCTCATCAGCCTCGTTGGCCTCCTCGGAGGCGTTGCCCTTCAGGCCAACGCTTGCCAGTGCGGCTTCTGCTTGGTCCTTGGTCAGGCCGACAAGTTTGGGAACCTCAACCTTTTCGGAGGGCTTGGGGCCCTTGGAGATTACCAGGTTCACCTTGGTGCCCTTGGTCTTCTTGGTGTTGCCGTTGGGCGTCTGCTCGGCGACCTTGCCCTCGTCGACATCGTCGTTGTAGCTTTGGTCGATGGTGCCGACCTCGAGGCCGGCTTCCTTGATCAGCTCGACGGCAGTCTGCTGGTCCTTGCCCAGCACATCGGGCACGGTGACCTGCTCGCCGCCAAAGAGTCCTGTGGCAAAGGCCACCACGATGCCGATGACGGCAACCGCTGCCACCACGGCGGCGATGATCTTGTTCTTGTTGGATTTGGGCTCTTCGACCTCGTAGGAGCCGGTGGATCCCGAAACCGAGCTACGGGCGGTATTCTGGCCGCTCACGCCCGAGACGGGACGCACCATGGCGCGCGTCTGATCGGAAAGCTCGCGAGTCTTGGTGGCGCCCAGTTCACCGGGGGCACCGATGATGCGCGTGGGCTCCGAGACGTTGACGGCACGGCCCGACAGGTAGCTGTTGAGCACCTGACGCAGCTCGTCGGCGGTCTGGAAGCGGTTTGTGGGGTCCTTCTCCATGCACTTGAGGATGATGCGCTCAAGGTCGGCGTCGACACCGGAGTTGATCTGGCTCGGCGGAATAGGCAGCTCGTTGACCTGCTTGAGTGCGACCGAGATAGCGTCGTCACCGTCAAAGGGAACGCGGCCGGTGGCGCATTCATACATCACGACGCCCAGCGAGTAGATATCCGAGGTGGGGCCGAGGTCCTGACCACGGGTCTGCTCGGGGCTGACGTAGTGGGCAGTTCCGAGCACGTTATTGTCTTGCGTGAGGTGGCTGTTCTTGGCGCGCGCGATGCCAAAGTCCATCACCTTGATGTTGCCGTCGGGCAGCACCATGATGTTCTGCGGCTTAATGTCGCGGTGGATGATCTCGTGCTTGTGGGCGACCGAAAGCGCAGAGCTGATCTGCGAGCCGATCTGGGCGACCTTCTTGGGGTCGAGGGCGCCGTGGCTCTTGATGCCGCTCTTAAGGTCGGTGCCGCGCAGGTACTCCATGACGATGTAATAGGTGTCGCCGTCCTTGCCCCAATCGTAGACGCCCACGATATAGGGGGAGGAGAGACCGGCTGCTGCCTGGGCCTCCTGCTTAAAGCGTGCGGCGAAGGTTGCGTCGCCAGCATACTGCGGCAGCATGATCTTGACGGCTACCGTGCGGTCGAGGACCTGGTCCTGTGCACGGTAGACGGTCGCCATGCCGCCTGTTCCCACCTTATCCTTGAGGAGGTATCTTCCCCCGAGGACCCTCTGTTCCATTCCTGCTCCTAACATAACTATTCGCTCAACGATGTGTGTAGTACCTACGATGTGGCCGCTGGGGCCGTGTGGCGCGTTGCCGCTAACTCTTCGGCCGCGGCGCGCCTCGGGTGTCCGATTCAATCATGGGCATCACGCTCCCTGTGCGGCAAGCGCCGCGGTCAGGACGATACCGGCGATCTTGGCGGCCTTGACGTCATGCTTGTCGAAATCCTCCAAGGCCACCGAGATAGCGACCGTGGGTGAATCGTAAGGTGCAAAGCCAACGAACATCGAGTTGACGTTGGTGCCGCCGGTCTCGGCCGAACCGGTTTTGCCGGCGACCTTGACGCCCGGAATCTGGGCATCGGTACCGGTACCGGACTGGACAACCGCGAGCATAGCCTGCTTGACCTGGTCGGCCGTGGCGGAGCTGACGGCCTGACCAAGCGAGCGGGACTGCGTGGTCTTGACCACGGTTCCGTCCGGGGCGAGTACCTGGGCTACAAAGTACGGGTCCATGACCACGCCGCTGTTAGCGATGGCGGCGGCAATCACGGCGTTTTGCATGACGGTGGTCTGCGGGCCGGGCGTGTGGTCCATGCCGACAGGCTGGCCGGCGCCGGCCCAGGCGGTCTCCCACTCGGTCATGAGCGACGGGTCGGCCATGATGGAGGCCGCGGAGGTCAGGTCCTGGCCGAGCTTTTGGCCGTAGCCAAAGGCGTTGGCAAACTGCACGAGCGTGTTTGCGCCAACTTCGTTTGCCACCTGGCCGAAGACGACGTTGGAGGACACGGCAAAGGCCTGCTGCAGGCTGATGGTGCCGTAGCTCTCGTTGGCATCGTTGGTGACCGGTGCGTTGCCGATGTCCATGGAGCCGGGCGCCTGGTAGGTGCTGGTAAGGCTGGCGGTACCGGTCTCGAGTGCCGCGGAAAGCGTAACGACCTTAAACGTTGAGCCCGGCGTGTACAGCGCGTCCATGGCGCGATTGTACATGGAGCCGTCCTCGCCGCCGCCCGTCTGCAACAGGGCATCGATGTTGGTGTTGTCGTAGGTGGGCGAGCTGGCACATGCGAGCACCGCGCCGGTACGCGGGTCGATGACCACTACAGCGCCCTTAAAGCCCTTGAGCGCCTGCTCGGCCGCCGTCTGGATACGCGAGTCGATGGTGAGCTTGGCGGTGTTGCCCGGCTGGGTCTGGCCCGCGAGCGACGCGATGGCGTTGTTCCAGCTGGAGTAATCCTTAGAGCCGGTGAGCGTGTCGTTCATGACGCTCTCGATGGCGGTGGTGCCATACTGCTGGCTCACGTAGCCAACCACGTGCGCTGCTAGGTTACCGTTGGGGTAGGAGCGTACGTAGGTGCCGTCCTCCTGCTGCAGCGACTCGGCCAGCGTCACGCCGTCGGACGTGATGATGGAACCGCGCTGGATGTACTTGGAGCGGGCGATGGTGTGGTTGTTGGTCGGCATGTCCTGATAGTCCTTGGCCTTGATGACTTGGACATAGGTGAGGTTGCCGATAAGGATGGCGAACAGCGCCGTAAAGGCGAGCACCGCACGAGTTAGACGGTTGGCAAGCGCAACGCGGCCGAGCACACCGGATTCAGGCGTGTCGAGCAGGCGACGGCGCATGCGCGAGCCGACGGAATGGCTACCGCTGCCGTAGGAAGACGAGGTGGCAAAGCGCGTGCCCGTCGGGGCGGCGGCCGATGCGACCTGATCATCGGTGATGGCGGCCATGGTGCCGGTGCCGGTAAGCTCTGCCTCGCGTCCGGTCGCCTCGTCACCGGCGCGCAGCAGGAGCGCGACGATGATAAAGCTTGCCAGCAGAGAGGAGCCGCCCTGACTCATAAAGGGCAGGGTGACGCCGGTCAGCGGAATCAGGCGGGTTACGCCGCCAACGATCAAGAAGGCCTGGAAGCTGATGGCGGCCGTAAGGCCCGTGGCGCTAAAGGCGGCGAGGTCGGATTTAGCGCGGGCAGCTGTGGTGAGGCCACGCACGGCAAAGAGCATAAACAGGATGAGCACGGCGCCGCCGCCCAAAAGACCCATCTCCTCGCCGATGGCCGAGAAGATAAAGTCGGACTCGACGACAGGGATGTTGTTGGCCATGCCGTTGCCGATGCCAACACCGACCAGACCGCCATCGGCAAGCGAGAAGAGCGACTGGACGATCTGGTAGCCCTGGCCCTGGGCGTCCTTAAACGGATCGACCCAAACCTGGAAACGCACCTGAACGTGCGATAGGAACTTGTAGGCGCCCACGGCTCCGACAGCTAAGAGCGCAAGGCCGATAACGACATACGAAAAGCGCCCCGTGGCAACGTAGAGCATCAGCAAGAAGATGGTGTAGAACAGCACGGCCGAACCCAGGTCGCGTTCGAAGACGACGACGAGCAGGCACACACCCCACACGGCAAACAGCGGCAGCAGCAGTCGCAGGCGAGGGATCTTAAAGCCCAGGATCTTGCGGTTGGAGATGGAGAGTAGCTCGCGGTTCTCGGCCAGGTACCCGGCCAGGAACAGCACGATAAAGACCTTGGCGAACTCGCCAGGCTGGATGGTAAAGCCCGCGATGCGAATCCACAGCTTGGAGCCCGAGATCGTGGTGCCGATAAAGATAGGCAGCATCAGCAGAATGATGCCGATGATGCCAAAGGTGTACTTGTAGCGCATGACCACGTCGAGGTTTTTGACTAGTGCAAGCGTTCCCACCATGAGCGCCACCGAGACAAACAGGATGATGAGCTGTGAGATGGCGAGAGCGGGGGCGAGACGCGTCACGAACGTGATGCCGATGCCCGAAAGTATAAATACGATGGGCAGGATGGCGGGGTCGGCACCGGGCGCCAAGATGCGCACGGCAATGTGGGCCGCGGCAAAGGCGGCAAAGAGGCCGATCGGTACGGCGAGCGTCTCAAAGGAGATGGCAGCGCCCGCGGTGAGGACGTACATCGCATACAGCAGGATGACGGGGAACGCCGAGGCGATGAGCAAGAGCAGCTCGGTGTTGCGGCGACTCATAAGCGGCACTCCCTTTCTAATTCTTATCGGAGGCTTCGGCCTCGGCGGACTGTTCGGCGGTTTTCTCGGAATCTGATTCGGAGGTCGATCCCTGATTGGTGTTGTCGCGAATCGTTTGCGCGTCGATCACCTGGCGGGTCTGCTCCTCGTCGATCTGGTGGCGGTACTTGGATATCGTGTCCTGCGCATCGTCGACACTTGTTTGCGGAATGCCCGCCTTGAGGCGGTTTTGCGTGTCTTCGGGCAGGTCGGACAGCTTGATGCTGGTTTCGCTTTCGAGCCAGTGGAGCTTGAGTCCGAGTGGCTTGCCGGGCAGGCCGCGCCAGACGGCGACATTGCCCTGGTAGGTACCCAGGTAGTACGAGCCGGTGACACCCGTGTAGGCCCAGATGCCAGCTGCCAGCACAAAGACGAGGGCCAGGATGGCGGCGATAGTAACGTTGCGGCGACGCACGCGTTGCGCCTCGCGCATGACGCCATCGTCAACCAGGTCAACGACTACTACGGTCACGTTGTCGTGGCCGCCGGCGGCAAGCGCCGCGTCCACTAGGTTGTCGACGCAGATTTGCGCGGTTGAGGACTGCGTGGCGATGTTCTCGATATCGCTATCGGGAATCATGCTCGAGAGGCCGTCGGAGCACAGGATCAGGCGGTCGCCTTCCTCGATATGCAGAGTGAAGTGGTCGGCATACATGGCGGGGTCCGAGCCCAGTGCGCGGGTGATGACCGAACGGTTGGGGTGGACGCGAGCCTCGTCTGCCGTGATCTCGCCGGCGTCCACGAGCTCCTCCACGTAGGAGTGGTCGCGGGTCACGCGGATGAGCGTGCCCTCGTGGAGCAGATAGGCGCGAGAGTCGCCCACGTGGGCGATGGCGAGCGTGTCGTTTTCGATGTAGGCGCAGGTGGCTGTGCAGCCCATGCCGGGCTTGCCCAGGCCGTTCAGGGCCGCCTCGATTACGGCGGCGTTAGCGGCCTCGACGGCTGCGGCCAAGCGTGCTGCGTCGGCGGACTGCGGGGCCGTTTTGGCAATAGTCTCGACGGCGATAGAAGAGGCTACCTCGCCGGCGGCGTGACCGCCCATGCCGTCGCATACGCAAAAGAGCGGCGACTGCACCAGGTAGGAATCCTCATTGTGCGGGCGCACACAGCCAACGTCGGAGCGGGCGCCCCACATGAGTTGCGTGGTGGTGCCGGCATCATAGGTCGAGTCGGTCTCGATGCGCTCCTCGGTCAGGGGCTCAAAGCTCATGGTTGAGCCGGGGTCTTTGAGCTTGGCCTCAACGGCGGCAACGTCGATCTCGGCTGTGTCACCGGGAGAGACGGTGTCGGTCTCGGCGTTTGATTCGGAATTGTCGGTGTCCGGGGAGTCGGGCTCCTCGGACACGCGGGCGGTCGACTCGTCGTCTTGCGGGCTGACGTCTATAGGCTCGGGCGTCGCAAAGTGCGACGGCGCGGGCGTGTTTTGCGACTGGGCGGCGGGCTCGGCCACGGCATCGGACTCGCTTGCGGGCGCAGGCTGCGGGGTCTTGGGTGCAGGGCCGTCCTCGGGGGATGTCCCTGCCTCGGGCGCCGGCGTAGACGCGGGCGCAACCTCGGACGCCGGGGCCATGGGAAACGCCGGCGCGGCGGGCTCGGGTGCCGCAAACACCGCAGCGCTCTCGTTGATTGCCGCGGCGACGGGCTCTGCAAAGTGAGCCGGCGCCGGGGTTGCTTCGGGCGCTGTGGGCTGTTCCGCAGCATGTGCGCCGATGGGCGCTGCTGCGGCATCCTCTTCGCCCTCGTTATCGGCGAGATCCGAAATATCATGCGTTACATGCGAAAGAGGCAGGGAGAACACGGTGTCCTCGGGCTCCACGGGTGTGGAGTCCGCCGGAGCGGCGTGGGCCGGTGCAGCTACGGCGGCAGCCGGTGCCTCGGTCATAGTTGCGGACTTGTTCTCCTCGTCGATCATCGACGGTTCACCTTCATGACCACGTCGCCAATCTGGACTTCGTCGCCCTCGCGCAGCGTTGCGGGCTCCACGAGCTGGCGGCCGTTGACGAGCGTGCCGTTAAGCGAGTTGAGGTCCTCGATGATGAGTGCCGGGCCCTGCAGCGAAAAGCGCGCATGCGAGGCCGAGACGAACGGTTCGTTGATGCAGATGTCCGAAGATGGCGAGCGACCGACGATGACGGGGCCGAGCATGTCTACGTGGATGCCGCGGATACCGCGCGGACCCTTGTCCACATCGATCGTCCAGATAGCCGAGTCGCGGCGCTGTCCACGCACAAGTCCCACGCCGGTCTTCATGACGGCGAACAGGAAGATATAGAGCAGGGCGACCAGGACGATGCGGCCTGCAAAAAGGACGATATCGATGTTCATAAGCGACTATCCCCTAAATTCAAAGGTGCTCAGGCCAAACGTCAGCAGATCGCCGTTGCGCAGCGGGCAGCGCGTAATGCGGCGGTTGTTGACGAGCGTGCCGTTGGTGGAATTGAGGTCCTCGATCGACCAATCCGAGCCCGTAAAGGTGAGCTGGGCGTGGCGGCGCGACACGTTGGGGTCGCGCAGGGCAATGTCGGAAACTGAGCGCTCGCGACCGATGGTCACCTGTGCGGAGGTGATGCTATGGCTCTCGCCGCTCACGACGTCGACGAGCTGGGCGAGCGGGCGCTGCGGGGCGCGAGTGCTCGCCATGTTGGAGGCGATGCCGGCTGCGGCGCCTAGGCCCACGGCGGCACCGGTCGCGGCGGCTCCGCCCATGCCGGCAAGCGCGTCGCGCGAGACGGTCTGAGGCACCGGGATGGGTGCGGCGGCGGGGTCGGGGACGCTAGGCGCGAAGGGGTCTGCCACGGCAAGCGGGTCGGGAGCGGCGGCGCGAGGCGTCGGCTGCTGCTGGGGCATGGCGGCGGGGCGCTGCTGCTGCGGGGCAGCAAACTGCTGCTGGCCGGCGCGCGGGGCGCTGGCGGCACGGCTTGCCGCGGAGTTGTTCTGGCCCAGGCCGTTCTGATAGGCGCGCTCTTCTTCGTACAGGCGGCCGAGCGTGGGGGCATCGACGTTCTCGGCAAAGACCGAGAACTTGCCGGCGCGCAGCTGCGGATCGATCATAAAGCGCACGAGGGGCTCGCCGACAAAGACATAGCGGCGCTTTTCGGCCTGCGCCTTCACGAACTCGCGGACCTCGCGCGAAAGCTCGGGGTAGAACGGGGCGAGCATGGGATCGTCGTCGGCGGCGATCAGGATGGTATAGAGTGCCGGCGCCGTGTTGACGCCGTTGATCACCAGAGTCTGATCCTCCATGTCGCGAGCGGCCTGCTTGGCAAGCTTCTTAAAGGAGAACGGGGCACGGGTGGCACCGAAGATGCCGGCCACGTGGTCCTCGAAGATGTTCAGGAAGTTCACGAAAGATCACTCTCCGTATAAGTTCTTTGGTATCCGAGCAAATATAGGCATATCCCAACGATTATAGAGGATAGGATTCCCGCAACCGCCGCCTTGGCGATGACCGCGGCTGCAAGGCTGGCAATTTCCATATGGTGTGCAAGACAGGACGCCGCTGCGCAGCCGATGCCGGTGACAGCGATGGCGGCGATTGCGGCAAGGTTTGAGCCCTGATTGGCACGCTTGGCATGGACATTGAGCAGCGCAGATGACGCCGCGGCAGTTGCCGCGACCAGCACAAAGGCAGCCCAAAGGAGCGGGTCTCCCAGCGCTGCGGCAACGTTACCGAGCCCCAGCACGCCTCCGGCTGAAAGCGCGACCGTGGCCAGACGGGCAAAAAGCGCGCCCATGCCCGTTGCCGCGGCGGCGCTTGCCGGGCCGAGCCAAAATGACGCGACGCCGGCGGCGACCCCAGCTGCCAGGAAGGTATTGCCGGTCAGACAGCCAAGCGCGAGTGCACAGGTGAGCGTGGCGCTCGCGGCAGTCTCGGTGCGACCCCAGGCGATCCACCAACCGGACATGGCGGCGGCAAAGATCACCGCGACGGGCAGCATCGACAGGATGCCCTGTGCCTGCATGGTGGCGTTGGCCATGAGCACCAAAAAGCCCACAGCCGAGATGGCCGAGCCAATCTGGGGGGCCAGGCCAGCCGCCGCTCCGATCGCGATAGCCGCAATGACCAGGCCGGGAAGCGCCGCGACCCCGGCCGTTTGCATCAGCAAAAAGCTAAAGGTGCCGCACGTTAGCGCCGAGATAGTGCGCATGGTGTAGTCGCGCGCATGGCTCCAGCGCGTGCCCGCCCAGCCGAGTGCGGGGTCGACCTCGATGGCGTCGTCCTCGTAGTGCGACGGCTCGATATCGTCGAGCTCCTGCTCGTCATCCGAAAGCTCGCCAACCATTTGCTCCAGGCTGCGACGGCCTTCGCGCACGCTGCCCAGACCGGCAAGGAGCTGGTCGCAAAATGCCTCGATGCTGTTGGGGCGGTCCTGCGGCATGGGGGAGAGCGCGCTCATGAGCGCGCTCTCGGCTCCCGGGGGAAAGTGTGGTATCAGCTCGCTGGGATAGGTGGCGCCGCCGATGATGTGGCCGAGCGAGTCGGCGGGCGTGGCCGCCATAAAGGGGGCGCTGCCACACAGGCCCTCGTAGATCACACAGGCAAGGGCAAAGACATCAGCGCGTTCGTCGACCGTGCCGGTCTCGATATCGAGCTGCTCGGGCGGCATGTAGCCGATGGTGCCGCCGCGCGAACCGCCAAAGCCACCGGCGGACGACAGTCGCGCCATGCCAAAGTCGGTGAGCTTTACATTGCCCGAGTGGTCGATGAGCACGTTGGCGGGCTTAATGTCCAGGTGGAGTACGCCATTACTATGGGCGAAGGTGAGCGCCTGGCCCAGGGCATCGGCAATAGCTGCGGCCTCGTCAAAGGTAAGTGAGTGGCCGTCCACGCGGTGCAAAAACTCGGCCAGCGACATGCCATCGACATACTCCATGACTAGGTAGGCATAGGCTGTGTCGTGCGTAAAGTCGATGACCTGCACGATATTGGGATGTTGAAGCATGGCGGCGGTGTGCGCCTCGCGCAGGACATCCATGATGTCGCTGGCGGGCATGCCAGCACCGTTGATAAGGGGGATACGCTTAATGGCGACGCGGCGGCGCAGGTGCGTGTCGCGGCAGATCTCGATGGAGCCAAAACCGCCGGTCGCAAGTGTCTCGAGCGGCTGGTACCGCTTGAGCAGCTCGCGAGAGCTGGTGCCCTCCAAAGGAACGTCCGGCGAGAACCGGGCGGTATGTTGCGAGAAAAGCGGCATGGCCAACCCTCGTGCGTTTAAAGTTCGTTTGCGAGCGGCGGGCGCGGAGCCGAGCCGTTCGCGGTGGCATAGATGCTGCTAGTGTAGCACGCGCAGGTGGGCGACATTCAATTTAAGCTCCGTCTGGGGTCTGGACCTTGCGTCCGGCCTAGCGCTTTTTCTTGTTCTTCTTCTGCTTGCGCTGCTTGCCCTTGGTCTCCTGGGGCTTGTCGCCCTGCTTGGCCTCGACGGCGGCCTTTTCTGCCTTCATCTTCTTGCGTTTGGTCTCGATGCGGAGTTTTTTGTTGATGCGGGCCTTGAGGAAGGGACCGAACTGCTCGGCATCGCCGCGGACAAAGGTGTCCTTAGGGATCGTCACGCCCTGGTCGGCGAACATGGCCACAAAGATGCGCTCGCCGTCGAGCACGTGGTCGAGCTTTTCAAACGGGAAGAACTGTGACTTGCCGCTCTTGCCCCAAACCATCAGGCCGTCCTCGTTGGCGGCGACGCGGCGATAGCGGCCACCCATGGACTCGTCGGCCTCAACGGCGTCGATAAAGTCGCGGGCGAGGGTGTGGTGCAGGTTTTTGCTCCACCAGGCCAAAAAGGCGCCGAACACGATCAGGACGACGCCAAACTTGATCCAGTTGCCGCCGGCCACCAGCATGCCAATGCCGAGCAGCGCGGCAAATGCCGCGGCGACATACAGCGAGCCGCGACGCCTGGGCGAGGCGACCAGGCGGGCGAAGTCGGTGACCAGGTCGTTTTCGTACTGGTACTCGTTGAGGTACAGGATGCCGTCGTCGGCTGCGGCCTGCTCCTCGAGCGCGACCTCGACCTGGTCGGCTGCTTCGGAGGGGACGAGGTTGCTCTCTGCGTCTGCCATGCTCTTTGGACTCCTATCGCGGCGGGCTCGCCGTACGGGTATTATGGAATGCAGTATGCCGTGCGACCGCATGGCCGCCGCGGCAACAAGACTCAGTATACCCGGGGGAGCACCCATGGAATCGTTGTACCGAAAGTATCGCCCGCTCACCTTCGACTCCGTGGTGGGCCAGCAGCATATCGTCTCGACGCTCGAGCACGCCATCACCGAGGGGCGCCTGTCCCACGCGTACCTATTCTGCGGACCGCGCGGCACGGGCAAGACCACCATGGCGCGCATTCTGGCCAAGGCGCTGCTGTGTCGCAATGCCGAGGCGGCGCGCGCCGAGGGTGCAAGCGGCTGCTTGCCCGACGGTGCTTGCGAGGAGTGCGAGCTCATCGCCGAGGGCAACCACCCGGATGTCTACGAGCTCGATGCCGCAAGCCGTACCGGCGTGGACAACGTGCGCGAGGAGATCATCAACTCCGTCAACTTTGCCCCGGTGCGCGGCAAGTACAAGATCTATATCATCGACGAGGTCCACATGCTCACGACGGCGGCGTTCAACGCGCTGCTCAAGACGCTTGAGGAGCCGCCGGCGCACGTGATCTTTGTGCTGTGCACCACCGACCCGCAAAAGATTCTGGAGACCATCCTCTCGCGCTGCCAGCGCTTCGATTTCCACCGCATCGGCAACGAGGATATCGAGCATCGCCTGTCCTACGTGTGCGAGCAGGAGGGCTTCGATTACGACGACGAGGCACTCGCCATTGTGGCGCGCCATGCCAAGGGCGGTATGCGCGACGCGCTTTCCACGCTGGAGCAGCTGAGCGTCTTTGGCAACGGTTCTGTGCATGCGGACGACGCCCGCTCGCTTTTGGGCGAGGTTTCGGACCAGATTCTGGGCGAGTTTTCCCGCGCCATTGCCGATCGCGATGTTGCCGAGCTCTATGGACTGATCCGTGCGCAGGTCGAGGAGGGCAATGACCTGCTGGAGCTGACGCGCGACCTGGTGGCGCATGTGCGCGACGTGTACGTTGCCTGCGTTGCCGGTGCCCGTGCCGAGCTGTTTGAGGGCGGCTCCGAGCAGGCCGAGGCGCTTGCTGCCGAGGCCGCTGCCTTTGGCGAGCATCCTGCCGACCGCCTGGCCCGCGTGCTGACGGTGCTCGACGATGCCGCACTGGAGATGAGGGGCGCGAGCGACGTGCGCCTGGTGCTCGAGATTGCCTGCACGCGTCTGGCGCGTCCCGAGGCCGATTTAACGATTGAGGCATTGGCCGAGCGCGTGGCACGCCTGGAGGCCATGATTGCCAACGGCGCCGTGCCGGCGAGCGTGGCTGCTGCTCAGGCCGCCGCGCCTGCAGCATCCGTACCCGCTGCTGCCCAACAGCCGACGCTCATTTCGGGCGCTCGTGCTGCCGCTCCGGCGGCATCCGCTGCCCCCGCTGCTACGTCCGCGCGCCAGGGCGGTATGCCTTGGGACCGCGGCGCTGCTGTTCCGGCTGCCCAGCCTGCGCCCAAGTCCGCGGCTCCTGCGCCGGCGCCCAGACCTGTAACGCCTGCACCTCAGCCCGTTGCGGCTCCGGCTTCCGCGCCTGCTGCATCGACCGTGTCGGTGTCCAAGCCCAACAACGCCGCCCAGGTTGCCGCCGCCGGTGCTGCCGAGACCCCCGCGGTTGAGGACGCCGGCGAGCTCCAGCGCAAATGGGCCGAGGTCGTCGAGCGCGTCAAGGCTCGTCAGGCCTCCTACGCAGGGCTTTTGCTCAACGCCCGCGCCACGGCCGACGACGGCTCCAAGCTCACGGTCTCGTTCCCCGCGGGTTCGACTTTTGCCATCAAGATGCTCGGTCGCGCCGATACGCAGTCGGTGGTCCTGCCGACGGTCTGCGCGGTCTTCGGTCGTCGTACCGTCGACTATGTCCTGGATGGGGGTGGCACGCCGGCTCCTCAACATGAGGAGCATTCTCCATCTGCACGGGCTGCGGTATCTGCGGACCCGCAACCCGTGTCCTCGGTGCCCCCTGCATCCTCGAGCGCCAGCGCGACGCAGCCAAAAGCGGCGCCGGTAGCGGCACCGACCCCGTCGGCGCCTGAACCCGCTGCGCCCAAACCGGCTGCTCCGATCCCCGCGCCCAAGTCCGCTGCCGCGCCTGCGCCCAAGTCATCCGACCTGGCCAAGGCCCCTTGGCTGCGCTCCGACAACCCTGCCGGTGCTCCTGCCACGGGCAAGCTCCCGACCGAGCCCGCGCCCCGAGCGCCCGAGCGCGCGTCCGTCCCCATGGCTCAGCCGCCTGCGCAGGCTGCGCCATGGGAATCCGAGCAGGTGCCCTACGACGATGCTATGGTCGGTGGTTTTGCTGCCGATGCCGGCGGGGACGATCTGCCCCCGTTCGACGTGTCGGGTGCGGCGTCCGCGACCAAGGCCGCTGCTGTGGCACCCGCAGCCTCTGCAAACGACGACGTCCCCGCCGCTCCCTGGGAATCCAATCCCGGTGCTGGCAGCCCCTTCGGCCATCAGGGCGCAGCCCCGAGCATCCCGCAGACCGAGGACGAGGCCAAGGCCCTCATCCGCAGCGTCTTTGGCCAGGCCACCATCTTCAAGCCGGTGGAGTAGCTGCGCAGGCGGGTATACTGCTCAAGAAGAGGACCCCTTGTCCGGGCGCATCTGTATTTCGGACATGTGTAGTGTGGTGCCGCGTATGTCGCATTTGAGCAGACAGGTGCGTGACGGTCGGCCTAGGATGCTGAGGTCGATACGATACGTCGCATGGCTGTCCGTGTACTCGACTTGCTCGGCGTTAATGGTTGCTCCGATTGCCAAATAAACGCCTAGCTCGGCATCGACAATCTTGAAGTCCTTTATCTTGACCTTGAACTCTTGATAGAGGGACGGGCTGTTGTAGTAGACGGTTCGGGTTCCGTCGGTGCACTCATCGGTCGTCTCCCATTTGACGACGGGCTGGTCCGAGCTGGCTATCAGCAGTTCTGCTCCAAAAGCTATGGCATGGGTGATGACAACCAGCAATGCCCAGCCGACAAAGAGATAGAGAACCACATATGCAACGGGGTGTTTTGAGCGGATGTTTTGGAGCGCGTTGGGGGCATTCATGGGGCACCTCCAAATTACTATCTATGGCAATCAAATTATACCCTGCCGCCATGTGCGCCGCCTCGAGCAGCGGTTCGGCATTTAGCTATTTAGTGGCGCACATGAAATGCCGGATTCGGCTCTACTAGATTGAGTGTGCGATATTATGCAACCTTGCATAATTCGACCTTGCATAATCTTTGAGTGCGGTTTGTATTGGAGGACATGTATATCGACTGAGGTAACACGTCCGCCCCGCTCTCTCGCCGCGCGCCGTGGTACGATTTTTGAGTTTGAAAGTCCCGCCGTGCTCCGGCTGCCCTTGCAGCTCGGCGTGCGGCCGCACGTAAAGGAGCCATCATGGCCGGTATGAACATGCAGCAGATGATGAAGCAGGCTCGCAAGATGCAGGAGCAGCTTGCCGCCGCGCAGGAGAACCTCAAGTCCCAGACCGTCGACGCCTCTGCCGGCGGCGGCATGGTCAAGGTGACCGTTAACGGCGAGATGGAGCTCGTCAACCTCACCATCGATCCCGATGCGCTCGATCCCGAGGACGTCGATATGCTGCAGGATATGATCATGGCTGCCGTCAACGAGGCCGTCCGCGGCGTCAACGAGCTCGCCAACAAGCAGATGGGCGCCATCACCGGCGGCCTCAACATCCCGGGCATGCCGTTCTAAGACACGCATATATATGAGTGCCAACCACAGTCTGCAAAAACTGCTCGATGAGCTGGGCCGTCTGCCGGGCATTGGTCCCAAGTCGGCCCAGCGCATCGCCTATTACCTGTTGGAGGCCGACGCCGAGGAGGCGCGCCGCCTGGCCGAGGCCATCCTGGAGGTCAAGCAGGAGGTCCACTTTTGCAGCCGCTGCTTTAACTACGCCACGGCCGACGAGTGCTCCATCTGCCAGGACCCGATGCGCGATACCACTCGCATTTGCGTGGTGGGCGAGCCGCGCGATGTCCAGGCGATCGAGCGCACGGGCAGCTACCACGGCCTCTACCACGTATTGGGCGGCGTGATCAGTCCCATGGACAAGATTGGCCCCGAGCAGCTGCACATTCGAGAGCTGCTGGCACGCTTGGGCCACGAGGACATCCACGAGGTCATCATCGCCACCAACCCCAATATTGAGGGCGAGACCACGGCGAGCTATCTGGCCCGTACCATCAAGCCGTTGGGCGTCGAGGTGTCGCGTCTGGCAAGCGGCCTTCCCGTGGGCGGCGACTTGGAGTATGCCGACGAGCTTACGCTTGGCCGCGCCATCGAGGCCCGCCGCGCGATTTAGGTGGCGAGCCTGCTCCTGCCGTATGTTTTCCTCGCGACGCACGGGGTAGTCATAATTTCCCCGTGCGACTGTGAGTTTGTTGTGCAACAAAGATGCTTCGTATCCACTTATCGCATGGATGCTTCCGCTCGCATCCTTAATTTGTCCATTCGTTGCGCAACCTTTTTGGTTCGCTGATACACTCAAATATGGATTCGAATGAATGCGCCGCTCCCGAGCGGCGTGTTTTTGTTGGAGGAGAACGCATGCGGCCCGGTGGCACTCAGACAAAGCGCGGCGCCGCGGTGCGCATACGACGCCGACTGGGCTTGGCGTCGCGGGCGTACGCACTGCTATCGTGCTCGCTGGTGCTGGTCATAGCTGGCGTTTCTGCCTATGGCATGACCGTGCCGTCCATGATGCAGGCGCATGCCGCACGCGAACCGCGCGTGGGGCATGAGGTCAAAAGCGATCTGGGCACCACGACTGGATATGCTTGGGCAAGTGTGGTCGGGCATATTGTGTTTGGCACCGACGATGCGGACGGCGCCGAGGCCCCGGACAACGAAGTCACGCTTGCCAATGGCAAAACCATCGTGCTCACCAACACCAAGATCATCGATCGATTGTCCAACAATAGCGTGGCGGCAACGGTGAATAAGGTCGAGCAGCAAAAGGAGCAGGACGCCCAGCAGTCCGGAAAGCCCGGTAGCTCGGATACTTCTGGCTCCGGCTCGGATTCATCGAGTTCGGGCGGCGGCTCTGGGTCGGGTTCCTCTACCGGAGGGCCTGGAAACGGCGGCTCGACGGGCGGCAACACTGACAACGATGCAAACTCCGGCGGCCTTTCCGCTGCTGAGGAAGAGAGCATTCACAGTTGGCTTGTGACCAAGTACAACATGCTCGACGGCTATGTTTCTCGTGCCAATGACGTGGTCTCGACCTATAACTCTACGGGAGATCCCAGGCCGTGCGACAGCCTGGTCGGGGAGATGTTTGTCATTCGAGCCGAGTTCGGTCGTCAGACATTCTCGCCCCGGTCAAGGTGGTATCAGCAGTATGCCAATCTGTGGGGCTGTTACACCAACCTATGTCAATGGGTCGGCCATTACGGCGATGATGACGTCGCGCTCGGTAACTTCAACAATAACGTGGCGGCGCTTGCCCTATGATGACCGATCTTGCATCCACCACACCACAATCGCTCGGTCGCGATCCCATGGTCGGCCTGCGCCTGGCGCGTGTCGACGGGTTTGAGCCGGCCATTGCGCTCGGTCAGGACGAACTGCCTGCCTATCTGCGTCGTTTTACGATACTGTTTGCCGACGATGCCACCATGCGCCGTGGCGGTATCGGCCGCGTGACGCGTGCTGTCAACGCCCAAGGCGAGGACGTAGCACTCAAACAGCTCATCTTGCCGACGCGCGATGAGTTTGACGACGATGCCGCCCATGAGTCGCTGGTCGCCAAGTTCAAAGCGGCATTTCGCGAGGAATATGAATGCCATCGCGCCCTTTCGGGCCTTAAGGGCTTTCCCCGCCTCTATGGCTGGGGCGAGGTTGACGGTGTGCCTGCAATTGTCATGGAATGGGTCGAGGGCGAGACGCTCGCCCGCTTGCGCTCGCGACTCGCCGTGGACGATGCCGGACGCCTATCGCCGCTTGTGGCGGCGCGTCTGGGTCGCGACCTGTTCGATCTGCTCTGCCGTATGAGCCTGGTGGGCGAGGGCTTTGTCCATCGCGATATCTCGCCCGCTAATATTATGGTGCGTACGGCGCGCCTGCCGCTTGACCGACAGCTTGCCGAGGGCACCTTTGACCTGTGCCTGATCGACTTTGGCTCGTCGCTGGCGCTTGAGCCTGCGTCGGCCGTGGCCGGTACCGGCGGCAAGGCGTCGTTTACGGAGCGTTATGCCACGCTGCGTCGCGCGACGGTTGCCTATGCCCCGCCCGAGATGCTCACCGACGATATTCCCGACCTGCGCGCTTTGCGTATGTCGCCGGCGATTGACGTCTATGCCGCGACAAGCACGGTTTACGAGCTCATTGCCGGCGTCGTGCCATACGAAGCCGCGCCGAGCACTTCGGGCACCTCGGGTTCGCGCAAAAAGACGCGCGACATTGCCAGCCCCTACCGTCTCAAGACGGACACACGGCCCGACTATCCCATTGGTGCCCATGCGCCCGGTTGTGATTTGACTCAGCTGCTTCGTCGTGAGCCCGATGTGGCGCTCGCCGCGGCCGAGCAGGCCCAGCAGCTGGGGCTTGAGCCGGATTCCGAAGAGCTACGCGATGCGCTGGCGTTTGTCGATGCCCAGCTGTTCGACGTGGTGATGGCCTGTCTGTCCAGTCATCAAAAAGATCGTCCCGAGCCGGCGGCGGTCGAGGCGGCGCTCTCGGCGTTTTGTGACCACTATGCGCAAAATGTCGGTCGTTCGCTTCGCGGCGAGCCGCTCACGCCGTGCCCCATGGATGCGTCTGGCCGCGCGGTTCGTCGCGCGCTGATGGTCGGCGCGACGGTCGTCTGTGGCGTGGTTTGGGCTGTGGTCGTGGTTTCGGCCGCGCTGCTGGCGTCGGGCGCCCGCGTGACGGCGACTTTGGGATCGCTCGTGTGGTCTGGGTCGCTACCGAGTATTATTGCCGCACTGGCGTTGGCGCTGCCAGGCATAGCCGGCGTTACCGCGGGGGCACTTGCGCGCAATCGGCGCTCGGGGTTCCTGCAGGGTGTGCTTGCGCTTTCTGCCTGCGAGGTTCCGGTGCTGGTTGTGGCTGCATGTAGCGTATTTTCCCAACGCGCCGTGATGGGCGGCCTTGTTGCCGCTCTGGTTGCAACCTATACGCTTACGTGGTTTTTGCTTGCGATGGGCTTTGCCTTTGAACTTCCCGTTTCGGCACCACGACGCACAAAAGCCCAGATGGCGACTCCGCTTGCCGGTGGAGCCGCAGCTGCCCGTACTTTTGGCGGACCTGTCGAAGTATCGTCCGATTCTATTTCTACGACCAAGGAGGCCTAGGTCATGGCATCTCAAGTTGAGCTCACCCCATGCGGGGCCATGTTTGACATCTTTAAGCGCGCGGCGCATCTGAGCCATATCGAGCTGTGCGGCTTGGTGCTTTCGTCCCGTCCGCTCGCCGACGGCCGCAGCCCGCAGAGCCGAGCCGCCGATCGCTCTTGGGTTTCCCGCTTTATCGTTCGCGCGCCGGTCGGCACGCTTCAGCAGCGCTACTTTGCCGAATACGGTACCTCGGCTGCGCGTATTATGTCGCAACTGGCCCTGCGCCAGCGCAATCCCATGGACTCCACGGCTGTGATCAATATGGTGTGCGGTCCTGCAGGTGAACCGATGGTACGCGCGCTCGAAGAGTGCCACCAGGACACGAATCTCTATCGCAACGCGCTCGATCGCCTGTCCCAGGCGGCGGAACTCATGCCCGCCGAGCGCGCCGAGGCCGTGCTGGTGCTGTTTGTCGCCGTCGGTTGTTCGGCGGATGTGCGGTCCTCGGTGAACTATTCCATCGACTACGCGCACGCGACCTGTGGCGGAGGCACATCCACGCCGCGTTCGCTTGGCATGTCGCTGACTGCGGGCGAACGCGAACCCGCCCCGGCGCACCCCTTGGGCTTGCTGCGCGTGCAAAACAGTTTTGTCGTGAGCGCCCCGCGCTGGATTCAGCCGAGTGAGCAGGGTGTTGAGATTGGCGCGCTGGCCACTGGTGAGGGCGATATTACCGACGTCGGCGACGATGTCTCGGCCCGCCATGCCCATATCTGGTGCGATGCTCAAAATATCTGGCACGTCGAGGACTTGTCGTCCACCAACGGAACCGTGGTGGTAAACGGGGCCACGCGCGTCTGCATTCAGGTCGAGCCCGGCCGTTCCGCCCAACTCAATCCCGGCGACGAGCTCAAGCTCGGCGAATCCACTACCTACGCCATCCTCTTCGGTGCTCTCTAGCCGGCAGATAGGGACGTTCCTTTTCTGCCGGCACTTGGGGACACTCCTCGGCGCGCCAGAGCCGGTCGCCTGGGGATGGAGAGGCCATTTTGGCCCTTGGCAGTCACCCAAGGTAAACCTTTACCGCCCGCCTATATTTGCCGAAATTACACTTGAAGGCGGGGTACAATAAACCCGCATGCGGATTTCCGTTGCGGGCGCTTCCCATCGCCGGGGCGTGCCCGGGAGCATCCGGCATGCGGCCTTTGCGGCGCTCGGTCATGTGCAAGACGGGCGGTCGGGTCTGTGGGGCGCATCAGCTGTCCCTCGCCTCGGCATGTCTTCTCTCCACGCCACGTACCTGCTGCTGAGCCTGCCTGCCAGATGATTGGAAGCAACAGCGTAAATCCCATCACGCCAACATCCCGGCGATCGCCGGGGCCTGTATACCTATATGAGAGGAGAGGGGTATATGGCGCGTAAGTTTAAGTCTATGGACGGCAACGAGGCGGCCGCATATGTTTCGTATGCGTACACCGAGGTAGCGGGAATCTATCCCATTACGCCGTCCAGCCCGATGGCCGACCATGTCGACCAGTGGGCGGCCCAGGGTCGCAAGAACATCTTCGGCACCCCGGTCAAGGTCGTCGAGATGGAGTCCGAGGCAGGTGCAGCCGGTACCGTTCACGGTTCGCTGGGCGCCGGTGCTCTGACCACCACCTACACGGCTTCTCAGGGTCTGCTCCTGATGATCCCGAACATGTACAAGATCGCGGGCGAGCAGCTCCCGGGCGTCTTCCACGTCTCCGCGCGTTGCGTCGCTTCCCACGCCCTGAACATTTTTGGCGATCACTCCGACGTCATGGCCTGTCGTCAGACCGGCTTCGCCATGCTCGCCGAGGGCAACGTCCAGGAGGTCATGGACCTCTCGCCGGTGGCTCACCTTGCCGCCATCGAGGGTAAGACCCCGTTCCTTAACTTCTTCGACGGCTTCCGCACCAGCCACGAGATCCAGAAGGTCGCCATGTGGGACTACAAGGATCTGGCCGAGATGTGCGACATGGACGCCGTCCAGGCTTTCCGCGACCACGCGCTCAACCCTGAGCACCCGCACACCCGCGGCAGCCACGAGAACGGCGATATCTTCTTCCAGAACCGTGAGGCCTGCAACAAGGTCTACGACGAGCTTCCCGCCGTCGTCGAGGGCTACATGAAGAAGATCAACGAGAAGCTCGGCACCGATTACGGCCTGTTCAACTACTACGGCGCTCCCGATGCCGACCGCGTCGTCGTGTGCATGGGCTCCTTCTGCGACGTGCTCGAGGAAGTCATCGACTACCTCAACGCTCACGGCGAGAAGGTCGGCCTGGTCAAGGTTCGCCTGTTCCGTCCGTTCTCCATCAAGCACTTCGTCGACGTTCTCCCCGAGACCGTCCAGAAGATCGCCGTCATGGACCGCACCAAGGAGCCGGGTTCCATCGGCGAGCCGCTCTACCAGGACGTCGTCTCCGCTCTCTACGAGGCCGGCAAGACGGGTATCAAGGTCGTCGGCGGCCGTTACGGCCTGGGCAGCAAGGACACGCCTCCCGCGTCCGCGTTCGCTGTCTTCGAGGAGCTCAAGAAGGACGAGCCCAAGCGCGAGTTCACCATCGGCATTGTCGATGACGTGACCAACCTGAGCCTGCCCGAGGCCGAGGATGCGCCCAACACCGCAGCCCCCGGCACCATCGAGTGCAAGTTCTGGGGTCTGGGTGGCGACGGTACCGTCGGCGCCAACAAGAACTCGATCAAGATCATCGGCGACCACACCGACAAGTACGTTCAGGCCTACTTCCAGTACGACTCCAAGAAGACCGGCGGCGTCACCGTTTCGCACCTGCGCTTTGGTGATTCCCCGATCCGCTCGCCGTACTATGTGACCAAGGCCGACTTTGTCGCCTGCCACAACCCCAGCTACATCGTCAAGGGCTTCAAGATGGTCCGCGACGTCAAGCCGGGTGGCACCTTCCTGGTCAACTGCCAGTGGAGCGACGAGGAGTTCGCCGAGCACATGCCCGCCGTGGCCAAGCGCTACATCGCGAACAACAACGTCAACGTCTACCTGATCGACGCTATCGATCTGGCTGCCAAGGTCGGCATGGGCAAGCGCACCAACACGGTGCTCCAGTCCGCCTTCTTCGCGCTGGCCAAGGTCCTGCCCGCCGAGGACGCCCTGCAGTACATGAAGGACGCGGCTACCAAGTCCTACATGAAGAAGGGCCAGGCCATCGTCGACGCCAACCATAAGGCCATCGATGCCGGCGCTACCGCCTTCCGTAAGTTCGAGGTTCCGGCCGACTGGGCAACTGCCGAGGATGCCGCTCCCGTCGAGCTCTCCGAGGAGACCAAGTCCGCTATTGCCCAGCAGGTCAAGAACCTGCTCGAGCCCATCGATCGCATGGATGGCGACAGCCTGCCCGTTTCCGCCTTTGTCGATTGCGCCGACGGCCAGTTTGAGCTGGGCGCCTCCGCATACGAGAAGCGCGGCGTCGCCGTGGTCGTTCCTCACTGGGACGAGACCAAGTGCATCCAGTGCAACCAGTGCGCCTATGTGTGCCCGCATGCCACCATCCGTCCGTTCGCGATGACCGAGGACGAGGCTGCCGCCGCACCCGAGGCTACCCGCACGCTCGACGCCATGGGCCCCAAGGCCAAGGGCATGAAGTTCACCATGGCCGTGTCCCCGCTCGACTGCATGGGCTGCACCAACTGCGTCAAGGTCTGCCCCAAGGGCGCCCTCGAGATGGTTCCCACCGAGCAGGAGATGGACCAGCAGCCCGTTTGGGACTACATGGTCGAAAACGTCTCCGAGAAGAAGGAGCTCATCGCGGCCAACGTCAAGGGCAGCCAGTTTAAGCAGCCCTACCTGGAGTTCTCCGGCTCCTGCGCCGGCTGCGCCGAGACCGCCTATGCTCGTCTGGTGACCCAGGTCGCCGGCGACCGCATGTTCATCTCCAACGCCACCGGCTGCTCCTCCATTTGGGGCAACCCCGCTGCCACCGCTCCTTACTGCAAGGACAAGGACGGTCACGGCCCGGCGTGGAACAACTCCCTGTTCGAGGACAATGCCGAGCACGGTCTGGGCATGGCCGTTGGCTATGAGGCCGTTCAGAAGAAGCTGATCGCTGCTACGCAGGAGATCATCGCCGCTGACGGTCCGTCCGACGAGCTCAAGGCCGCCGGTCAGGCTTGGATTGACTCCGTCAACGACGCCGAGGCCTCTAAGACCGCTGCCGCCGCCTACGTTACCGAGCTCGAGAAGTGCGGCTGTGACGCTTCCAAGGCGATCCTCGCCGACAAGGCTTACCTCACCAAGAAGTCCTTCTGGATCTTCGGTGGCGACGGTTGGGCTTACGACATCGGCTTCGGTGGCCTGGACCACGTCCTGGCTTCCGGCCACAACGTCAACGTCTTCGTCTTCGACACCGAGGTTTACTCCAACACCGGCGGTCAGGCCTCCAAGGCCTCGAATCTGGGCCAGGTTGCTCAGTTCGCCGCTGCCGGTAAGGTGACCAAGAAGAAGTCTCTGGCTGAGATTGCCATGAGCTACGGCTACGTCTACGTGGCGCAGGTCGCCATGGGCGCCAACCCGGCTCAGACCCTCAAGGCCATCCACGAGGCCGAGGCCTACGACGGCCCGTCCCTCATCATCGGCTACAGCCCCTGCGAGATGCACTCCATCAAGAAGGGCGGCATGCAGAACTGCCAGGCCGAGATGAAGAAGGCTGTCGAGTGCGGTTACTGGAACCTCTTCCGCTTTAACCCCGAGGCTGCTGCCGGCAAGAAGTTCTCGCTCGATTCCAAGGAGCCCGCGGGTGGTTATCAGGAGTTCCTGATGAACGAGGCCCGTTACGCTTCGTTGACGCGTTCCTTCCCCGAGCGCGCCGAGGAGCTCTTCAAGGAGAACGAGCAGGCCGCTATGGACCGCTACGCTCACCTGCTGAAGCTCAAGACGGTGTACAACGAGGCTTAGGTCTCCCACCGCAGGATCTGAGGGCTGACCTTCGCGGACGTCCTCGGACATGAAAGAACCCCCGCTGCGCACTACGTGCGGCGGGGGTTCTTTCGTCCTGCGGAATGTCCGCGAAGGTCAGCCCTCAGATCCTGCTACGACTACGTCCTCGGATTGTGTGGCTGAATGAAGGACGTGGTTGTGGGGGCCTTTAGTCCCCTTCGCTGTTTCGCGGCTTTGCCGCGAAACAGCGCGCCACTCTGGGGATGGATGGAGTTTTGGCTGTTGCCGCCTTCTATCCCCGTGCTTTGGGGCTGGTTGCCTTTTTGGAGCTCATCTTTATTCCTTATGCTGAATGAAAAGCCCCATGTTTTTGCAGGGGTGCATACTCGTCTTATTAATGCATAGAATCTCGTATAGTGCGAGTAAGATATTACGTTGTCTGTTTTGTGTTTAGTGGAGATATAGTTTGCATAATCTAGTCTAATCCCTGCTCTATTAAAATAAAGTTGCACGTAAATGGCGTAGATATACCTAAGCTGGGCTTCTTTACGCTGAGCGGGTAAAAATGACCGTTCACCGTTCAACTGTTTTCAAAATGAATAAAATGAGCGATAAAGAGAATATAAACCTTAATAAACTCGCGTATCGCACGGACACGGGTTATTAATGGGTTGTAGGTCTTTTACAGAAGGGATTCCAGCAATGTCTAAGCCTCTTGGCAAGCCCGATCGTATTGTCGTCGCCCTTGGCGGCAACGCCCTCGGCAACAACCCCGTCGAGCAGATCGAGGCCGTGAGCAACACCGCCCACGCTCTCCTTGGTCTTATCGAGCAGGGTAACGAGATCATCATCACCCACGGCAACGGCCCGCAGGTCGGCATGATCCAGAACGCCTTCGCCGCTGCCCACGACGCCATCGGCACCCCCGAGATGCCGCTGCCCGAGTGCGGCGCCATGTCCCAGGGCTATATTGGTTATCACCTGCAGCAGGGCATCGGCCGCGAGATGCACAAGCGCTATAAGCGTTGGCACGCCGCCACCGTCGTCACCCAGATCGAGTGCGACCCGGATGATCCCGCGTTCAAGAACCCGACCAAGCCGATCGGCCCCTTCTACACCGAGGAGCAGGCCAAGGAGTTCATGGCCGAGGATCCCTCCAAGGTCTTCGTCGAGGATTCCGGCCGCGGCTGGCGTCGCGTCGTCGCTTCCCCCGATCCCAAGAAGATCGTCGAGGCTGACTCCATCCTCAACCTGCTCGACAACGAGTTCATCGTCATCGCCTGCGGTGGCGGCGGCATCCCCGTCGTCCGCGACTACGAGAACAAGGGCTGCTACAAGGGCGTTCCCGCCGTCATCGACAAGGACCTGGGCGGCGAGCTGCTGGCCGAGGACTGCGACGCCGACGTTCTGTTCCTGCTGACCGCCGTTGAGCATGTCGCCATCAACTTTGGCAAGCCCAACCAGGAGGAGCTCGAGGACCTCACCGCCGACGAGGCCGAGCGCCTGGCCGACGAGGGCCAGTTCGGCAAGGGTTCCATGGAGCCCAAGGTCCGCGCTGCCATCAAGTTCGCCCGTTCCCGCAAGGGCCGCACCTGCATCATCGGCGCCCTGGACAAGGCCGCCGAGACCATGGCCGGCCTCTCCGGTACCCGCATTCACGAGTAGTCTCTACTCTGTTGCCTCTCTCGTGGGCGCCAGGCAAAGCGCCCACAAACTAGCCTCTCTTCATGAGCCCCGCAGTCCGCTCCGACTGCGGGGCTTTTGCTATTGAGGTAGCTGTTCATGAAACCCGGCACTTGGGGACGTTCCCTTTCTGCCGGCAGCTTGGGACAGTCCTTAAAGGTAGCTCCTGACAGCTGGGAATGGGCCTATTCGTCCGCCCATGAGCGGCATCCGCAAGGGCTGTCCACAGTGGCTGGTCATTTATGTCTGTCCCCAATGACCACTCATTCAAGTCTGTCCCCAATGACTAGTAGTAGGCCCACATGGCTTCGACTTCGTTGAGGACCTCTACGACGCCCCAGCGACGGGCGCTGCGGCTGGCCGAGTTGGGGTCGTAGACGCCAATCTGGTCGGCATCGTCGATGCCGTAGAGCACGATGTAGTGGCCTACGTTGGTAAACGTACCGGGGCGCACTGCGGCGATGACGGGCGCACCCGAGCGAAGTGCTTGAGTAATCGATTCGCGATCGTTATAGAGCTGTGTTCCGTTGAGCCCCAGCTGCCACGCACCGCCTGTCATAAACGACCACTCGGTGGCACCAGTGGGGGCGTAGTTGCCGGCTTCGGCCAGCGCGCATATATCGACCGGCGTCTTATCGGTATGGCCGGTCTTAAAGATATAGACCATGGTGAGGCAGGTAGGACCGCAAGCGTTTTCGCGAATAGTGCCACCGGCATAGGGCAGCTCCGACCATGCGGGGTCAATTTGGTAGATGTGGGGCATGGTGCCGGCCTGCCATTGCGAGCGTGGGGTCGAGAACGCAAAGGAGTAACCGGGCGCGACGGGAGCTTTAAGCAGCTTGTCCTCGGCAGTGGGCTCAAGACCGGCTGATCCGTGGGAGATACAGGATCCCAAAAACACAAAGACGAGGCAGGCGGCGATGGAGCAAAGCGCAAGGCGTAGGCGGCGGGCCGGAAGCGCGTGGCTTGTGGTGTGCGACGCGGGGTGAGGGGAGGAATTGCCGCGATCGCGTTGAGGTCGCGAAAAGGAACGCTTGACGTAGTAGTCGGTCTTACGGCGATCGTAGCGGCGTGGCTGCGATGTGTCGGTCTGACGTTGGCGTGTGCTCGTACTCACGCGGTCTGACTGCTGCACGGTACGGCTTTGCTGCCGCGAAGAAGCCCCGGGCTGCTCTTGGGGGCGCTGCGGGTTGTCGTTGTCGGAGGTGCTTCTGGGCGTTGGCGTGGTGCGGCCGGCAAGGCGCACGCTTTGTGGCCGTTGGTCGCCGTCATTGTATCCGTATGCCATTCGAATCACCTTGCCTCATGTGTAACTTGTCTATCCTACATAAAAAGATGCACGACACATGGGTATGTGCGCCAAAAGCCTGACAAATGGTATGAACGTTGCCGCGCCGCGCGCCAAGCGTCACGGCAACAGGTCTTCAAAAGCAGACAAGATGAAAGCGTCCAAGACGAATGACGTCTCCCGCCGTTCGTCCCAAAAACGGTGCCGCTCGTTTTGCAGTTCTGCCTTCGGTCGAGCTGCGAGCGGCGCTGCTGCGCCAAGGCCGTATCTTAAAGCCATGGAATAAAAGCGCGCGGCAAAACGGACCGCGCAAGGGGTGACGCCAAGGGCGTCAAAAAGGAAAGGAGGGGAACAATGGCGGACAAGAACGCAGAAGTTGCAGTCGAGGATAACGGCGGCATGAAGAAAACGCTCTCGCTCTGGAACTTCTTCACCATCGGCTTTGGTGCCATTATCGGTACCGGTTGGGTTCTGCAGGTCGGCGACTGGATGGTCGTGGGCGGCGGTCCCGTTCCCGCTATGATCGCATTCCTCTTGGGTGCAATCTTCCTCGTGCCCGTCGGAGCTGTTTTCGGTGAGCTCACGGCCGCTATCCCCATCTCGGGCGGCATCGTCGAGTATGTCGATCGTAGCTTTGGCCGTACGCTGAGCTACATCACCGGATGGCTTTTGGCCCTGGGCAACGGCATCCTGTGCCCGTGGGAGGCCATTGCCATTTCGACTCTCGTGTCCGAGATGTTCGGTAGCCTGCCCGGCCTTGAGTGGCTGCGCGCCGTCAAGCTCTACACCATCCTGGGGGCCGACGTTTACCTGTTCCCGACGCTGATCGCGCTCGGCTTTGCAGTTTACGTCATCTTCCTCAACTTCCGTGGTGCCAGCTCGGCCGCCAAGCTTCAGGCCTTCCTGACCAAGGCTCTGCTCTGCGGCATGCTGCTCGCCATGGGCGTCTCGCTGTTCACCGGCTCGCCGGACAACGCCATGCCCGTGTTCTCCCAGGTCGCCGGCGCTGGCGGCGGCAAGGCCGCTACCGAGAGCTCCAGCCTGTTTGCCGGCATCGTGTCGGTCCTGGTTCTGACCCCGTTCTTCTACGCCGGCTTCGACACCATTCCTCAGCAGGCTGAGGAAGCAGCCGAGGGCCTCAACTGGAACAAGTTCGGCAAGATCATCTCCTTGGCTCTGCTGGCCGCCGGCGGCTTCTACATGGTCTGCATCTACTCGTTCGGCACCATCCTCGACTGGCATGAGTTTGTTAAGAGCCCGGTTCCCGCGCTCGCCTGCCTCAAGGGCATCAACATGCTCCTGTACCTGGCCATGCTCGTCATCGCCACGCTTGGACCCATGGGCCCGATGAATTCCTTCTACGGCGCCACGAGCCGCATCATGCTCGCCATGGGCCGCAAGGGCCAGCTGCCCGAGCAGTTCGCCGAGGTCGACCCCAAGTCCGGCGCTCCCAAGCTCGCCTGCGTCGTTCTGGGCGCCATCACCGTCGTCGGTCCGTTCCTGGGCAAGAACATGCTCATCCCTCTGACCAACGTGTCGGCTCTCGCCTTCATCTTCTCCTGCGGCATGGTCGCCCTCGCTTGCCTGCGCATGCGCTTCACCGAGCCCGACCTGCCTCGTCCCTACGAGGTGCCCGGCGGCAAGTTTGGCATCGGCCTCGCTATCGCTGCCTGCGCCATCATCATCGGCCTGCTCGTGATTCCGTTCTCTCCCGCCTCCCTCAACATGGTGGAGTGGAGCATCGTGATCGGCTGGCTGGCCGTCGGCCTGGCTCTCATGGCCTTCACCAATTCCCGCAAAAAGTAACGCCGAGCCGGGGCGGATCAGGTGCGCGGGACCCTCTCTTCCGCGCACCGAACCCGGCACCACTTGGGTAGCTTTGTGAGGCCTTAACCCAACGCGGCCTCGCCCACTATATGGATCCATAAGGAGGAACCATGTCCACTAAGTATGCAATCGTTGGCGGCAAGCTCATCGACGGTACCGGTGCCGGGCCGGTCGAGAACTCCCTCGTTCTCGTCGACGACAACGGCAAGATCGAGTACGCCGGCGCCATGCAGGACCTTCCCGAGGGCGTTGAGGTCATCGACGCCGCCGGCAAGACCGTCCTTCCCGGCCTGATCGACACCCACCTGCACTTCTCGGGCAACTTGACCGACGATGACACCGACTGGGTCATGCAGCCGCTCCTCGAGAAGCAGGCCGTCGCCGTCAAGCAGGCCTACGACTGCCTCACCCACGGCCTCACCACCGTCTGCGAGATCGGCCGCTTTGGTATCCAGATCCGTGACTGCATCGACAAGGGCGTCTTCAAGGGCCCGCGCGTTCTGGCCACCGGCCTTGGCTTCTGCCGCGTTGCCGGCCACGGCGACTCCCACCACTGCAGCCAGGAGCTCAACAAGGAATCGCACCCCTGGGGCGATCAGGTCGACGGTCCTTGGGATCTGCGCAAGGCCGTCCGCCGTCGCCTGCGTGAGAACCCCGATGCCATCAAGATCTGGGCTACCGGTGGCGGCATCTGGCGCTGGGACTCCGGCCGCGACCAGCACTACTGCTCCGAGGAGATCCAGGCCGTGGTCGAAGAGGCAAAGATGGTCGGCATCCCCGTGTGGAGCCACTGCTACAACAACCACGCCGCTGCCTACGATTCCGTTCGCTTTGGCTGCGAGCAGCTGATTCACGGCTTCGATATCGATGAGCGCACCATGGACCTCATGGCCGAGCAGGGCACCTTCTTCACTCCGACGATCGCCTTCCTGCCCACCTGGTACGCCACCTATCCGCCCGTCTACGTTCCCGAGCTGCACGACAAGTACGAGGGCACCCTGGTCGAGAAGGAGCTGCAGCGCAACTACGACTGCCTGCGCGAGGCCAAGAAGCGCGGCGTCGTCATGACGATCGGCTCCGACTCCTTCTCCTTCGTCACCCCGTACGGCACTTGCTCCATCGAGGAGATGTACGAGTTCGTCGACAAGATCGGCTTCACTCCGGTCGAGACCATCACCTGCGCCACCCTCAACGGTGCCAAGATGTGCCACATCGAGGACGAGACCGGTTCCATCGAGGCCGGCAAGTGCGCCGACCTGCTGGTCGTCAACGGTGACGTCGCCGCCGACATCCACGTGCTCAACACCGACAACATGGACGTCATCATGAAGGACGGCTGGATTGTCGAGGGCGGCACCTTCGGCGAGGCAAACAAGTACAGCGCCTAAGCTACCGTTCATCGATGGCTTGATGTAAAACACAGTATTTGATTGCATAATGCAATGGAGAGGGTCGCTTGCGGCCCTCTTTATTGCTATGGGGTGCGTCGGTAAGAAGGAGATGACGGTGGATCTCAATAGGCTGATTCTGGGCAAGAGCTACAACTCTACCAAGGTCTTTCGTACCGCTCAGCATGTGGTTCAAGCCATCTTGCTCGGTATTGTCGTTCCGCTGCTTATCCTGCTGCTCATCTGGGATCTAACCGATAATCCCAATCCCGTTCCGGCCGTTGTCGTCATTGCCGGCTTGGTCATGCTGTGCTTCTTCTTCTCGTACGTCTTTCTCGTTCCCGACGACCTCACATCGAGCGCAACCGACCGCACGCTCGCCATCGCTTCAAAAATATTCGCCTACACGTCGCGCGGCCTTACGCCCGAAGCTGCCCTGGGCGCCTCTAAGATCATCCTGTCCGAAACTACCGCCTCTGCCATCTGCTTTACCGACGGCAAGCAGGTGTTGGCAAGCTGGGGCGAGGACTCGGCAAAATGCCCCGCGGGCACCCCGGTGGTGCTGCGGACTACGCTCAACGTGATCAACAGCGGTGAGCAAAGCGTGTTCTCGCGCGATGCCTCGACCGAGACAGGTGGCTACTTTCCGCGCCTGCGCGCCGGTATTGTCGCACCGCTTACCGTGCGCGGGCATTGCGTGGGCACGCTCGAGTTGTATTATCCCCGTCTGAGCAGCATCGATATGCGCCAGACGGCGCTTGCCTCGGGCTTTGCCGACCTCATTTCCACGCAGCTTGCGAGCTTTGAGCTCGAGCGCCAGGACGAGCTTACGGCCCGCGTGGAGCTGCGCGCCTTGCAATCGCAGGTCGATCCTCATTTTCTGTTTAACACCATCAGCACCATCGTGTCGCTCGTACGTACCGAGCCGGACAAGGCCAGGTCGCTGCTGATCGACTTTTCCAATTACTACCGTCAGACGCTTTCTGATTCCGATACCCTCACAACGCTCGAGCACGAGGTGGAACAGGGCACTCGCTATATCAATCTTATGCAGGCTCGTTATGGCGACGGCCGTCTGCGCGTCTCGGTCGATATCGACTTTGAGGTGCGCGATTGCATGGTGCCGCCGTTTATCTTGCAGCCGTTGCTCGAAAACTGCATCAAGCACGCGCAGCGCGAGACCGAGCCGCTTTCTATTCATGTTAGGGCTTTCGAGACCGATGACGGTTTGGAGATCATCGTCGAGGACGACGGCATCGGTATGAGCGAAGAAGTCTGCGCGCATCTGTTTGAGCAACATCGCCTGGAGGAGCCCGAGAGCATTACCGCCGACGGCTCCGTCAAGCGAGGTTGCGGCCTGGCGCTCTTCAACGTGCTTCAGCGCATCCATTTCTTTTACGGAGAAGATTCCGGCATGCGCGTGAAGTCCCAGGAGGGCGTGGGAACGCAGGTCATCGTCGAGCTGAACGGCGAGCCGCATGAGCCGGCGCCGTTGACGGCGTAGCACGCGGTTGGATTGAGAGAAAAAGAGGGGAAGCACATATGTCCGAAGGCTGGAACATCTTGGTGGTTGATGACGAACCTCCCATTAGGGCTGAGCTACGCTATCTGTTGGAAAAGGATACGCGTGTGGGCCAGATTGCCGAGGCGGGCAATGTCACCGAGGCCGTGGAGTCGATTCTCTCGAACAAGCCCAACGTGTTGTTTTTGGACATCACGATGCCCGGCCGCTCGGGAATTGAGCTTGCCGAGACGCTGCAGAACCTAAAGACGCCGCCGGTGGTTGTGTTTGTGACGGCGTTTGCCGAGTTTGCCGCCGATGCGTATAACCTCGATGCGGTCGACTATGTCGTCAAGCCGGTCGAGGACGCACGCCTGTCAAAGGCACTCGACAAGATCGAGGCAGCCTTGGGTGCCCGTCGTGTTATCCACGCTCCGCGCCAGCCTTTGCGTCTGACGGTGGACCGCGGGGGCAAAAAGGTGTTCATTCCCGCCGCAGACGTCTGCTACTTTGAGGCGCGCGCCGATTTTTGCAACGCCATCTGCGCCGAGGGAACGTACCTGATCAATGAGTCGATCTCTTCGCTCGAGCGTCGCTTGGTCTCCGAGGGCTTTATTCGCGTTCATCGCAGCTATCTGGTCAATTTGGAAGACGTGCACAATGTCGAGATCGGTTCCACGGGTCTTATGGAGCTCAGACTCGATCGCGTAACCTCGACGGTGCCCGTGTCCCGCCGTCGCGCTGCCGAGGTTAAAGCACACTTGGGGCTTGCGTAGACGGTCTGCGTGCCGTCGTTTACCATCGCAGGTTTGGCATGGGCGCGCGGTGGGCATAATGGGTGGCATCGAATGAAATCGAAAGGATCATTATGCCCGCGCTTATCACCCATCATCTGTTTGGCGAGGAAAGCATCGACCGTCTTCCGCAGGGCGTCATCACGTCCGATGAAGAGCGCATTGCCTTTATCTTGGGCAACCAAGGCCCCGACCCGTTTTTCTTTCACATTCTGACACCGCGTGTTTCCGACTGCACGCTGCTGGCGCAGGTCATGCATCGGTCGCGCATGTCTCGCCAGTTCGCGTGCCTGCGCGACGGCGTGTCGCATCTGCTGCCGCGCGACGCCAGCTTGGGTCGCGCCTTTGCGCTGGGCCTGCTGTCTCATTACGTGCTCGACCGCAACGCCCACCCCTTTGTCTATGAGCAGCAGTTTGGCATCGTGGAATCCGACTCAGAGCTTGAGGATTCGAGCAGTCAGGTCCATGCCGTGATCGAGAGCGACCTGGATGTACTGATGCTGCAGCTTAAACGCGATGGCGCTACGGTCGACGATTACCCGCCGGCGGGCGAGATCGTCACCACCGATCGCATCAATCGCGTGGCCGGCGTGCTGATGAGCTATGTTGCCGGACGCGTGTATGGCATTGACATTCCGGCGGGGGAGTACGGTGCTGCCGTTGCCAATATGCAGCGACTTTACCGCGCGATTGAGCCGGCCGGCTCCGCAAAGACGCGCGCGATCTCGCTGGTTGAGGGCTTGGTGCACGACTACTCGCTGCTCGACGGCCTTGCCCATCGCGTGACGACGGAGCTGCCCGAGCGCACCGGTAACCTGGGCCATCTGACATGGAAGAATCCCTTTACCGACGAGGTCTCGAACGAGAGTTTCCCCGAGGTCTTTGATCGCGCGCTGGTCGATTACGAGTGCACGGTCGCACGTTTTATCGAGACCGGTGACATGGATGCCGTGACCAGTCACGTCAACTACAGCGGTCGCGTGCTCAATGCCGATGAGGAGTTCGACCGCGAGGAATAGGGCTCGTGCGTGCCCCTTTGCCGAATCCTTACCGGCGGTTCTGGACAATTGGGGTACGATGAGCTAACTGCATATCGGGCGAATACGAAGGGTCCCTGTCCATGAAATACACCAAGCTCGAGCGTAACTGGGTTATGTATGATGTGGGCAATTCGGCCCTCGTGCTGCTCAATACCTCGGTGGTGCCCATTTACTTTAACGCCATCAATACCGGCGCTTCCTCGGCCGACCTGGTGGTCGCCTGGGGCAATGCGCAGACGATTGCCTCGCTGGTCATCGCCATGCTCATGCCCATTCTGGGCGCGCTTGCCGACTACGCCGGCAACAAGATCAAGTTCTTCTTGGGCTTCTTCCTCACGGGCCTGGTGCTTTGCCTGGCGCAGGCTATCCCAATGTCCGCCATGGCATTTTTGACCGTGTACGTGCTGTGCACCATCGGCCTTAACTCTTCTATGACGTTCTACGACGCCATGCTGCCCGACATTACCACCGACGAGCGCATGGACGCCGTGTCCAGCTCGGGTTATGCCTGGGGCTACATCGGTTCCACCGTGCCGTTCGTCATCTGCCTGGCGCTCATCATGGGTGGCCCCGCTCTTGGTGTCCCCACCATGCTGGCAACGCGTCTGTCGTTTATCATCACCGGTGCCTGGTGGCTCATCTTTACCCTGCCGCTCATTCGCACCTATAAGCAAAAGTACGGTCGCGAGCGCGGTCCCGAGGACACCATCGGCCACATCGTGGGCGGTGTGTTCTCCGAGGTCGGACACACCATGCGCGAGATCGCCCACAACAAGACCGTGCTGGTCTACATGATCGCGTTCTTCTTCTATATCGACGGTGTGCACACGGTCATTTCCATGGCAACCAGCTACGGATCGGCCTTGGGCATCGATTCGACCCAGTTGGTCCTGGCGCTGCTCGTCACGCAGTTCGTGGCCTTTCCGTCCGCCATCATCTACGGCAAGCTTGCCGGACGCGTGGGCACGCTCAACATGATCTTGGTGGCAGTCGCCGCCTATATGGGCATTGTGCTGTTCGCCGCGTTCTTCCTAAAGACCGCCTTTGAATTCTGGGTGCTTGCCATTATGGTCGGCCTGTTCCAGGGCGGCGTGCAGGCGCTCAGCCGTAGCTACTTTGGCCGCATTATCCCCAAGGAAAAGTCCAACGAGTACTACGGCTTCTTTGACATCTTCGGTCGTTATGCAAGCGTCATGGGCACTTTCCTAGTGTCGGTCGTCACCTCGCTGACCGGCAATCCGTCGCTGGGCGTCCTTTCCATTGGCGTGCTGCTGATCGTTGGCTTTATGCTGCTGGTCCGCCTGTCCCGCATGACTCGGGCGGCAGAGCATGCCGCATAGGAGCGAGCGGCTATTGTGCCTGTCCACGGTACTCTTTTGGGGTTATCCGCAATAAACATTGCGACTTGCGAGCAATGATTTGCCCAAGTGGGTATGATGGAATCAGCTAGGTCGCGGGGCGTCGCCTGTGTTTGGCGGCGTCCCGTTTTTGTGTTGCAGGGAGGGTAAGGCATGAACGCCACAGTCGTGATTCCAACGTATTGGGCGGGCGATGACGCTTGCGCAAACGCCCCTGGCACCTATGACCATTCGACGCGACTCAACGCCGACAATCCCGAACTCGACCGCTGCCTGGCCTCGCTTGAGCAGGTACGTGACATCCCTCGCATCATCCTTTTGGTGGTCTGTCCCGTTTCTGCCACAGCCGATGTGTCGCTGCACGTGCGCGAGATTGTCGACGCGCATCCCACGCTCAAGGTCACCGTTGTCACCAACACCCAGGCCTCGCGCATTGCAGACCGGGTTGCTCAGATCGCGCCCAAGGGTTCGGGCGAGTGCGTGAGCCTGCGAGGCTACGGTGCCATCCGCAACATGGGGCTAGCCTGTGCCGCTGTGCTGGGGCATGACGCGGTTATCTTTTTGGATGACGATGAGACTGTCATCGACGCCGACTTTATGAAGCGCGCGACCTATGCGTTGGGGCAGCAGACGCGTCAGGGCTTGCCGATCTTGGTCAAGAGCGGTTATTTCTACGATCGCGACGGCTCACCGCTGGCTCCCACGGACAAGGCGGGCATCTGCCATCGTTGGTGGACCAAGCGCATCGAGTTCAACCGTTGGATGAAAAAGGCGCTCTCGGGCACCCGCATCTCGCGCTCCAACTACGTGTGTGGCGGCCTGATGGCCCTGCACGCCCGCGCCTTTACGCGTGTGGCCTTTGACCCGTTTATCACCCGCGGCGAGGACTTGGATTACCTCTTTAACATGCGCATGTTTGGCTACGACGTGTGGTTCGATAACGAGTGGACCGTGCGCCATCTGCCTCCGGAGTCCGAAAAGCGCTCACCGCGCTTTATGCAGGATGTATACCGTTGGTACTACGAACGGGCCAAGTTGACATTCGCCGCGCATCAAAAGGAGCTCATTCCCGTTACGGCGGCATCGCTCATGCCCTACCCGGGCCCGTGGATTTCGCGCGAGCTCGACGACCGCGTGCGCAAGACCGCTATGGTCCGCAGCGTGTTTACCCGCGAGCATGAGGGCTACCTGCGCATTTGGCGCCATGGTATCGGCGAGGCAAAGGCCTATGCGCGCCAAAACGCTGCAAGCTACCTGCGTTTCCAGAGCTTTTGGCCCAAGATCATGGACGGGCTTTGGCGTGACGCACAACTGATCAGTATCCTGGAGGGGGCCGAATGATCGACCGCCGCGCCCAGCGCGATAGTTCAATATCAATCTTTCGCATCATTGCCGTCGCCTGCGCCATTTGCGTGCTGGTGTACTTTATTTTTGCCTTGGTGACCGGTATCGAGCCGATCGCCACGGTGATTGCCTGCGCGCTGCTATGCATCTTTCTGTGCATCTTTATCTTTTTGACGCTCAATCCCGATTCGGTGCGTTCCCAGTACACCGAGGAGACGCTCTCGGTGGCCTCGGCCATGCTTGAGGACATTAAGGGCGGTCTGACGCAGGAGTCGGCACGTTTGGTGTGCCGGCGCATTTTGCCCGAGACGCGCGCCATGACGGTGGCCATCACCGACGAGGACAACGTGCTTGCCTGCGCGGGCGAGTTTGAGGAAAAACTGCTGCCCGATACTCCCATCCACACGCTTGCCACACGCTACGTTATCGAACATGGCATCGTGCAGTCGTTCAACCGTATGGTGGATGTCGTGGGCTCGGACGGCTCGCACAACCAAGTCCCCGCCGGCATTATCGCCCCCATCAAGGTGGGCGATCGTACCGTCGGCACGCTCAAGTTCTACTACAAGACCCCGCGCGCCGTCGACCGTACCCAGTATGCGCTTGCCTCGGGCTTTGCCGAGATCTTGTCCACACAGCTCGCCATCCACGAGCTCGAGGTGCAAAAGGAACTCACGGCGCGCGCCGAGGTGCGTGCGCTGCAGGCGCAGATTAACCCGCACTTCCTGTTCAACACGCTGAACACCATTGCATCGTTTACGCGCACCGACCCGCTGCGGGCCCGCGAACTGCTTCGTGAGTTCTCATCGTTCTATCGTGCCACGCTCGACAACTCGGGATCGCTTATTCCGGTCTCGCGTGAGGTCGCACAGACCAAGCGCTACCTTACCTTTGAGAAGGCCCGCTTTGGCGAGGACCGCGTGCTTGCGACGTTCGATGTGTCCGAGGACGTGGAAGATACGCTGGTGCCGGCGTTCGTGATCCAGCCGATTGTCGAGAACGCCGTACGTCATGGTATGGGCGATGACGACGCCCTGAGGATCGACGTGACCGTTCACCAAGACGGCGAGGATGCAATCTTGATTGCCGTGGCCGATAATGGCGTGGGCATGGATGAGGGTACCGCCGCCAGACTGTTTGACGAGCGTTCTGCCCGTCCCGACGCCAGCTCTCCCCAGGGTGGCGGCGCCGGTGTGGCCATGCACAATATTTCGGAGCGCATCCATCGCTTTTATGGGCCGCACTCCTATACGCGTGTCGAATCGGCGCCGGGCAAGGGCACCAAAGTGCTCCTTCATCTTGATTTGTCAGAGAGCATCTTCGACATTCAAGAGTAAAATAAAAGGCTACGGGCTCAACGTCATGCGACGGATGCCCGGCGTAGTTAGTTGACGAAAGGTTTTATCCCTATGCTGCGTGCGATGATTGTGGATGATGAGGCGCCGGCTCGCTCGGAGCTTCGCTTCCTGCTCGAGCAAACGGGCAAGATCGGCACGATCACGGAGGCGTCGAGCGTCCGCTCCGCCATCGAGATGCTTATGGAAAGTCGCGTGGATGTCGTGTTTCTCGATATCTCGATGCCCGGTGCCTCGGGCCTGCAACTTGCCGAGGCGCTGCATAAGCTCAAAAATCCGCCGGCGATCGTGTTTGTGACTGCGTATAGTGACCATGCGGTCGAGGCATTCGACGTGGATGCCGTCGATTATCTGATGAAGCCGGTCGAAGAAGCTCGCTTGGATCGCGCGATCGAGAAGGTCATGCAACGCGCCAAGCCGGTTACGGACAGCAAGGTGACCATCGAGCGTATCCCGGTGGAAAAGGGCGGCCGCAAGGTGCTCATTCCCGTGGACGATATTCGCTTTATCATGGCCAAGGACGATTACTCCTGCATCTATACCGTCGATGATCGCTTTTTGTCGACGACCTCGCTGGCGCAGTTTGAGGCCAAGCTCTGCGACTTTGGCTTCTTCCGTGTTCACCGCCGCTATATCGTCAACTTGGCGTGCGTCACGGATGTGGAGACGGTGCCCTCGGGTGCCATCCAGCTGGGCATTACGGGCGTCGACGAACGCGTTCCGGTTTCGCGTCGCCGCGTCGTGCCGCTCAAGAAGGCTCTGAGTCTCTAGCACACTGGCCCCGCAGCCCTGTAGACCCATCGTCTGCGGAGCCGTGGGGCCTTTTTTGTATGTATCTGCCGAATCGTTTTTTGCGGAAGGGATCCCATGAACAGTGCAAGCGCCAAGCGTATCGACATCATCTCGGACACCCACGGCTATTTATCGCCTGCGCTCCTGGATGAGCTTGAAGGCGCAGACCTGATCATCCACGCTGGCGACCTCACGTCAGAGATGGACTACGAGCACCTATGCACCATCGCCCCCGTGCGGGCCGTACTGGGTAACAACGATTACTACCGCGACTACGGCCCCGATGTAGACCGTCTTGCGCTCTTTACCTACGAAGGCCTTAAATTCGCCGTAGCCCACTACCGCGAAGACCTTCCGGTGGGATCCGTAGACGTAGCCATCAACGGCCACACCCACGTAACCAAAGAAGCCCAAGTGGGCCGTTGCTTAGTCCTCAACCCGGGCAGCGCCAGCTACCCCAGAGGCACCCGAGGCCCCACCATGGCCAGAATGCTAGTAAAAGACGGCAAGATCCTAAGCACTAAGTTTATTGACCTAGAGTAATCACAACAAAAACGGGGGATGCAGATGCGTCCCCCGTTTCCATTTGAGCCAATGGCCGAGCTTCAACAAGATCCATCAGACCAACCCCGCCGCGGAGAACGGGGCCGCCGAGCCGCGAAGCGGCGAGCAACAACAACGGCTCGAACAAAGTGACGGCAGGGAGGGTCTCCGGGGCCGGCTGGCGCGGGTTAAGTTTGTCGCGAGTTCCGCACGCAAAGGAAAGCACTTAATGTGCTTTCCGTCTTGCGCAGGACTGTAGAGCAGCAAACTTAACCCGCGCCAGCCGGCCCCGGAGACCCTCCCGGAGGGACCGAAAAATTTTTTCAAAAAAGTTGTTGCGCGGCGGACAGACTTCTGTGTATACTAATCCCCGCAGCGCACGCGAGCGGAAACAAACGCGAACGACTGCCTGGGGAGTTAGCTCAGTTTGGTTAGAGCGCCGGCCTGTCACGTCGGAGGTCGCGGGTTCGAGCCCCGTACTTCCCGCCAACGCAATTAAAGCCACGTCTTCGGACGTGGCTTTTTGCGTTTGATGCACTTTGTTTCGATAGAACGATCGCCCTGGTGCATCTTCGCCCAGAATCCTCGCGCCTTCGGGAACGCAAGTAAAATCCAATAAGTATATCTGTCTGAACAACAGCTTTGTTGCGCAACACCTGTTCAACGAGACAGGGGGTTAGGTTATACTAAATTGCACTGTGCGCCGCATCTGATGCATTTCGCTCCAAGCGCGGCACTCAGTGGATATCCGATTTACCATTTGGATGTCCTGGCGGTCATTTAGCGTCTCGACACAAGCTCGGCCCCGGAGCTCGTTCGAGCTGTTCGTATTCCTTGAAAGGGGAAAAATGGACATATCGAGGAAGACTGATTACGCCCTTCGTATGCTGGCGATGCTTGCCGAGGATCCGGAGTGCTTACTTTCTGTTCGCACCGCTGCCGAAGAGGTCAATGTCCCGTATTCGTTTGCCCGCTCGATTCAGCACGGTTTGGTCCAGGCCGGTATTGTGGAGAGCCTGCGTGGCGTCCACGGTGGCATGCGTCTCAAGGTCAGTCCGGACGACGTCACTATCCGCCAGGTCGTCGAGGCCGTTCAGGGTCCTATGGTTATGAACGATTGCACCGCGCCCGATGGTGACTGTGCGCGCATGGGCGCGTGCTGCTATCATCCCCTGTGGGCCGGAGCCCAGGCGTTGATGCGCGACTACCTCGATTCCGTTTCGCTCGGCGACATCGTCGCTCACCGCCAGTTCCCAGCCGTCGATCCCAAGTTCGCCGACCGCGAAGCGTTTCCCGAGTACGCCACCTGCGCGTGCGCTTACCGGGAGGAATAGCGCCGCATAAGGAGCATAGCCATGATTCAGGACCCCTTTCGTTCGATGATTCGTTCGGAAGGGGTCCTGCGTTATCGCGACCTTCCGTGGCGCCGTACACGCGATCCGTACATCATTTGGCTTTCTGAGGTTATGTTGCAGCAAACACAGGTGCCGCGCGTGGAGACGCGTATGCCGGCGTGGCTCGATCGCTTTCCGACTGTTCAGGCGCTCGCTCAGGCTGTCCCTTCCGATGTCTTGGATGCGTGGCAGGGGATGGGCTATAATCGCCGCGCCTTGGCGCTTCACAGGGCTGCACAGTGCGTTGTAGAGGACTGGGATGGGGAGTTTCCGCGCGAGACGCGTGACTTGGTCGCTCTGCCCGGCATTGGCCCGGCAACGGCGCAGGGCATCCGTTCGTTTGCGTTTGATCTTCCGGGCGTGTATTTGGAGACCAATGTGCGCACGGTCTTTTTGCATCATTTCTTTCCCGATGTGCCGGCCGTTCCCGATCGCGAACTGGTGCCGCTGATCCAAGCTGCCTGTCCGGCGGCCCCCGGTGCGGCGGCGGACGAGATCGCTCCCTTTGCCGCGCCTCAAGACGATGCCGACACGCCGCGCGCGTGGTATTACGCATTGCTGGATTACGGCGCGTATCTTAAAAAGACGCTGCCCAATCCGTCCAGGCGGTCGGCGGGCTATAGTCGTCAGTCCAAGTTTGAGGGCTCGCGCCGCCAAAAGCGCGCGCATATCGTGCGTATGTTGTTGGCAGCGCGCGATGGGCAGCCGGCGGGGATTACGCTTGCTGATGCCGTGGTGGGCGTTAACGAGATGGAAGCGGCAGCCGGTCGCGGGCCGGTCGAGTGCGACTTGATCGCGGGCATTCTAGCTGACCTGGAGCGCGAGGGCTTTTGCCGAGCCGAGGACGATCGTTGGTTGAGTGTGTAGCCCGCTCAAATCTGAAGAACGGGATTGTAAGGTTTAAATTCGCGGCTTGAGGGCATCCTAAAGACAAGGTCGCTCAAAGCCTATGGGCGGCACGTGTTGAAGGGAAGTACACCTATGGATTTTGAGAATTCCCAAACCAAGAAGAACCTCGAGACCGCTTTTGCCGGTGAGTCCCAGGCACACACCAAGTATCGCTACTACGCATCTAAGGCCAAGAAGGATGGCTACGTTCAGATCTCGAATATCTTTGCCGAGACGGCGGGCAACGAGTCCGAGCACGCCAAGCTGTGGTTTAAGTATCTGCACGACGGCGCCGTTCCGGGCACTCTGGACAACCTGCGCGACGCCGCCGCGGGCGAGAACTACGAGTGGACCACGATGTACGACGAGTTCGCCAAGACCGCCGAGGAGGAGGGCTTTGCCGAGATCGCCGAGAAGTTCCGTGGTGTCGCCGCCGTCGAGAAGGCCCACGAGGAGCGCTACAACAAACTCGTCGAGCGCATCGAGTCGGGCGAGGTGTTTGAGCGTGAGGGCGTGAAGGTATGGAAGTGCCTGAACTGCGGGCACCTGCACGTTGGTGCCGAGGCGCCTGAGGTGTGCCCGGTGTGTAACCACCCGAAGGCGTACTTTGAGGAGCAGGTGGTGAACTACTAGCGCTTGGCGCTAGCGTGAGCTGGGCCGGGAGGGCCGGACTACCTTCCCTCCTCGCTCACGGCTTCGCAGGGTCGCGTTGAGGGAAGGTAGTCCGGCCCTCCCGGCCCGCTTTGGGTCGTCGCGTGCTCGTTACAGAAAAGCTAATAAAAAAGTTTGTGTGCCGCCCCTTTTGGGGCGGCACGTTTTTGTATGGGGACTGGTTGGGACGGCGCCGTTCATGGGTGGGGTACACTGGGTAGCGACTTTTAGTTTATCTACTACCTGATGGGGTGTTTTTTATGGGCAAGAAGTCTCGAGCTCGGGTTGCTGCGGCGGGAACTCGCAAGGATCCTGGTCATCGGGTTGCCGAGGGTAAAAAGGCCGATCGTGCTGAGAAGGACAAGAAAGTCGGCGCGCATGCTCATCCTGAGTGGGCGCCTCATTTGAATTCGGCTAGTGAGGATTTGACTGCCAAGTTGTTTACTCTGGTCGAGGTAATTTTGGGCGTGGTGCCCCTTGTGGTTATCGGTTTATTCTTGGCTTCGAAGGACGCCACGAGTGTCGATAAACTCACCGAGGTCTTTTCGCAGGACCCCTCGATGGTGGTCTCGTTTATTTCTGCGTGCTTGCAGCCGTTTGTGGCGTACATGCTGTATATGGTCTACCGCAAATACTGCGAGGGTGATGCGGGCTTTGCCGCCGGTAACCTGATCGGTCTTTTGTGCTCCGAGATCCTACTGCTCAATATCCCGGGCGTCATCGGTATGGGCATCTTGCTGTGGCGTGTTTGGCGCAACGTCGCCCCGCACTTTGAGAGCTGGTTGTTTGAACGCCGTGCAATGGGCGTGCTGGCAGACATCGCGGGCTCGCTCGTGATTCTAGCCTTGGCGTTTATGTGCGCCACCGCCGCCCGAGGTCTCGCAGGCATGTAGTCTGTCCTCACCGACCACGGAGCGCAGGGCAACTGCTGGTTTCACCGCTCCGGACGTCAGACCCGCGGCGCATCCCTTTCCCTCTCGCTCACGGCTTCGCAGAGTCACGCGAGGCAAAGGCATGCGCCGCGGGTCTGACGACGCGGGCTTGCCAACGAGTTTTGGCTAATAGATTGGTTTGTGTGCCGCCCCTTTGGGGCGGCACTTTTTGTGTGGGGTCCCGGTCTCCACAATTTTCGTCAAGCTATTGGTTAGATTTTGGTCAGTTGGCGTAAGGGTGGAAGGCCAAAAGATTGTTGGCGAAAAAAGCTCAGAGAAAGTGCTGGTAGGGGAGTTGTTGAGCTTTTCGACAGCTTTTGAGCAGAAGAAACTTTGTGGCTATTGCCGGCGATTGCGTTGTCGCGGTCATGGCGGTGCGGGATGCTGGTCGTAAGCGTCGAATGCTCCGATTTTGGAGGCCAGCATGGATCTGTTTCTTGAGACTCCGCAGCAACAAGCCGAGCGCATGTTGCGCCAACGGCAACGGCTTATGGAGATGCAAATGCAAGGGGTAGCCGCCCAGCCCCCTGCGCAAAATGCCACGCCTGCGGTTTCGCCTGCGGGCGGATCGGCGCCAGAGAACTATTCCGTACAACAAGATTCATATGCGCAGGAGCTTGCGTTCGACAAACGCCGCACGCGTCGTCGCCGCGTGGGCCAGCGCCTGCGCACATTGGCGATGATCGTGCTCATTCCGCTAGGACTTGCGGCGATTTTCTTGGTCTCGTATGCGCTCACCTGCATCCTCAACGGTGCTTCGCCCGGCGAAGTGCTCCAACATCTGTCAGCCCTGGGCCAGCGCCTAGGCGACGTCATGACAACCATTCGCACCGGCTGGGAGAGCTAGCGTTTTAGCGTCCGCGGCTCTAAGAGAAATTTGTCTGCAAGGCAGTGGGTGATCCGTGCGTGTGGCGGGGTAAGATTGATCGCGGTTTTGATTGATGACCGATTGAGTTTGTTGGGCGGAGTCTATGTCTGCTATTGATATCGTGCTTGTTGTGATCGCCTTGGTGGCGGTGGGGGTTGCTGTGGCTTGCGCCCTCCAGCTCAAGAGCCTGCGTGCCGAGTTGCGGGAGCGTGGCGACAGTAGCGCGGAAACGCTGGCAGCACTCGAGCAGGCCAACAACGCGCTCGATGCCCTGAACGTCGCGCTGGCCGAAACTCGCCGCACGGCCAACGCCATCGCGCAGCAGCAGACGACAGATGCGGCCGTGGGGCAGCAACGTTACCTGACCATTGCACGTGAGTTTTCGCAAGCTGGTGACCGGATGGATGACCTTCGCCGCGAGACGGCCCAACAGCTCGGTGCCAACCGCGAGGGCATCGAGCACCGCCTGGACAAGGTGCGCGAGACGGTCGATGCCCAGCTGGGTGCTATCCGCAAAGACAACAACGTGCAACTCGATCAGATGCGCGCGACGGTGGACGAGAAACTCTCCCGCACGCTCAACGATCGCCTGTCGGCATCGTTTAAGCAGGTGAGCGACCAGCTCGAGGCCGTGTACAAGGGCCTGGGCGACATGCAGTCCATCGCCACCGGCGTGGGCGACCTTAAGCGCGTGCTGGGCAACGTGAAGGCGCGTGGTATTTTGGGCGAGGTGCAGCTGGGTGCAATTCTGGCGGACATTCTTACACCCGACCAGTATCTGGAAAACGTCGCCACCAAGCCCGGCGCCTCGGAGCGCGTTGAGTTTGCCGTCAAGCTGCCGGTGGACGAGGGCGATCCCGTGCTGCTGCCGATTGACTCCAAGTTTCCGGGCGACGCGTACGAGCATTTGCTCGACGCGCAGGAGTCGGGCGATGCGGAGACCGTGGCGGCTGCGCGCAAGACGCTCGATACCATGGTCAAGCGCGAGGCCAATGATATCTGCGAAAAGTACCTGAGTGTGCCGGCAACGACCAACTTTGGCATCATGTTCGTGCCGTTTGAAGGACTGTACGCCGAGGTCGTCAGCCGCCCCGGGCTTATCGAGACCCTGGGCCGCGACTATCACGTCAACGTTGCCGGCCCCAGCACCATGGCGGCCATTCTCAACAGCCTGCAGATGAGTTACCAAACGTTTAAGCTGCAAAAACGCACCGACGATGTACTGCGCGTGCTCTCCGCTGTCAAGGCCGAGCTGCCGCGCTATCAAAAGGCGCTGCGCCGCGCCCAGCAGCAGATCGAGACCGCGGGCAAAACGGTCGAGGGCATCATCACCACGCGCACCAACGTCATGGAGCGCAAGCTCAAGGACATCGACGCCCTGGAAGATGCCGAGGAGGCCGACGAGATCTTGGGGCTTACGTCTGCGAGCCTGCTCGCAGACCAAAAAGACGAGGACTAGCTTCATCTGACGGCGGGGCGCCTGCGCAAGCGCGGGGCGCGGGCGCTTTTCGCGTCGCACTTGCCTGAAGTGCGCTTTAGTGTGCAACAATGGCGTTTCGCCCTATCAGACGCGAAAGGAAGCCCATGTCTCAGAGAAACACCAGTCCGCTCAAACGCTCCACCGTGCGTCGCACGCTGCAGCGTTTTTGGGACGTCACGCGCACGCAGCCGCTGATCGTCTTTCTCTCGGTGTTCTCGTCGGCGGGCTACATCTTTTTGCTCACGTTTGCCAACACCTATGTGATGGCCCTCATCGTCGACCGCGTCCAGGCCGGTCCCGTGGCAGGCGACCAGGTGTTTGAGGTCTTCGGCCCCTATATCCTGGCGCTCGTGCTCGTTAACCTAGTGGGCCAAATCCTCTCCAAGCTGCAGGACTACACCGTCTACAAGCTCGAGATTGCGGGCAACTATCACCTGGCGCGCCTGTGCTTCGACACGCTCTCCAATCAATCCATGACATTTCACACCAGCCGCTTTGGCGGATCGCTTGTGAGCCAGACAAGCCGTTTTATGAGCGGCTACACGGGTCTGGTCGACGTGACGGTGTATTCGCTCATCCCCACCATCACCTCGGTCATCTGCACCGTGGCCGCACTCGCCCCGGTGGTACCGACGTTTACCGTGATCCTGGTGTGCATCATGGTCGTCTACATTGCGTTTGTCTGGCTTATGTACAAGCGCATCATGCCGCTTTCGGCCGCGACGTCCGCCGCGCAGAACAAGCTCTCGGGCGTGCTCTCCGACGCGGTCACGAACATCTTGGCCGTCAAGACCTGCGGGCGCGAGGACTTTGAACGCGATCTGTTCGACGCCGCCGATCGTGCCGCGCGCGACGCCGAGACGGTCTCGATGCACGCCATGATGCAGCGCAACTTTACGACCTCGGGCCTCATCGTCATCACCATGGCCGTGGTGAGTGTGTTCGTGGCGGGCGGCAACGCGTGGTTTGGCATTTCGGCCGGCTCGCTCGTCATGATCTTTACCTACACCTATAACCTCACCATGCGCCTGAACTACGTAAGCTCCATGATGCAGCGCATCAACCGCGCGCTCGGCGATGCGGCCGAGACGACGCGCGTGCTGGACGAGCCGCGTCTGGTGGCAGACGACGAGAACGCTCCCGAGCTTAAAGTGACCGAGGGCGCGATTGATTTTGAGCACCTGAGCTTTGCGTACCGTGACGCTGCGGCGGGCGAGAGCGTGTTCGATGACCTGACACTTCATGTGGCGGCGGGCCAGCGCGTGGGCCTGGTGGGCAAATCGGGCTCGGGTAAGACGACGCTCACCAAGCTGCTGCTGCGCCTGGACGATGTTCAGGGCGGCCGCGTGCTCGTGGACGGTCAGGATGTCTCGCACTGCACGCAGCAGAGCCTGCGCCGCCAGGTTGCCTACGTGCCGCAGGAGGCGCTGCTGTTCCATCGCTCCATTCGCGAGAATATCGCCTACGGCCGCCCCGACGCCACCGACGAGCAGATCCGCGAGGCGGCTCGCTTGGCTAATGCGACCGAGTTTATCGACCGCTTGCCTCGTGGCTTTGACACCATGGTGGGCGAGCGCGGCGTCAAGCTCTCGGGCGGCCAGCGTCAGCGCGTGGCTATCGCCCGCGCCATCCTAACCGACGCGCCGATTCTGGTGCTCGACGAGGCGACCTCTGCCCTCGACAGCGAGTCCGAGGCGCTGGTGCAGGAGGCGCTCGAAAACCTGATGCGTGGACGTACCTCCATTGTGGTGGCGCACCGCCTGTCCACCGTGGCGGCGCTCGACCGCATTGTGGTGCTGGCCGATGGCGAGATCGTCGAGGACGGCACGCATGCGCAGCTCGTCGAGGCGGGTGGCGAGTACGCGAGCCTGTGGAGCCGTCAGACCGGCGCATTCTTGGAGGCGTAAGCGTCTCGGACGTGGGACAATTGTGCCCATAAGTTTATTGTGCCGTTGAGCCGAGGAGTCGTTATGCCACGCGAGACCAATGCCGCCAAACGCGAGCGCGCCGTTGAGGTGTGTGAGCGCCTCAACCGTCGCTATGGCCCGGTCGAGTGCTTTTTGGACCACGAGAATCCCTTCCGCCTGCTGATCGCGGTGTTGCTCTCGGCGCAAACGACCGACGCGCAGGTCAACAAGGTGACGCCGAAGCTGTTTGCCCAGTGGCCCACGCCCGAGGCCATGGCCGGGGCGAGTGTGGCTGACGTGGCAGACACCATCAAGTCACTCGGCTTTTATAAGAGCAAGGCCAAGCACGCCGTGGAGGCCGCGCAGATGATCGTCGCCGACTATGGCGGCGAGGTGCCGGCCGACATGAAGGAACTCGTGAAGCTGCCGGGCGTGGGACGCAAGACGGCGAACATCGTGCTCAACGTGGGGTATGGCATCGTGGAGGGCATTGCGGTGGACACGCACGTCAACCGCATTGCGCATCGCCTGATGTTGAGTCCCAAGACACATGCCAAGGAGCCGCTCAAGACCGAGCAGGATCTGCTCAAGATTTTGCCGCACGAGTATTGGGAGTCGGTCAACCATCAGTGGATCACCTTCGGTCGCGAGATCTGCGACGCCCGCAAACCCAAGTGTGACGAGTGTCCGCTGGCAGATTTGTGCCCCAGCGTGCGCGTAGCGGGGTAGGGCGGAACGCATCTTCGTCTGGCGTTTTTTGCGGGGCTGGGTTTGCTCTTGAGCCGGAGTCCTCTCCATGCGCTACCATGACAGGCAATGAAATCCGCCGCATACCCGCCGAGCTTGCCCCGGCGGGCTTTTGGCGTTGCAATGCCGGAGGAACAGCATGCTCATTCACCGTATAGCCGCGCAGCTCTACACTGCCGAGGCCTTGCAGGCCGTCGAGGCCGGGCTCGATGCTGGCGAGGACGTGACGCTGGCTGTGTCGCAGTCGGGCCGCACGCTTATGGCGGCCGCCCAGTTTGCGCGCCGTCCGCGCCCGACGGTCTATATCGTGAGCGGCGAGGATGCGGCCGATCGCGCCGCGCGTAGCCTTGCCGCCTACGTGGGCCTGGCGCACGTGTGTCGTTTTCCTGAGCGCAAGGACTATCCGTGGCGCGAGCAGGCGCCGGACGACGCCGTGGTGGCGCAGCGCTGCGAGGCTCTGGGGCGCATCGTGCGCGGGGACAACTGCATCATGGTCGCCTCGGCTCGCGCGCTGCTGCGCTGCGTGCCGCCGGTCGAGAGCCGCTACTGGGAGTCCACTACTTTTGCGGTGGGCGAGGAGATTCCCTTTGACGAGGTGCCGCAGCGCTTGGTGGGCATGGGCTACACCAATGCCGGCGCCGCCGATGCGCCCGGCTTGTTTCGCGTTCACGGCGACACCGTCGAGGTGTTCCCCGCACAGGAAAAGGCACCCGTGCGCATCGAGTTCTTCGGCGACGAGATTGACCGCATCCGCCGCATGGTGAGCTCCACGGGGCAGACCATCGGCAACGAGGACAGCATCGAAATCTTTCCCTGCCGCGAACTGGCACTCACCGACGAGGCCGTCCACAACATGCATGTGGCGCTCTATCGCGCCAGCCAGGATGACAGCAAACTGGCGGCGCTGCTCGAGATGGTGGATGCGCGCATCGTCACGCCCGAGCTCGACCGCTTTTTGCCGGTGATGTACGGCCAGACCGTAAGCCCGTTGGCGCACGTGAGCGGCAAGGCGCTCGTGGTTCTGTCCGAGCCGCGCTCGCTGTTCGACGACTGCCTGCGCGCCTACGAGGATATCGAGGCGCGTGCCGGCGAGGCAGGGATTGACCGCCTGGATGGTCTGTACGTGCGCGCTCAACAGCTCGATTTTGGTGCCCAGCAGCGCTTGAACTACGTAAGCCTCATCCGTGCCGGCGGTGCGGTGACGGCCGAGCTCAAGATTGAGCAGCCTGCTATCGCAGGCTCGGACAACCGTTTTATGACGCGCGTTCAGGAAGTCGTGGGCAAGCGCTATGCCTGCGTGTTTGCCATTCCCGACCGCGGCGCGCGCGAGTCGATGGAGCTCACCTTTGGCGACGAGGGCATTACCTTTGAGGAATCGCTGACGGCCGCGCCCGAAAACGCCGGCGTCATTGGCGAGCGCGTGCGCGTGGCGGCGGCAGATTCTGCCGATCGTGCTGCCCGTCAGGATGCTCATGCTGCAATTCGCGAGCGTAAGGCTGACGCGCTCAACGCCCGCTCGCTCGAGGCGGGCGCGGCCCAGGCTGCCGCCGGTGCTGCCGTGCCCACTATCTCGCGCGGACGCGTGACCTTTGTCGATGCCGCCCTGCCGCAGGGCGTGGTGGTGCCCGATGCCAACCTGGCCGTGTTCTCGATCGCCGACCTCAACGCCCGTATGGATGCCAACCGCGCGCGCAGCCGCCGCAAGGTGGACATTACGCAGATCACGTTTCCGTTTAAGCCGGGCGACTACGTGGTGCACGCCACTCACGGCATCGCGCTCTTTAGCGAGATCGCGCGCCAGGAAGTGGGCGGCAAGGAGCGCGACTACTTTTTGCTGGAATATGCCGACGGCGACAAGCTCTACGTGCCGCTCGAGCAGGTCGACCGCATCACGCGCTATGTTGGCCCCGACGGCGACAAGCCGCGCCTGACCAGGCTCAACACCGCCGACTGGACGCGGGCTACCAACAAGGCGCGCAAGAATGCCAAAAAGCTGGCGTTTGACCTGGTCGACCTGTATACACGCCGCTCGTCGATTACCGGTATCGCCTGCCCGCCCGACACGCCCGAGCAGATCGAGATGGAGGAGAGCTTTCCCTACGACGAGACGCGCGACCAGCTGGAGGCTATTGCCGACATCAAGGCCGACATGGAAGCGCCCAAGCCCATGGACCGCCTGCTGTGCGGCGACGTGGGCTTTGGCAAGACCGAGGTTGCCCTGCGCGCGGCGTTTAAGTGCGTGGACTCCGGCCGCCAGGTCATGGTGCTCTGCCCCACGACCATTCTGGCCCAGCAGCACTATGAGACGTTCTTTGAGCGCTTTGCCCCGTTTGGCCTCGAGGTCGAAGTGCTCAGCCGCTTCCGCACCCCGGCGCAGCAAAAGCGCGCGCTTAAGGCGTTTGCCGAGGGCACGATCGACGTGCTCATCGGCACGCACCGCTTGCTTTCTGCCGACGTGAACCCCAAGAACCTGGGCATGGTGATCATCGACGAGGAGCAGCGCTTTGGTGTGCAGCACAAGGAGCAGCTCAAGAACCTGCGCGAGCAAATCGACGTGCTCACGCTTTCGGCAACGCCTATTCCGCGAACCATGCAGATGGCCACGAGCGGCGTGCGCGACATGAGCCTGATCACCACACCGCCGACCGGGCGTCGTCCCGTGATCGTGCACGTGGGGGAGTACGACCCCGATGTGGTGAGCGCGGCGATTCGCCTGGAGGTGGGCCGCGGCGGCCAGGTGTACTACGTGTCCAACCGCGTTAAGACCATCGATGACGCCGTGGCGCGCGTGCATGAGGCCGCGCCCGAGGCGCGCGTGGGCGTGGCACACGGCAAGATGAGCCCGCGCGAGGTCGAGGACGTGATGATTGAGTTCGCGACCAAAAAGATCGATGTGCTCATCGCCACGACCATCGTGGAGAGCGGCATCGACAACGCAACGGCCAACACGCTGATCATCGAGGACTCGCAGCGCCTTGGCCTGGCGCAGCTCTACCAGCTCAAGGGCCGTGTGGGCCGCTCTGCCACGCAGGCCTACGCGTACTTTATGTTCCCCGGCGAGCTGCCGCTCACCGAGGAGGCAACGGCGCGCCTGACCGCACTTTCCGAGTTCCAGGACCTGGGCAGCGGCATGCGCATCGCCATGCGCGACCTAGAGATCCGTGGCGCCGGTTCGCTTATGGGAGCCGAGCAGCACGGCAACCTGTCGAGCGTGGGCTTTGATCTGTTTACGCAGATGCTGGGCCAGGCCGTGGCCGAGGCGCGCGGCGATGACGACGCCGGCGTGGAGGCGGCGAGCGTGGGTATTAACCTGCCGGCCGACTACTTCTTGTCCGAGGAGTACCTGCCGGCGGTGGACCAGCGCGTGCTCGTGTACCGTAAGCTCGCAGCGGCCGAGGACCTGGAGAGCATTGACGAGGTGCAGGAAGAGACCGAGGCCGCGCATGGTGAGCTGCCGTTGGCGGGACTCAACCTGTTCAATCGCGCGCGCATCCGCATTCGCGGCGAGCGCCTGGGGCTCGAGAGCGTCACGCTCAGCGGCGGTCGCATCACGTTTTTGGGCGTCGACGTGCCCAAGAAGGTGGCCTTTGAGCTTAAGACCCGCTATGGCGCGGTGAACTTCCCCAAGAGCCGCAAGCTATCGGTGCCCTACAAGGCGGGCGCCGGCGCGGGCAGCGGCCTGGGTCGCGGTCTCGACGCCAACGACGGCACCGGCCCCGTGGCGGCCGCGCTCATGCTGCTGCAACAGCTGGGTGCCAGCGACGACGACTAACGGGTCGACGCTGCAAACGCCCCATTTGGGCAATCTGGCTCCATCGAAAGGAAAGCATGTTCGGATACATCTATAAGAAAGATGTCGCCATTATCGCGGTTGTCCTGTGTCTTTGTCTGGGCGTGGGCAGCTTCTTCGATTATCAGATCTCGAGCGCGCTGTTCAATATCGGCAGCATGTACGGTCGCTTTATCGAGGCGGCCGGCGAGCTGCCGTTTGAGCTGACGGCGAGCATCGCGGGCGTTATGCTCGTGCGCGCGGTGCGTCCCGACTCCAGGGGGAGCAAATGGCTCGCCGTGCTCGGCATCCTCATCAACGTGGGCCTGCTCGGCTACGAGATCGTTTCGTCCCTGAGGGTTGGCGGCAAACTCATCGCGGCTCAGTTGGTGCTGACGTTTGTGCTGGTCATCGCCGCCAATCTTATCGTCTATCGTCTCACGCGCACGACCGAGCCCGACGAGCTCACGCGCTGGGCGTTGATGGTGCTTGTCGTGTGGGTCGCTCAGGCCATCATCCTCAACGTGATTGTCAAGCCGCTGTGGTCGCGCCCACGCATGCGCGTGATCGAGGTGACGCAGGGACTCGAGTTTCAGCCGTGGTGGGTGATCGGCAACCCTGACAAGTGGGCCTATATTGCCGCCGGTGTAGTCAAGGACGGCTTTAAGTCGTTTGCGAGCGGACACACGGCGCATGCGGCGATTGGCCTTATGCTCGCCGGGCTTCCCGCGGCAGCCTTTAAGGAAAAATCTTCGCGTCGCCGCGTGATCTTTTGGGCGGCGGCTGTGGTCGCGGCGCTCGTCGCGCTTGGCCGCATCGTGATCGGTGCACACTTTTTGAGCGACGTGAGCTGCGGTTTTGCCCTGGTACTGGCGCTTGAGTGCCTTGCCGCGCGCATTGCCTATCCCAACGGCGTACAATAGCTCCGTTTGAATCATCTGGCCGATACCCGGTAAGAGAGGATTGCCATGCTCGCGTTCAACAACGACTATTCCCACGGCGCACACCCAGCGGTGCTGCAGGCGCTCGTCGATACCAACATGGAGCCGCAGCCCGGCTACGGTACCGATGCGCATACCGAGCGTGCCAAGCAACTTATTCGCGAGGCCTGCCAGGCCCCCGATGCCGACGTGTTTTTTCTGGTGGGCGGCACGCAGGCCAACGCGACGGTGATCGACATGCTGCTCGCGCCGTACGAGGGCGTCGTTGCTGCCGAGACTGGCCACGTCGCCTGCCACGAGGCGGGCGCCATCGAGTTTGGCGGCCACAAGGTACTCACCATCCCCGGCTACGAGGGCAAGATGCACGCCGAGGACCTCGAGAACTATATCCAGGTGTTCTACGAAAACGAGAGCTACGAGCACACGGTGTTCCCGGGCGCCGTGTACGTGAGTCTATCGACCGAGTACGGCACGCTGTACTCCAAGGCCGAGCTCGCGGCGATTCATGCGGTATGCCAGAAGCGCGAGATTCCGCTGTTTGTGGACGGTGCTCGCCTGGCCTATGCGCTGGCGGCCGATGAGTGCGACATTACCCTGCCCGAGCTGGCGCAGCTGTGCGACGTGTTCTACATCGGCGGCACCAAGTGCGGCGCGCTCTGCGGCGAGGCTGTGGTGTTCTGCGGCATGCACGCTCCGGCACATCCCATTCCGCGCATTAAGCAGCACGGCGCGCTGTTGGCCAAGGGCCGCCTGACGGGCGTGCAGTTTGAGGCACTCTTTACCGATGGCTTGTATTTTGAGATTGGTCGACAGGCGATCGAGACGGCCCAGACGCTACGTCGTGTGCTGCACGAGCGCGGTTACCAGTTCTTTTTGGAGACGCCCACGAACCAGCAGTTTGTGATTCTGCCCAACGAGGATATGGCCCGCATTCGCGAGCATGCCTCGATCGAGTACTGGGAAAAGTACGACGATACTCACACGGTGGTGCGCTTTTGCACCAGCTGGGCCACGACGCAGGAGGACATCGACGCGTTGGCGGCTGTCCTGTAGCCTGATGTAATGACGAGGGGCCGCCTTGCGCTGGGTTTGGCGCAAGGTGGCCTTTGTTTTTGAGGGGGAAGGGTTGTATGACCGAGATGTCCGATCCGACGATTCGTCTGGCGACGCCCGATGATGCGCCGGCGTTGCTTGCCATCTATGAGCCGTATGTGCGCCAGACGGCGATTACCTGCGAATACGAGGTGCCGAGCGTTGAGGAGTTCGCCGGGCGCATCGAGCGCACGCTCAAGCGCTATCCGTATCTGGTGATGGAACTGGACGGGCGTCCGGTAGGCTATGCCTATGTGAGTCCGCTCAACAGCCGCGAGGCATACGACTGGTCGGTCGAGACATCGATCTACCTGGCGCGTGATGTGCGCCACGGCGGGCTGGGCCGCAAGCTGCATGACGCGCTTAAGCAATGCCTGATCGCGATGGGTATCACCAACATGTGCGCCCTCATCGCCGTGCCGCACGACAAGGACGATGAGTACCTGACGCACAACAGCCAGGACTTCCATGCCCATATGGGGTATCGCCTGGTGGGCGCCTTCGATCGCTGCGCCCAAAAGTTCGGCCGCTGGTACGACATGTGCTGGATGGAGTTGGTCCTAGCCGAGCGCGTCCCCAACCAACCCAAACCAACCTGGTTCCCCGACCTCCTCAAACCTACCATTTAGGGACAGGTTTATTTTGGCAGGTTAGCCGATGGGCTCGGTGTATTTGGCACGGTCGGTGCGCTGGATGCGCTTGGAGACATGGAGCGGTCGGCCGTCGGTGTCGTACACGTAGTCGGTGATCAGGATCAGCGCCTGCCCGCGCCCAACGTTGAGCAAAAACGCCTCGTTTTGCGAGGCATAGCACACCTCAAAGGTCTTATGTCCCTGTGCCGGCGCGCGATGGAATTCCTGGCGCAGCGTGGCGTAGAGCGAACCGTTGATATCGCGATCGATGAGTGCTTCAAAGCTCGGTGGTAGATAGGTGGTCTCCAGGCACAGCGGCGCATCGTCCAGATAACGCAGGCGGACAAGTTTGACGAGCTTGCTGCCCACGGCGACATCGAAGAACTTGGCCGCATTGCCCGCGGCCTTGGCAAAGCCCGAGTCCACCGTGCGCGTGGTGGGCTTCATACCCTGACCCTGGACCTGTGTCGTGTAGCTCGAAAACACCAGGTTGTTCTCGTGGAGTGCCGGCGTGTCGGCCACAAAGGCGCCACGCCCGCGCTCGGTGCGCACCAGGCCCTCGTCAACGAGCACCTTAAGGGCGTGGCGTACGGTGCTGCGCGACAGCCCCGATTCGTCCATGAGTTCCATCTCGGACGGCAGCTTGTCTCCGCGCGCGTAGGTGCCGGAGGCGATGCGGTCGCGCAGCATGCCCGCCAAGCGCTCGTATTGGGTCAGTCTCTTTTTAGATGAAGCGTTCATGCGATCAACCTGTATCTAACCTGTATGCGTATCTAATCAAGCATGTATTCAATACAACAACAAAACCGCTGGTATCAAGTTATCGAAAACCGTATCAGCAAATTTTTTAAGACAAATATAGCATACAACTAGTCGACATAACCAAAACATGTATGTAACTTGTATGCCATCGAGAGCATCAAACGAGAAGAAAGGCTGATGCACGATGACTACTCAGGAACAGGTTAAGGACGTCGTCTCCCAGGTTTTGGCCGACAAGGCAGACAAGGGCGGCATCAAGCGCGTCGTGTGGATTGGCGCCGGCGGATCCAACGGTGGCAACTATCCTGCCCAGTACTTTATGGAGCACGAGGCCACGCAGGTCGTGAGCTCCAGCTACACCAGCAATGAGTTCGTGCACGCCACGCCCGCCTATGTCAACGAGAACACCCTGGCCGTCGTCGTGTCCATGCGCGGCACCAAGGAGACCATCGTCGCCGCCCAGGTCGCCAAGGACCACGGCGCCAGCACCATCGCCATCTATGTCGATGAGTCCGGCCTCACCGAGGTCTGCGACTACAAGATTCAGTATGACAGCCTGGCCGTCGACGAGTCTTGCATGGGCCGTACCAACTCCGCCGTCGTGACCATGATCGCCATGGAGCTTACGCAGCAGACCGAGGGCTATGCCGAGTATGAGACCGCTATGGCCGCCTTCGACCTGGTTGACCCCATCTATCGCAAGGCCGTCGAGTACACCCGTCCGCTCGCCGCCAAGTGGGCCGAGCAAAACGCCGACAAGCCCTGCATCAACGTGATGGCTCAGGGTCCGCTCTTTGGTGCCGCCTACGTCTTTAGCATCTGCAACGTGCAGGAGATGCTGCAGATCGACTCCTGCACCATCAACACCTGCGACTTCTTCCACGGCCCCTTCGAGATCCTGGACAAGCGCACCTCGCTGTTCCAGCTCATCAGCGTCGGCCGCAGCCGCTGCAACGACGAGCGCGGCATCCGCTTCGTCAACCAGTACGGTGGCGAGCGCGTCTATCAGCTCGACGCCAAGGAGCTCGGCCTCAACGACATCAAGGACAGCGTGAGCGAGTACTTCAATCACCTGATCTTTGCCCCGATCCTCAACAACGTGTACATGCGTGCGCTCTCTGCCGTCACCCACAAGGACTACATGACGCGCCGCTACATGTGGAAGCTGGACTACTAGGGGATAGAGCGGCCTAACAGCTCGATGTCCTCATAAGTTGCGGTGGAATAGTTCCTGCTTGGGGGCTTGAAGCCTCTATTTAGGAACTATTTCACCGCAACCGCCCAGTAATCCGCTGGGGGCGGAGGAAAACGGATCACTTATCCGCTCGCCGATTTGTGTCTTGAAAAATGTATATAACGACTATAACGTAGTACGAAACATATTGGAAACAATACCGAGGAGGCTGCGTTGAAGAAAAGCAATCTGGGCTATGTGCTGGTGCTGATCGCCGCGCTTATGTGGGGCAGCATCGGAATCTTTGTAAACGGCATCTCGGCCATGGGCGTTTCGTCCCAGAGCATGGCTGCCTTTCGCTTGTTGGTCGGAGCGCTTATCTTGGCGCCGGTCCTGATGTTTATGGGCTGCCGTCCGGGTGAGGGGTCTACCGTGGCTCAGGGTCCGCTGGCCCTGTTCAAGGCAAGCCCTAAAGAGCTTGTTCCCTGTGCGCTTGTCGGCATCGTCGGTTTGGCCGCCGCCAACACCTGTTATTACGAGTGCATGGGCGAGGTGGGCATGTCCACGGCCTCGGTGCTGCTCTACACCTCGCCGGTGTTTGGCGTCATGCTCGGCCGCGTGCTTTATCGCGAGGACGTGACCCCCAACAAGCTCGTTGCCATTGTCTTTAACATCGTAGGCTGCGTGCTTGCAGTGACCAATGGCGACCTTTCCGGTTTTCATTTTTCGGTTTGGGGCGTCACGTCGGGCGTGATTGCAGGCCTTTGTGGTGCGTCGCTCGCGGTGTTTAGCCGAATAGCAACCAAGACGGTCCACCCGCTGGCTGTCACGTTTTGGGGCTTTGTTTTTGGCGGTGCGGTTATGGCAGCTATCGCGGCTCCGTGGCCGGATGTCGCCGCGGCAATGTCGCCACAGCTGCTGCTGCTGTTCCTTGGCTTTGGACTCATCCCCACAGCCGTTGCTTACATCTTATATATGCAGGGTCTGTCCATGGGGCTCGAGACATCGAAAGTTCCCGTCGTAATGTCTTTCGAGACGGTCGTCACCGTACTGGTGGGCATTGGTGTCTACGCCGAGCCCGCCGGCGCGATTAAAGTCCTGGGCATCGTGTTGGTGCTCGCGTCCATCCTGATTATGAACACCGACTTCTCCAAGCTGCGCAACAGTGTGTTTGTCGGTCATGTCATTGAGAGCATGACCTTTAAGCCCAACGCGTGGTGGACCGAAAAATCTCAGGACATGGATCTGTTTAAGGAACGCACCGGCATTGCGCTGGAACCCACCGTACAGGAAAGCCCCTGGTACTTCGTGCGATAGGGGATTGCGCGCAGGGTCTGACCTGGGGTTATCCAGCCAGCGCCGACCTACCCAGCCCCAACGTTTCAAGTACGTTAAACCCGTCAACGGTCGATTTTCACCCGCGAACGGTCTTTATACTAATTAGCAATATAAGCAACGTATAAGACGTTATAATGACCATAACGAAAAGGAGGAGGCAAGATGAATCAGATCATTCTCGCATCTCATGGCGGCCTGGCCGCAGGCGCCAAAGACACGCTCGAGATGGTTCTCGGCGACGTGTCGAACGTCCACGTCGTGTCGCTTGCTCGTGACGACAAGGAGCCCATCACCAACAAGGTGGACGCCATGATCGCCACGTTCAACGCGGACGACACCGTCTATGTGCTGACCGATATGCTCGGCAGCTCGGTCAACAACAGCATGGTCGAGCTTTCCAAGAACGGCACGAAGTTCACGGTTGTCAGCGGTTTCAACATCCCGCTGGCGCTCACGCTCGCTATGAGCCCCGTCCCCGTCAAGGGCGCCGAGCTCGCGGCCCTCATCAACGAGGCCCGCACCGGTCTGACCAACCCCAACGCACCGGTCGAGGCCGCCGCGGCCCCCGCCAAGAAGGCCACGGCGTCCCGTCACAGCTCCGGTCCCGCCAAGATCGTCCTCGCACGTCTTGACTACCGTCTGCTGCACGGCCAGGTCGTCTTTACCTGGACCACCAAGGTTCAGGCCGAGCGCATCATCGTCGTCGACAACGCTGCCGCCAACGATGACATCAAGAAGGGCGCTCTCAAGCTGGCCAAGCCCCAGGGCGTGCGCCTGAACGTCTTCACCGTCGAGCGTGCCCTCGCCAAGATGGACAAGCTCAACACCCTCGGCGAGCGCGTCATGTTCGTCTTTGGCAACACTGCCGAGATGCTGCAGTTCTGCCAGGGCTACAAGCTCGACGCCATCAACCTGGGCGCCACCGCCAACCACGACGGTGCCGATCAGGTCGGCGGCAAGGACAGCTCCGTCTTTCTCGACGCCACCCAGAAGGCCGACGTCAATCAGCTGCTCGACATGGGCATCAAGCTCTATGTTCAGCAGACCCCTACGTATCAGAGCGTCGACATCGACGCCAAGCTGTAATCAACCAGGCTTTTGCCTGACTGAAAGGAGAAGGGTATGAATACGTTCATCAGTGCGGTGCTCGTCGGCCTCGTCGGCGTGTTCTGCATGTGGGACTCCCGCCTGCTCGGTCGTCTTAACTTCGAGCAGCCCCTCGTTGGCGCTACGCTCGTCGGTCTGCTGCTGGGCGATGTGCCCACCGGCCTTGCCGTCGGTGCCGCCGTCGAGCTCGTGTCCATGGGCCTGGTGCAGGTCGGCGCCGCCGTTCCGCCCGATATGGTCCTGGGCGGCATCGTGGCCGCTGCCTTTGCGTGCCTGACCGATGCTTCCGCCGAGACCGCCATGACGATCGCCATCCCGGTCGCCGTCCTGGGTCAGCTTCTCGGCATCGTGTTCCGTTCCATCATCGCCGCCCTCACCCATGTGGCAGATAGCGCGATCGATAACGGAAAGTTCAAGACCGCCTACCGTATGCACATCTGCGCCGGCTCCGGTCTGTACGCCGTCATGTACTTCCTGCCGATCTTCCTCGCCGTTTTTGTTGGCACCGACCTGGTTCAGGCCATCGTCAACATGGTTCCCGAGTGGCTGTCCACTGGTCTTAACGTTTCGACCAAGATCATGACCGCCTACGGCTTGGCCCTGCTGCTCACCATGATGATCAAGAAGGGTATGACTCCGTTCCTGTTCATCGGTTTCCTGCTCGCCGCTTACCTCAACCTGTCCGTCATCGCGGTCGCTCTGATCGGTGTGTGCCTGGCTGTCGTCTTCATGGGCTTCAAGTTCAACGGTTCCCATGCAGCCGCCGGTGTCGATTCCGACTACGATCCGCTCGAAGACGACGAAGACTAAGGAGGAACACACTATGGCAACCGCAACCAAGGACGTGTCCCTGAACAAGAAGGTCAGCCAGTTCTTCTGGCGCTCCTGGGCCATCCAGGCCTCTTGGAACTACGAGCGTCAGATGAACATGGGCTTCCTCTACGGCATGGTTCCCACGCTCGATCGCCTCTATCCGGACGAGTCCGACCCCAAGCAGCTCGCTGCTAAGAAAGAGGCTTACCACCGTCACATGGCGTTCTACAACTGCACCCCGCAGACGAGCGCCTTTATCCTGGGCCTCACCGCCTCCATGGAGGAGGAGTACGCCAAGGATCCCGAGAACTTCGATCCCGATTCGATCAACGCGGTCAAGACCTCCCTCATGGGTCCGCTTTCCGGCATCGGCGACTCCTTCTTCCAGGGCACCATCCGCGTTATCGCCTTTGGCCTGGGCGTTCAGCTGGCTCAGCAGGGCTCCATCATGGGCCCGATCCTGGCCATGCTCATCTCCATCGTCCCCTCTGTGCTGATCACCTGGTTCGCCGCCAAGATGGGCTATCAGGGCGGCCACGAGTACCTGAGCAAGCTTCAGGGCGGCGACCTCATGGAGAAGCTCATGTATGTCTGCGGCATCGTGGGTCTTATGTCCGTGGGCGGCATGATCGCCACGCTGATCGGCGCCACCACCCCGCTGCAGTTCGCTGAGGGCACCGTCGTTATCCAGGACATCCTGGACGGCATGATGCCCCAGATGATCTCCCTTGGCCTCACCGGCCTTATGTACTGGCTCATCAAGAAGAACGTCAACACCGGTTGGCTTCTCGTGATCGCCATCGTGGGCGGCATCGCCCTCTCCGCGGCCGGCATTCTGGCCTAGTCGCGACCAAGCGCCTAACCGCTTTCCCCCGGGGGCCTGCCTGGCATCCCATACCCCAGGCAGGCTTCCATCCCCAAAATGCGACAATGGGACAGTCCCCTTGTCGCATCCTCAACGGACCGGCGACTCGGTCCAAACCACGGTAACCCTGCGAGCGCCCGGCAATGTGGCGCCGCAAAAATCGAAAGGAATGTGTCAGATGTACGAGATCGACCTTAACCTCCCTAAGCAGATCGTCGCTGACGTCCTGTCCAACCACGAGATCCACAGTGTCGCCTTCGTCGGCTGCGGTGCTTCCATGTCCGACCTGTACCCCGCCAAGTACTTCCTGGCCAACAACACGGACAAGCTGAACGTTCAGATCTTCACCGCTAACGAGTTCAACTACGACACGCCTTCCTGGGTCAACGAGCACACCTTCGTGATCACCTGCTCCCTCGGTGGCTCCACGCCCGAGACCGTCGAGGCCAACAAGACCGCCAAGAAGCACAACTGCCCGGTCGTCTCCCTCACCAACAAGGCTGGCTCCGCTCTGACCGTCGACGCTGACTACGTCATCGTTCACGGCTTCCACGCCAACTTCGCTGCCAAGTGCGAGAAGCCCGGCTATGCCATCGCTCTTGCTCTCGAGATCCTTCAGCAGACCGAGGGCTATGACAAGTACGACGACATGATCACCGGCCTCACCAACGTCTTCGATCTCTGCGAGAACGCTGCTCAGTCCTGCAAGAAGCTCGCCAAGAAGTTCGCTGAGGACTTCAAGGACGACAAGATGATTTACTTCATGGCCTCTGGTGCCTCCGAGAAGATGGCTTACTCTCACGCCGCCTTCCTGTTCACCGAGATGCAGTGGATCGACGCCGCCGCCTACAACACCGGCGAGTACTTCCACGGCCCGTTCGAGGTTTCCACCGAGGGTAAGCCCTACGTCTTCTTCATGTCCGATGGCGCTACCCGTCCGATGGACGCCCGCGCCCTCACCTTCCTTGAGCGCATGGGCGCCAAGGTCGCTCTGATCGACTCCAAGGACTACGGCCTGGCTGACGCCGTGCCCGCGAGCGTCGTCACCTACTTCAACCCGCTGCTGCACCTCGCCGTTATGCGCGAGTACGGCAACCAGATCGCCGAGGCCCGTCAGCATCCGCTGACCATGCGTCGCTACATGTGGAAGCTTTCCTACTAATCACAAGTAAGTAGACCTTACGGGTTGATTGAGAGGGGATGGGGTTTGCGCCCCATCCCCTTTTTTGCTCTGGGGAGGGCGTGTCTGTCGCGTCGCAAATCCCAGATAAAACCTACCAAAATAAACCTGTCCCTTTTTGGCAGGTGGGAGGAGATGCGTATGATCAAGGCAGTGCTGTTTGACATGGACGGCGTGCTGGTCGATACCGAGTGGTTCTACAACCGTCGTCGCGTGGCGTTTATGGAGGAGAAGGGCTTTCACTTTGACGAGATCCCCGATCTTTCGGGGTCTAACGAGCCCGCCATTTGGAAGTCGCTGGTACCTGACGATGTTGAGCTGCGCGAGCGCCTGCGCGTGGAGTACAAGCAGGTCTACAGCCCAGACCATCCCGTTCCGTATGCCGAGCTGCTCAACGAGCAGACGGAGCCGGTGATGCGCAAGCTGCACGAGCGCGGCGTGAAGTGCGCCATCGCAAGCTCGTCCTATCGCGAGCTCATTGACGAGCTGGTGGGGATTGCCGGTATCGCCGACGTGCTGGACTACACCATCAGCGGTCACGAGTGCAGTGCGTTTAAGCCCGACCCCGAGATCTACCTGCGTGCCATGGAGGCGCTGGGTGTGGAGCCTACCGAGTGCCTGGTTATCGAGGACTCGCCTTTGGGCATCGAGGCTGGCAAACGTTCCGGCGCCCGCGTCCTGGCACTGCGCCCGCACGAGGGCGTCAACCTCGATCAATCGCGAGCCGATGCCGTTATTGATAATCTGACCGACATTTTGGCCGCTTTGTAGTGTCAATCCGCCGCGAGAAGCACGGGTTCAAACGTTTTTTGCGGTGGACTGGCTCAATTTGGTTTCGATTTTGATCCGTTTGGCTTCGATTCGGACTAAGTGAGTAGACTTTTTGGTGCAGGACGAGCACAAAGCGCATCTGCTCTAGTAAAACCGCAGGTCACAGGGGTGGCGGTTTTGGGTGTGCTCTGCAGGTCGCGTAAAGTCTACTCACTTGTAATTTGGGCCTTTGGTCGTGGGGTTGCTGGTCCCGCTTTGGTTGTCGAGAGAGGGTGAATTGAAGCGCCCCCGCACGCTCCATGCTACAATCGCGGACATACCCCACAACTACATCTGCCTTCGAAAGGAGCCTGCGTGGCGAACGCCATCGATCAGCTCACGGACCGAGTGCTCGTACTCGGCCGCCTCACCATCGTCCGCCGCGCTATTACTGCCGTGGCGGTCACGATTTCCGCCGTTCTCCAGACATTCCTGATCCAGGCGTTCATTCAGCCCGCCGACTTGCTTCCGAGCGGCCTCACCGGCGTTGCGGTCCTGCTCGATCGCGTTACCTCGCTGGGCGGCGTTCACATCGACATTTCGCTCGGTATGCTCGCGCTCAACATCCCCGTGGCGCTCCTATGCTGGAGCGGCATTAGCAAGCGCTTCGTCATCTTCTCGATGATGCAGGTCGTGCTCTCGTCGCTGTTCCTCAACGTCTTTCACTTCGCTCCATTTTTGGGCGACAAGATCATGCTCATCATTTTTGGCGGCGTGGTCTCGGGTCTGGGCGCTGCCATCGCACTTAAATCCGGCGCATCCACCGGCGGCACCGACTTTATCGCGCTGTGGGTTTCCAACCACACGGGCAAGACCATCTGGGGCGTCATCTTTGGTTTCAACTGCTTTATCCTGGCGATCTTTGGCTTTATGTTTGGCTGGGACAAGGCGGCGTATTCCATCGTGTTCCAGTTTATTTCGACCAAGACCATCGACAGTTTCTATCGTCGCTACGATCGCGTGACGCTGCAGATTACGACACGCAAGGCAGACGAGGTCATGACTGCCTACGTAAACCATTTTCAGCACGGCATTAGCTGCGCCGAGGTCGTCGGCGGATACAGCCGCGAAAAGATGTACCTGCTGAACACCGTTGTTTCGACCTACGAGAGCCAGGACATTATCAAGTTGGTGTGCGACGTTGATCCCGGCGCCGTGATCAACGTGTTCCACACGCTCAACTTTGTGGGCGGCTGGTGGGGCGGTCATGTCGACGAGCCCATGCCCACGGCCGTTCCCGATCCCGACAAGCCCGCACGCATGGCCAGCAGGCAGGCGCGCCTCAGCGAACAGGACAGCCTGCAGCAGGACGACGGCAAGTAGGGTATTGGCATTTTGCCGGTCCTGCGCAACCCATCCGAACGAGCCCCCCGAAAGCCCCGTTGCTTTCGAGGGCTCTCGTTTGCCCAGATAAAACCTACCAAAATGAAGCTGTCGCTTTTTGGTAGGGAGGGTGTATCGTTTTATCAATATGAGGTAACATGAAACTAGACGTTATATACGTATTAGAAATTTAGCTATTTTGATAAGAGTGATCAGATATGCCTGCGCCCAAAAATGCACCGCTTTACCAGCAGATTTATGACGAAATCAAGGATGCGATCGAGAAAGGTGTTTATGCACCCAAGGAGCGTATTCCGTCCGAGCTTGAACTAGCCGAGCAGTACGAGGTGAGCCGTATTACGGTGCGCCGCGCTGTCGAGGAGCTGTGCTCCGATGGTTACCTGGTTAAGCAGCAGGGCCGCGGCACCTTTGTCTCCACGCCGCACATCAACCGCCAGTTTCACGCCTCGACGCTGCAGACGTTTACCGCGCTGTGTGCCGGCAACGGCATGAAGGCCGGTGCGCACGTGATCGATCGCCAGATCGTTCCGGCGCGCCAAAACGAGATGGAGTTCTTTGGCCTGCAGAAGGATGCGCTGCTGCTGCATATCAAGCGCGTGCGTACGGCCGACGGCGAGCCCATCTTTGAGGAGAACATCTTTGTGCCGTTTGACGCCTACCGTGAGCTGTTGACGGCCGATCTTGAGGACAAGTCGATTTTTGCCGAGGTCGAGCGTGTTGGCGGAACGCCGATTGTCTCGGTTGGCTACCGTACGGTCGAGGCCGTTCGAGCTAACGCCGAGCAGGCGGCCGAGCTGGGCATTGCTCCGCACGATCCGCTGCTCAACCTGCGTGCCGGCTTTACCGGTCCCGATGACGAGCCGGTTTTGATGGGTAAGCAGTACTACGTGGGATCGCGCTACGTTATGGTCATGTAAGTTACGCGGTTTTACCAAACCGCGTAACGGCTCGACGCTGCAAACGCCCCTAAGCGGCAATCTGACGTTCAATCGTCGGTCGCGTACCCAAAGTACGCTTCCCTCCTCTTTCACGTCACCTTGCTCGCTTAGGGGCGTTTTCGCTGACTTATGCTCAACCAGCGACGTTTGCGCGCTTGTCAAGAGATTAGCCGTTGGGAAAGTGTCCAAAAATCCCACGCTCGTTCCTTTTGGATTGCGTTGCCCGTGGCCGACAGCCGTGCGGCACCGGTCCGCGTGGCGGCGTATAATCGGCGGCAGATGACTTGGACGTTAGGAAACCATGACCGATAGCATGCAGCAGATGGCGCTCGACACGCTCGGCGCCTATTTTGGCTACACCTCGTTTCGCCCGGGACAGGACCGCATGGTCGATGCGATCCTTGCCGGTCGCGATGCGCTGGGTGTTATGCCCACGGGTGCCGGCAAGTCCATTTGCTACCAGGTGCCCGCGCTCATGCTGCCCGGCATCACCTTTGTGGTGAGTCCGCTGCTGTCGCTTATGGAGGACCAGACCCGTGCGTTGCTCGCGGCGGGTGCGCGACCCAGCTATCTCAACTCCAGCCTTACTCCGGCCCAGCAAAACACCGTGCTCAAGCGGGCGCGCGAGGGCCGCTACCAGCTTATGTACGTGGCGCCCGAGCGCTTGCTCGAGCCGCGTTTTTTGGCCTTTGCGCAGGAGGCTGCGGGTTCCGCCGGCATTGGCGTGCCGCTCGTGGCCATTGACGAGGCCCACTGCGTAAGCCAATGGGGTCAGGATTTCCGCCCCGCCTATCTGCAGATTCGTGAGTTCATCGATTCCCTGCCGCAGCGCCCCATCGTGGCGGCGTTTACCGCCACGGCGACCGAACGCGTGCGTGCGGATATTCAGCAGATGCTCGGCCTGCAAAACCCTGCGACGGTGGTGACGGGCTTCGATCGCAAGAATCTCTACTTTGGTTGCGAGGAGATGGGCGACAAGGCCAAGACTGCCTGGGTGCGCGACTATGTGATCGCGCATTCGAGCGAGAGCGGTATCGTGTATTGCTCGACCCGCAAGACGGTCGATGCGCTGGCGGGCGAGCTTGCCGAGGCGCTGGGCCCCAGCGGCATTCGCGTTGGCCGCTACCATGCCGGCATGGGCAACGACGCCCGTCGCCAAAGCCAGCGCGCCTTTATCGACGACGATATCCAGGTGATGGTTGCCACCAACGCCTTTGGCATGGGCATCGACAAGCCCAACGTGCGCTACGTGATCCACAACAACGTGCCCGAGAGCATCGAAGCCTACTACCAGGAGGCGGGCCGCGCCGGCCGCGATGGCGACCCGGCCAGCTGCTACTTGCTGTGGAACGGCAACGATTTTCGCATGCGCCGCTTTCTGATCGACCGCGGCGATGCTGCCGATGAGGCGCTCGACGACGAGCAGCGCGCGTGGGCGCTCCAGAATCGATATCGTCTGCTCAGCCAGATGGAGGGCTACTGCAATACCACCGGCTGCCTGCGCGAATACATGCTGCGCTACTTTGGCGACGAGGCCGCGGCCGAGCATGCCGCGGCCAGTACGGGCGGCACCGCCGCGGACGACGTCGAGAGCTGCGGCAACTGCAGCAACTGCCTCACGCAGTTCGAGGTCGAGGACGTCACCGATATGGCCCGCGCCGCCGTGCGCTACGTGGCCACGCGTCCCATGCGCTTTGGCAAGTCGCTCATCGCCGATGTGCTCCACGGCGGCAACACCGAGCGCATTCGCCAGATGCATCTGGACGAGGACCGCGGCTACGGTGAGCTGTCGAGCGAATCGGTCGGGCGCATCAAGGACATCATCGGCCAGCTGTGCGGCCGCGGTTATCTGGCCACCTCGCAGGGGCAGTACCCGGTCGTGGGGCTGGGTCCGCGTGCCGTCGAGGTCGAGGATGAGGCGTTCGCCTTTACCGTTAAGCGTCGTGCGTCCAAGCGCAAAGCTTCGGCCCGCGCCCGCCGCGCCGTCGATCTGCTGCGCGAGGAGGCCGAGCTGGATCAGCGCCCGCGTGTTGGCGACGATGCCGAGCTGTTCGAGCGCCTGCGTGCCCTGCGCAAGGAGATCTCGACGGAGCTGGAGATGGCGCCGTACATGGTCTTTTCCGACAAGGCCCTGCGCGGCCTGTGCCGCCTACGCCCACAGACGCGCGACGAGCTTATCCAGGTCAACGGCATCGGCGAGAAAAAAGCCGACGCCTTTGGCGAGCAGTTTATGGCGGCGATTGAAGAATTTGAGTCCGAGCATGCGCGGGATGGAGCGTAACGATGGCATTCGACGATAAAACCGACCGCACTGACGTGCCCGCCGTGCCGCTGTACCAACAGGTCATGGATGACCTAAAGGGCGAGATCGCGCGCGGTGTGTACCCCGCCGGCTCGCGCATTCCTTCCGAGATGGAGCTCGTGAAGTACTACGGCGTGGGACGCATCACCGTGCGCCGCGCCATCGAGGAGCTGTCGCGCGCGGGGTATCTCAACCGCCAGCAGGGGAGGGGCACGTTTGTGTGCGCGCCCAAGCTCAAGCGCAAGATTGTCCAGAAGGGTGACGTTCAGAGCTTTTCCGAGGGTTGCGCTGCCAACGACATGGTGGCCGGAGCACGTCTGGTGTCACGCACGGTGGTTGCGGCGACGCGCGAGGACGCGGCGTTTTTTGGGGTGGAACCCGGCTGCGAGCTCATCGTTGTCGAGCGCGTGCGCACGGCAGACGGCGTGCCCGTCATGCTCGAGAACAACGCCTTCGTGCTGGCCGACCATCCCTATCTGCAGACGCTTGCCGACAAGGACCTCACGGACAATTCCATCTTTGCGCTCGTTGCCGAGCATTCGGGCCGCGCGCCGCTCAAATCCGACCCCTGCACCGTGGAGATTGCGCTTGCCGATGCTCAGGCAGCCCCGCTGCTGGAGGTGCCGGTCGGCGAGCCGCTCTTCTATATGGAGGCGTACTTTACCGATGCGGACGAGCGGCCCTTGCTGCTCGGACGCCAAAAGATCGTGGGCTCGCGCTACGTGTTCGACATCTAACGTCCATAGATAGAACAACATAGAACAAGTTTGGTGAAATGACTTCACGAGCGTCGTCGTGCGTGCTATAAATAGGACAACATAGAACGACCGCAGGTACGAGCTGTCGTCGTTCAAAACCGCCACACAAGGAGGAAAACCAGGATGAACGCACATGATCTGGTTCAGGAAATCATCGAGCGCAAGGGCAAGATTGAGAACGTCTTTTGGATCGCTTGCGGCGGTTCGATGATCGACCTGATGCCGGCTAACGAGCTGCTCAAGCGCGAGGCCACCACGTTTACCTCGACGGTCTACACTGCACGCGAGTTTTGCCTGATGGCCCCCAAGAGCCTTGGCGAGAAGTCGCTCGTTATTGCCTGCAGCCACAGCGGCAACACGCAGGAGGTCGTCGACGGCTGCGAGATGGCGCTGGCTGCCGGCGCCGAGGTCGTTGCCCTCACCGACTGCGAGGGCTCCAAGATCGATAACGGCAAGTGGACCACCTGGGTCTATCCGTGGGGCGAGGGCGTGTCACAGGTCGAGGTGCCGCAGGGCATCGGCGCTCTGATCGCCGCCGAGCTGCTCGACCAGCAGGAAGGCTACGAGGCACTCGCTGACATGTACGAGGGCCTCAAGCAGATGGATGCGCTGCTGCCCGCCGCCCGCGAGAAGGTCAACGCCGAGCTGGGCGATCGCTTTGCCGAGCTCTGCCAGCAGCACAAGTTCTTCTATATCCTTGGTTCCGGCCCCAACTTTAGCCAGACCTATGCCATGGCCATCTGCTCGCTCATGGAGATGCAGTGGCAGCACTGCTGCTACATCCACTCCGGCGAGTACTTCCACGGCCCCTTCGAGGCCACCGAGCCCGGCGTGTTCTACTTCGTGCAGCTCGGATCGGGCGAGTGCCGCCCCATGGAGGAGCGCGCGCTGGCGTTCCTCAACACGCATACCGATACGGTAATGGTGCTCGATGCACTCGAGTACGGCGTGGGCGAGGTGCCCGCCAGCGTGCGTTCGTACCTGGAGCCGATCTTCTTCTACAACATGAGCTGCGAGCTGCGCGCCGCCCGCGGAAAGGTGTTCGACCACAGCCCTGAGATTCGTCGCTACATGGGCATCGAGCAGTACTAAGTAACGGGAAAAGTATTCACCTTCGATTCGCAGGGGCACTGCGTGAGTCAAAAAAGCGGGCCGCGCCGGTGGGTTTCCGGCGCGGCCCGCTTAGTATCGCGCATAGATTCGCAAGGTTGCGGTAGCCAGCGGCCTACTTTGCGTCGTAGGCCTCGGCGTCCCACCAGTCGAGCTGGGCGATGTTGTCGCGGATGTGCTGGCAGCTCTTGTGGAGGCCCTCGAGCTCGTGCTCGGACAGGTCCAGCGTGTAGACCTCCTCGACGCCCTCGGCACCGATCACGCACGGCAGGGAGGTGAAGATGCCCTCCTCGCCATACTGGCCGGTCATAAGCGTAGAGGCCGAAAGCACGGCATGCTCGTTGTGCAGCACGGCGGCGCAAACGCGCGCGGCGGAGTTGGCGACGGCGTACTCGGTGCACTGTTTGCCCTGGTAGGTTACGTAGCCGCCCTTGCGCGCGAGCTCCTCGACCTCCATGTGGTCAAAGGCGTACTTGTCGGGGTTCTCGGCCTGAAGCTCGTTAAGGCTCTTGCCGGCGATGGTTGCGGCCTTAAAGGCAGCCAGCTGGCTAAAGCCGTGCTCGCCGATCATGTAGGCGTCGACGGACTTGGGGCTTACGCCGACCTTCTTGGAGATCTCGGTGCGCAGGCGGGCGGAGTCCAGGCCGCAACCCGAGCCGATGATCTTCTTGGGATCGTAGCCGGTCAGGTGCCACAGCTCGGTGCACACGACGTCGCAGGGGTTGGAGATGCTCACGAAGATGCCGTCGAAGCCGGCGTCGACGATGCGCTTGGCAAAGGAGCGGGCGGCGTCGGTGGTAAAGAACAGCTCGCCGTCGCGGTTGCCGGCGGCCAGCGCGACCTTGCCGGCGGCGTTGACGATGACGTCGCAGCAGGCAAGCTCCTCGTAGTGGTCGTAGCAGTTGACGATCTTGGTGTTGTACGGGACAAACGAAAGGGAGTCGCGCAGGTCCTGAACCTCGGACGTCACCTTGGCCTCGTTGATATCGCACAGGTACAGCTCGTCGGCAATGCCCTGCATGAGCAGGCTGTTGGCGACATGTGCTCCTACGTGGCCCTGGCCGACCACACCGATCTTACGCGTCTGGTACATTATATGTATCCTTTCGGCCGAGTTTTTCGCGTCGAACCATTGTAGCGTCCTGCTGCCACTTTGCTAGGCTAAAGCGCCATAGATTTTTGGGCATGCCTTAATCTCTACTTTTGGAGTGATTTGGGCCGCTGACGGCATCGCTGGGCGATGTACTCGCGCGGATGGGGCCGCTCGTTGTACCATAGCTGCAACTGACTCGTAAGGAGCATCCATGCCCATTCGCATCCCCGACGCCCTCCCTGCCGCCGCGCAGCTCGAGAGCGAGAACATCTTTGTCATGACCGAGTACCGCGCGCTGCACCAGGACATCCGTCCGCTGCGCGTGCTCATCCTCAACCTCATGCCCACCAAGATCGCTACCGAGACGCAGATCATGCGCAAGCTCTCCAACACGCCGCTGCAGGTGGAGGTGGACCTGCTGCGCACGAAAACGCACGAGGCCACGCACGTGAGCGCCGGCCACCTGGAGACGTTCTACCGCACGTTCGACGACATCCGCGACATCCACTACGACGGCCTGATCATCACGGGCGCGCCGGTGGAGCAGATGCCGTTCGAGGAGGTCGACTACTGGCCCGAGCTCTGCCAGATCATGGATTGGTCCACCACGCACGTGCACTCTACGCTGCACATTTGTTGGGGCGCGCAGGCCGGCCTGTACCATCATTACGGCATCCAGAAGTACGACCTGCCGGCAAAGGCGAGCGGCGTGTTCGAGCATTATCTGGTGAAGCCGCAAAGCCCGCTGGTCCGCGGCTTTGACGACCGCTTCTATGCCGTACATTCGCGCAACACCGACGTGCGCCGCGAGGACGTGGAGGCCGAGCCGCAGCTTGAGGTCGTGGCCGTGTCCGACGAGGTGGGCCTGTACATCGTCAAGTCGACCGACAGCCGTCGCTTCTTTGTCTTTGGTCACCCCGAGTACGATACCGACACGCTGCGCCTGGAGTACGAGCGCGACGTGAAGCGCGGCCTCAACCCTCAGGTGCCGGCGCACTACTTTCCGGGTGACGACCCCACCGCCGAGCCGCGCAACGTCTGGCGCAGCCAGGCTCAGCTGTTCTACACCAACTGGCTCAACTACTACGTCTACCAGACCACGCCCTACGACCTGGCCCGCGCCGGCGAGGAGCACTAGGCTGTAGCTGTGGTTGCTGCTGCGGCCGTTGCTGTGCTCGCGGCGTGACGAACGTGGATTTTCGGACACACGAGCGTGGATTTTCGGACGTTTACAAATCGAGCGTGGATAATCTCCCACTTTTGGCCGAGGAAGGGGCCAAAAACGGGAGATTTTCCACGCTCGATTTTTCTGTAGCTGTCATGCCGGCGGCCTCATTACACGTCGAGTGCATACGGGCCACGTTGCAAACAAGGTAGTTTTGAGCCACAGCATATTTTCTTTAAAAGAAATCGACGGCTTTAGAGGCGCCAAATTGTGGAGACAGGGACCTCTCGACAACTACCCTACCTGCAGATATAAGCCATCAGCCTAAAACGTCCAAAACCGTCAAGTATTTGGTCAGCGCCCGGACAGCATTTGGTCAGACTTCGCATGAAACCGTCTGGTACGTTTGCGCCGTTCCAAGAGTTGGGAGGCGACATGGGAAACATGACGGCGAATCAAAGACTTACAAGCCACATTAAAGCGTGCGAACAGCAGATGAGCTGCGTGTACGCACGCACGGCGGCGGAGGCAAAGCAGATTGAGCGGCGTGTGGCGGCGGGAAGTCTAGAGGCGGTCATGCCGGGGCTGTATGCGCGTCCGGATTATTGGTCCGAGCTCAAGTTTCGGCAACGTTATCTGCATCGGGTGCGGGCCCTTGCGCAAAAGCATCCCGACTGGACGTTTTGCTCCTATACGGCGGCTGTTATCCATGGCCTTTCGGTTTCGCATGCCAATTTGACGCACATCCATATCGCCGCGGCGCCGGCGCAATCGACGACGCCGGGCTCTCGGGTGATTCGCCATCGTTATGCTCGTCAAACGCGGGCAATCCAGATGGATATTGCCGTGACCGATATCGACCAAACGATTACGGATTGCCTGGTCGATGCATCGTTTGTCGAGGGACTGATCATTGCGGACTCGGCGCTTCATGAGCAGCTGTTGTCGAAGGAGCATCTCGTTGAGGCAATCAACAAGCTTGGCTTAAATCGTCGCGGTGTTGTGACGGCGCGAAGTGTTGCGCGGTGTGCCGATGGCCTATCGGAAAGCGGTGGCGAGTCCAAGGCGCGTGCTCTGATGATTGAGCGCGGCTGGCAGACGCCGGAGCTGCAAGTTGAGCTGTTCGACCCGGTTGAGCCGGGGCGGCCGTATCGAGTTGACTACTTGTGGCGTGTGGGCGACCGGCTGATTATCGGGGAGTTCGACGGATTCGTTAAAAGCGAGAAGGCGGCGGAGGAGGGCAAGCTCGCGAAGGCGCAGTTTGATGAGCGCCAGCGCGAGTCGAGGCTTTCGCTGCTTGATAACTGCAAGATCGTGCGCTTGTGCTGGGATGATCTAAGGGATCCGACAAAGCTCGATCGCAAGCTCAAGGTCGCCGGCGTGCCGCGTGCGTGCTGAGGCAGTTGCAAGGCGTTTGGCTGCACGGGCGTGGAAAATCAGACGGACGAGCGTGGAAATCTGGACGTTTGTTGAATGAGCGTGGATAATCTCCCATTTTTGGCTCGTAAGGGGGCCCAAAGTGGGAGATTTTCCACACTCATCTTGCGGGTGCGAAACAGCGGCGATCAGGCGCTGACGATGTGGGGTAGTGGCAGGTCGTGAGCGTCGGTGGGAACGCGGTCGACACGCTGCTCGTCAAAGGCGATGCCGATGATTTGGCATGCGGGCGAGAGCATGGGCAGGTAGCGGTCGTAGCAACCGCCGCCGTAGCCCAGGCGCGCGCCGGTTTGGTCGAAGGCCACGAGCGGCACGACGATCATGTCGAGAGCTTCGGCAGGCACGATAGGGAAGTGGTTGCTGTCGATGTCCGTGGCCGCAAAGGCCCGCGTAGGGTGGGCGATAAACGGAGCCGCGGACGCATCGTCGGCGGCAACTGCCCGCATACACATGCGCTGGCCACAAGCTGCGGCATCAATTGCCGAGAGCATGCACGGATAGGCTACGCGCCAGCCGCGCACGGCGGCCGCAGCGGCAAACGCGGCAGGGTCTGCCTCGGAACCCATCGCGGCATAGACGGCAACGGTGCGCGGCGCCGCGGAATCCGAGCGATCCAACAGCTCAACAAGCCGCGCACAGATAATGGTAGACTTCGCCGTCCGCACATCCAAATCAAGAGCATCGCGCTGGGCAATCACCGCCCGCCGCAACTCAGCCTTGTCCATCCCGGCTCCCTCTCCCAAACCTGCCAAAAAGGGACAGGTTTATTTTGGTAGGTTTTATCTGGGCAAACGCGATAAAGACGGCAAAACCACCACGAAGGTGCTGTCCCCTTTGTGGTGGTTTTGCTTGTCGTGCCTTAGCCCAGCAGGTCGACTACGTTGAAGCCGGCGTTGCTCTTGGCGATGACGTCTCGGCCGCCAAAGACGCAGGTGGGCGACTCGGCTGCGATGCGCGTCACGTCGGCGCCGAGCGAGCGCAGCTCAACGGGCGTGGCGGCGAGCATCTGGGCGCGACGCTCCTCGCGCGCATGCGGATCGAGCCCGGCCAGGTAGGTCGTGTTGCGGCGCTTGGTGAGCGCGTACGGCTTCACTGGCGCGTCCATACCGCTCACACAGCTCACGATAAAGCCCTCAAAGGCGGCCTCGTCAGGCTCAAAGCTGCCGAGCCATTCGCCTGCGCGCGCCACGCGCTCAATCGAGGGGTCGATTGCCGGGTCGCGGTAGGTGTAGAACGCCGTCTGACGCTCACCGGCCGCGCGGAATCCGCAGCCGTACGCACCGCCCTTAACGCGGATCTCGTTCCACAGGTAGTCGTAGGAGAGCGCGTTGGCGGCAACCGCCCAGGCGCCCGTCACGTCAATGCCCAGGCGACGCGGGTCGCACGCGCTTGCCGCAAAGCAGATGTCACTGGGGATGACAAAGGCCTCGTGGCAGTCGCGCGGCGTCGGCACCACGAGCGCGTTGCGGCCGGCATCGGTGCTGTCGCCAGCGCCCAGCCCCAGGTCGCCAGCAGCATTCCAGTACGCGTCAAAGTCCTCGTTGCTGCCGGTAAAGCTCGCCATGCAGCCATCGGCCACAAAGATGCGCTCCGCCAGCTCGGCAAGCTTGGTACGCAGCCCGTCCACGCGCTCGTCAAAGTGCTCGAGCAGATCGCGCAGGAACAGGTAGAAATCCACGCCCGAAAGCTGCTCGCGCACCACGGCCGAAGGCGAGCTGTAGCTCATCGCGCGACCGAGCGCCGCCGAGTGGCCGTTGTTGATAAAGCCCTGCTCAAGCCCAATGCGAATCTGCGTGAGCACGTCGCGCATGCGGTCGGCATCGGCATCTGCCAAAAGCGTGCTCGACCACACCTCGCGCGGCAGGCTCGCCAGCGCATCGATCTTCTCGGACAGGGCGCCGGCGCTCACCAGCAGGTAGGGGCGCACGCCGTCCACGTCGGGCTGGGTCATGACTTCGGTCGTAAAGCTCAAAAAGCCCAGTTTGCCGGCGAGCAAGTTGTCGAGCTCCTCGGCCGAGTGCTCGCTCGTGGGCAGCTGTTTGAGCAGGCGGCAGAGCAGCGTCACATAGGGCAGGTCTTCAAACGCGACGCAGCTCAGGTCGAAATACTGCATGGCGTAGGCCAGGCGGTTGGTGGGGATGTCGTGGCGCAGGCAGGGGATGGGCGCAGTCGTGTCTACGACCAGCGGAGGCTCGGGGCGCGCCTCGCCAATGTCGGACACGCGCAGGCGCGGCAGCGTGGCCTTGGCCTCGGGCGTGTCCTCGGCCTCCTGCGCGGCACGCAGCGCAGCTGTGCGCTCGACCACGTCGGCCAGCTCGGCATCGGTCATGGCATCGCGCTTGGCTGCCAGCTCGGCGGCCTCGGCGATCTCCGCGCCCTCGGCGGCGTCCACCGGCACCAGCTCGACCAGTGCCATGTGATCGTTCTGCAGCACCAGCTCGCGCAGCAGGTCCTCAAAGTAGCTGCCGTCCAGGTCGCCGCGCAGCTCCTCATACACTGGACCGTACTTGAGCGCCAGCGTCGCGGCGTCGTCATCGTAGAGCCATGTGCTCAGCGCGTCGCACGCAATGGCCACGCCGTCGGCGATACCGTAGTCGCGCTGGCGCAGGTCGTATTCGTTGCTGCTGATGATGGCTTCCAGGCGCTCGCGCGGAACGCCATGCTCGCATAGGTCGCGGCAGGCGTCCTGGAACACGCGACGCAGCTCGCGCGCCACGCCGGGCTGCGCGTTTTGCAGCATGATGAGCTCGTAGGGCTGCAGGCTCTCGGCCGCGGTGTAGCTCACCACGTTGCCGCCCAGGCCGGCGGCCAGAATGGCCTTCTTAACCGGCGCTTCGTTGGAACCCAGCAGTGCTTCAAACAGGATATCCGCCGCGATCGTGCGTTTGCGGTCGAGCGCGCTGCCCAGCACCAGGCCCAAGCCCACCAGGGCGTTCTCGGGTGTAGTGGCCATCTCGACGCGCTTGTACTCGCAGGTCACGGGTGGCCTGCACGCCCAGCGGATTGGGCGCCAGCGCGGAGGGGCCTCGCCGGCGGCAACGGCGGCGTCCATGCGGCGGCTCGCGGCACTCGACTGCGACAGATAACGCTCGTCCAAAAAGGCCAGGGCGCGGTCCACGTCCAGGTCGCCGTAGAGCGTTATATAGGAGTTGGAAGGATTGTAGTGGCGTGCGTGCGTATCCAGGAACTGCTCGTAGGTGAGCGCGGGAATCGCACGCGGGTCGCCGCCGCTCTCGTGCGCATAGGCGGTGTCGGGATAGAGCGCGGCGTTGACAGCATCGTCCAGCACGCTCATGGGATCGGACAGCGCGCCCTTCATCTCGTTGAACACCACGCCGTTATAGCGCAGGGTGCCCTCGCGCAGGCTCGCGGAGCCGCCCTCGCCATCGCCCTCGGCGTCCTCCGGCAGGTCCAGCTCGTAGTGCCAGCCCTCCTGCTCAAAAATGGTGGACTTGGTGTAGATGGCCGGGTTGAACACCGCGTCCAGATACACGTCCATCAGGTTGTACAGATCCTGCTCGTTGGTGGTGGCAACGGGGTAGATGGTCTTGTCGGGGTAGGTCATGGCGTTGAGAAACGTCTGCATGGAGCTCTTGATCAGGTCGACAAACGGCTCCTTGACGGGGAACTTTGCCGATCCGCACAGGACCGAGTGCTCAAGAATATGGAACACGCCGGTGGAATCGGCCGGCGGCGTCTTAAAGCCAATGGCAAAGGCCTTGTTTTCGTCGTCGCATGCCAGGTACAGCAGGCGAGCGCCCGAGGCGGTGTGGCGCAGCACGTAGGCGTCCGAGTCGAGCTCGGGCACGGTCTCGCGGCGCTCGACGGCAAAGCCGTGGCAGGTAGTGCCGGGCACCAGCAGTGCGGCGGCAGCGGCGCGCGGGTCGGTTGAGGTGGTGGGCATATGCAGTCTCCTTTGACGCCCCAGCGGGGGCGAATCGAGTCGAATCCTCGAGAGTATACCCATATGGGGCCGCGACCCTGCGGCGAACTGGAGACGATGCCAGCGGATTGGGCGAAGGGCTCGCGTGCCCGCCGCACGAGCGTGGAAAATTGGACACTCGCCAAACGAGAGTGGATATTCGGACGGACGAGCGAGGATTTCCGGATACCTATCGAACGAGAGTGGATATTTGGACGGAATTTGCCGCAAAAGCCCCAAAAACCGTCCAAATATCCACTCTCGATATCCGACCGTCCGAAAATCCTCGCTCGTCCATCACTCGCGTATCTCTCGTCCCTCATTCGTCTCTAATATGAGAGATGACAGGAAGATGAGAGAAAAATATGAGAGATAACTGAGCAGCAAAGAGACAGGCAATCATGGTATTGTCTCAATACCAATTGTTCTACCAGCAAAAATATGTATAAATGAAGCAAATGGTAGACATTCCATCTCTCATCTATCTCTCTATCTCTAAGCCGAGAGATAGAGAGATAGATGAGAGATAATTTCGAGAGATAACTGAGAGACGAGGGAAATCTATCCGCGGCATTCTCCGCAGGACCGAGCGAAAGGACGTGCAGATGAACGAAAACGAGCTGACCGGTCTGCTTGAGTCTTTAAGGCGTATGGGCTCGGATGATCTTAACGTCGAAGTGAAGGAGAGCGCCACGACGCTTTCCCGCGATGTGTGGGAAACGGTGAGCGCATTCGCGAACACTGCCGGCGGAATCATCGTGCTCGGAGTGAGTGAGCGCGCAGGTTTTGTCCCGGTTGAGAACTTCGAGACCGAGAAAGTGCTCAACCAATTTGTGTCAGGCATGGGTGATGCGGGCGGTCGAGGAAAGCTGGCCAATCCGCCTAAATACACGATCGAGCGAGTGGAGCTTCAGGGCGTCATCGTTCTCGTCATTGCGATTGAGGAGCTCGATCCGTCGAGCAAGCCCTGCTATGTCATAGAGCGGGGCGCCCAGGGCGGCAGCTACAAGCGCATCGATGACAAAGATGTGCCGCTTTCATCGACCGAGGTGCTCGCATTGGCGTCATACGGTCGAGCGACTCCGAGCGATCGGGACGCGGTGGCGGGTGCGGGCGCGGACAATCTCGACGAGACGCTGGTCGACCGTACGATAGATCGGGCTTTCTCGTTGACGCCCCGGGCAATGCGCGGCGCGCCGGACAAACAAACGAAGCTGGAGCGCCTAAATATCCTTGATTCCCAGGGCAATGTCACCAAGGCTGGACTCCTAGTTGTGGGCACCTACCCTCAGCAGTTCTATCCCAAGCTCTTCATTGACGTGGCTGTCCATGCGGGAACTCAGAAGGGCATGGCGGGGTCGCTGAGGTTCATGGACCGCACAATCTGTGAGGGAACGTTGGGCGAGATGATCTCGGATGCCGTCGCAGCCGTCGCCAAGAATTTGCGGCGAACCTCGACCGTCCAAGGCGTCTCGCGTGTCGACTCGCTTGAGATTCCCGAGGAGGTTCTGCGCGAGGCAATCGCCAACGCCGTAATCCATCGAGAATACGGGGATCGGTTCTGTGGACAATCGATTGCCGTCGACGTCTTTGATGATCGTGTCGAGGTGACAAATCCTGGCGGCCTTTACGGGGGAAAGACTCGCGAGAACTTGTTTGACGGCAGCTCCCGATGCCGTAACGCGACGCTTGTGAAGCTCATGTCGATTGTCCCGCTGCCGGATGGCGCAGGTTCGCCGGCTGAGGGCAATGGCTCGGGCATCCCGATGATGATCGATGCCATGCGCGCGCATGGTCTGGCCGGGCCCCTGTTCTGCCCGGGATTCGATCGGTTCAAGGTCGTACTTTACCGTTCAAAGATCGAGCCGGTCGATCATGGCGGGGGCTTAATTGTGACGGCACTCAAACACTACGGCGAGCTGGGGACGCGCGAGCTGGCAGAGCACACAGGGCTCACAATTTCCCAGGTTAGGTCGCGCGTCAACGCGCTCATTGCTCAAGGCGAGCTTGAGCCCACGGCGCCGGCGACGAGCCGCAACCGCAAGTATCGACTGTCGGAGCGCGTGGGATAGATGCGTTAGTGGACGAGGCGACCCAATAATCGACCCTCGATTGGCGTCCATTAAGGTAAAGCGGTTGTTGCCCAGTCGACGGTGATGCTAAAGACTCGGCTTACGCCGGCATGGCCCCGAACCCGTCTATCAGGAACAGCCTAAGAACCAGCTTGATGACATTTCCCGGTTTGACTTCTGCCGCGTCAAAGACGTGGCGCTCGGCGAGCTCGCTGCAGTATGCATAGATGTCGCGGATAAGGTCCGCGCCCGAGAGCGTAAACATGTAGCCTGCGTCCGAAAGCGCATTGGGCGCGGCAGGCAACTTGGCCATGTGGCAGAACGTTTGCAGGTCGGGCGCCATAACGTTCTGGTAGTCGAGGTGGCCGTTGGCATCCTGCGCGGCAACCTCCAATTGGCGCACAAAATCCAGCGCCGCCGCTAACACAAAGCTCGGCGTAGGCGCATTGACGTCCTGAGTGGTCGCCACAAGCCTGCCCGCCGCCTGCGTGACAAGCCAAGCGACCTCGCGCTGGCAACGCACGGCCTTGCGCGTAACCGGCTTGATGGACGAAGAAGAAACGCTTCCCTTAGGCGGATTCGAAACAGCCACAAGAACCTCCCATGAACGACCCGGCCCAACAAGCCCGGATGAAACACGTGCTACATCAGTATACAGGGAAGTGGGGTAGCGGGGTACAAGCGCGCCAGCGGCAAACCGAGAGCATCAACGATGTGCCGATCGCGGAATGAGATCTCGTAATAATTGACTCTCGGCCATATTATTGAGGGGCATGACTCGCGTTCGTATGGTTGTAGGTGCTGGCGATGAACGACATTGACCTTGCTGTTCCGTTGATGGATGGACCAAGCTATGACCGCGCCTGCAGTCTCGTGCCTTCCGAATACGTTGAGGCATGGGAGTGGTTTCTGGGTGAGGAACAGCGCGGCGGCGTTTGGACCAGCCTTCCGCACCACACCAAGGAAGATAGTCCTCAGTATCAGTACCGTTTGAGAATTGGCTCGGACTTCTTTCCCGTAACGCGGGATTCAGGGATCTTCTGGCCGGGCCAGGATCGGGTGAAGCAAGATCCCAATAAGATCTTTGCGCTTTCGGTCCATAACTCTAAAAAGAGCTTCTACACCGATGTGCCTCCGCTCTATTTGGATGACGGTACGTGGGTCATTAAGTATTCGGTCCAAGCGCCAGGAGCCGTTGGTTCTCGAGACCAGAATTACAACCGTAAAATGCTCAACTGCATGGAATGTGGCGTCCCAGTCGGAGTCATATTTGCAACCGAGGTGGGCTATAAGGTGCTCGGCCTTGCGTTTGTTGAGCGGTTCGAGCCCGAAAATGGATGGTTTGTTCTGCACGGTCCTGTTCATAAAGGCGGACCGGACCCTCGTTTTGCGCCCGACATGAGTTATCTGAAGCACATACCCGTCGATATTGAGTTTGCCGGACAGGGTGCGACCGACGACGAAAAGGTCCGCTATGCGTTAAGGCGCGAGCGATTGGGGCAGCAATGGTTCCGCAAGCAGCTCGTTGCCGCCTATGATGGCCGTTGCGCGGTGTCGGACTGCGGCGTCAGTGAAGCTCTGGAGGCTGCACATATCGAGAATTACTCGGGACCCAAATCGCAGGTTGCCAGCAACGGTATTCTGCTTCGGCGCGATCTTCATTCCCTATTTGATGCTCACCTGATTTCGTTTGAGCCTGTTTGCGGCGAATATCGGCTGTGCGGATCGTACCTGCTGGATAAGACCGACTACGCTTCCTTTGCGGGTGCGACGCTAAGGCAGCCGGATGAGCGTCAGTGGCGACCCGATACGGTGTTTCTTGAGGCCCATCGCATTGAGTTCGATCGCTCGGAAAAGAAGCGTGAAAAGGCGGGGCTTCTGCCGTATTAGCGTATTTGGCTTTGGCATTCTTTGACGATCGTGTTGTTTGATCGGATCGCGTGGCGATGCAATCTCGCGCACGCCCGCCGGTGCATGCTCTTCCTGATTTGTATAGCGAGAGGGGAGCGTATATGAGCTGGCGAGGCGATATTGCGATGGGGAAGTACGGAAAACTGCCGTGTGCCCTTATAGACAACAATATGTTTCCGAGCGTAGAGGTTGATTGCGCGTCGTTTGTCGTCACCTGCCCTTGCTGCGGCTCGCAAATACCGTGTCTCGACATTCGGTTCATCGATGCACGTGACAGGTTCAGCGACGAAGTGAGGAAACGTACGGGCGTTCATATGCCGGTGTATCCGGAGAAATGCCCTGTTTGTGGCCTCGATATCGTGTACGACGCCGGCGACGAGGGATAGGTGATGCGGAGGAGTTGGCTGTGAGTGTCTTTTGCCTCTACAAATAAATCCCCTCACCGAGTTGCTTGTGGAACTCGGCGTGATGGTCGCGTGCCCAGGTAAAGAGCGCCTGGTCAAAGTCGGTGCGCGTGGCCGGGACGCCAAATACGCCGGCAACTTCGACGCGCACAAACTCCAGTGCCGGCAGCTTGTTGATGGCAGTGAGGGCAAATGGGGACGAGGGCTCCTCGAACAGATAGCGGCTGCCTTGCAGCGCGTCGCAACTGGTGCACGTGTTGCCGAGCGACGGGGCTTTGGAGGCTCGCGCGCCTACGGGCTTGTAGCCGCAGCGCTTATGAAGGTAGTCGCGGATCTCGCCCGGCACGCAGCCAAGAGCGGGCACGATGGCGAGTGCGTTGGCGTTGGCCGTGTCGATGGCAATGTGCCCGGCTTCGTTGGGCGCGTGCGCGATGGCGATGCTCTCGTCGTTATCGGTTCGATAGGGAATGCCGAAGGCCGCGACTGAGGTCTCTTTGTGACACTTCCAGCATTCGCGCTTGCCCAGTACTAGATATATATACGGCGCTGAGGGGTCGGATCGGTCAACACCGGGCAGCCACTCGGCAAAGGGCTCGGGGTTGACGCCGCTGGGTACATACCAGATCTTCTTGGTCCGGTCCCATTTGGCGCCCAGCGCCTTGGCTTCTTCTTTGTGCGAAAAGGGGACATCGAGCTCGGTGCGCATGGCGGCTCCTTGGTGCTGCAGGTGCAAGTGGCTCAAGGATACCGCAGGACGCAGACATCGCGGCGTTTTGCTGAGAAGTTGCGGCTCGGATGGGTTCGAGACGTGTTGGTCTCGGCCTCGGTGACTATTGGGGCGGTTTTGATTGACTGCGGAGTCAGCCGGGATAGGCACTTGGGTCGCTGACGCGGTTTTGTGTATGGGCAGGGTGGTTGCTTGGGCGGTTGGAGCTGCCAGCTGATTTGGCGACATAAAACAAAACAGCCCAGAGGACATAGCCTCTGAGCTGCGAACATTTGGTGGGCGTTAGAAGATTTGAACTTCTGACCTCTTCCGTGTCAGGGAAGCGCTCTCCCCCTGAGCTAAACGCCCGATCAAGGGTGCGCAAGCGCGCAAGGGATAATATAACGGAGCCTGAACTCGGTGGCAAGAACATTTTTAAAAATCGCTTACATTGTGGAATTCGGGGGCTTTGTCGCATCCATTTCAAAAGAGCCTGCTGCCGCGATTTGGCTGTCGCATAATGCAAGGCCATTGCGGTATCGAGCTATGGAAAGACGCCTGCGGAATTGTCCTACCGATAAGCGGACAAGCCTCCAGCTGGTGACTTCGCCGTGGTAAGGTAAGCCGAATTGTTTCCAGGCTGTTTCGGGGGAGTGGAATGAGCAAAGAGTGTGTCGAGCAGGTCGAAGGCGCAGGGGCTTCGGTGCCGATGACCGATATATCGAACATTGATGTGCCCGAGGGCACCGACGAGCTCAGCCGCAACACCCGTCGCGCATGGCGCGACCGCCTGAACAGCGCTTCGACGCGCAAGATGATCACGGGCGTCTTGGCTACGCTGGTGGGCGGTTCGTTTTGGGGCTTCTCGGGCACCAGCGCGAGTTTTTTGTTCGATACCTACCATGTCGATACGTTGTGGCTTATGAGCATACGGCAGATTCTCGCCGGTCTACTCTTTATGGCCGTGGTTGTTACGCGCGACCGCGAGCGCCTGATTAAGCTCTGGACCACACCCGCCGATCGCAAGCAGCTGCTGCTCTTTACCGCCTTTGGCCTGCTGTTCAACCAGTTTTGCTATCTTTCGGCCGTGCGCCTGACGAACGCCGGAACCGCGACGGTGCTCCAGTGCCTGCAGCTCGTTATCATCATGGGCTACGCCTGCGTGACCGATCGCCGTATGCCGCGTACTCGCGAAGTCATCGGCATTGGCCTGGCTCTGGGTGGAACCTTTTTAATCGCCACCGGCGGCGATCCCACCAGCCTGAATATCTCGCCGCTTGGCCTGGCAGCAGGTCTTATGTGTGCGGTCAGCGCCGCGTGTATGGCGGTGATTCCCGCCAAGATCCTGCCCGAATACGGCAGCCCCATCGTCACGGGCTCGGCAATGCTCACGGCGGGCGTGGTCTCGTGCGTCTTCGAGCAGCCCTGGGCGCATATGCCGGCGCTCGACGCTGCCGGCATCGAGGCGCTCGCGGTGTTCGTGGTTATCGGCTCGTTTTTTGCTTACATGCTTTATATGCAGGGCGTTAAGGACATCGGCTCGGTGCGCGCGAGCCTCATCGGAACTGTGGAGCCCGTCTCGGCGACCATCACCAGCGCCGTTATGCTGGGGACGGTGTTTTTGCCGACCGACCTTATCGGCTTTGTCATGATCATCGTGATGATGTTCCTCACGGTGTAGCTGGCGCCGCCGCCAAGACAGAAAAGGTGTTGTGCCGCATTTCCGCCAATTGATGTCCGTGTCTGGAGTTTAGCTGTCGATGCTCAAAATGCCATAAACTAGTAACGTTATGGACTTTTTCATTGCGACTCAATTGCGAGGATTTCTTTATGGCTGGTAATCACTTTAAGGGCAGCGATAGCGGCCGCCCTGCAGTTCCGCCGCGTTCGAACGGGGCTGGTAAGGCCGGCACGCCGGGCGGCGCTGGACAGGGCGGTTCCGGTAAGCGCGTGTCCCCGGGCGAGACGGCGATGTTTACCGCTCTGTACGAGCAGTCTCAAAAGGCAAAAAAGACCGGCCGTGCAAGAGGGAATGTCTTTGCGGGCGGTGCAACCTCCGCGTCGCAGCCGAGCGGGGCTCCTTCGGTGCCTGCGAACAACGCAGGTGCTGCCAACGCCGCGAATGCTGCCGGCAACGTTAATGCCGGCAAGGCCGCCAACAATACTCCCTCTGCTGGTGGCGCGGGGCTTACGGGTAACCTTGGCACGATTTACACCGGCGCCTCCGAGACTGGCACGTTCGCCCGCCTGGATGATAGCGGTGCCGAGTTTGCGGGCTCGGGTTCCAAGGAAGATTATTACGATTTTGGCTTGAACTACGGTAGCGATGCTTCGTCGAGTTCGACCTCTGACGGTCTGGTCCGTCATCGCCATCGCAAGGGCGAGCGCAAAAAGCGTCACACTGGCGCCATTGTTGCCGCTGTAGTCGCGGTGCTTCTCGTTGTGCTTGGCGCAAGCGGCTTTATGCTGCTTAACTCGGCAAAGACCGTAAAGAGCGAAGCGAAGGAGGCTGTCGAGATCGTCGGTGGCCTTAAGGGCAAGGTCACGTCGGGCGATTTTTCGACGCTGCCTGACGACGCGAAGAAGATCGATGAGCTCTGTAACAGCATGAAGGCGGAGACCTCGAGCCCGCTGTGGGCGGCGGCTTCGTTTATCCCGGTGTATGGCAGCGATATCAATGCGGCCCGCACCATGATTGACGCCCTGTCCGATGTCTCGAGCAATGCGCTGGTTCCCATGGCCGACAACCTCTCGCAGGCTACGCCCGGCAAACTGTTCCAGGACGGCATGATTAACGTGTCCGCGCTGCAGGCGGTCGCCGATTCGCTTTCCAGCAGCTCGAAGGTGTTCAAGAGCGCCAACGAGAAGGTCCAGGGCATTGGCGATACTCATATTTCCCAGGTGACCGAGCTGGTCGATAAGGCCAAGGACGGCTTTGCCACCCTCAACGGTGCGGTTGACGCGGCGGAGAAGGTCGCCCCCGTCCTTCCCCAGATGCTCGGCGCCAACGGCCAGACGCGCAACTACCTTATGTACGCCATGAACAACGTCGAGATTCGTGCCTGCGGCGGCTTTGGCGGTTCGCAGGGCCTGATTTCGGTCACCGACGGTCAGATGTCGATTGGCGAGTTTGTTCCCCGCATTGGACTCAGCGAGGATGAGGCGGTCGAGAGCGTCGACGAAGAGGATGAGGCGCTGTTCGGCAACCACAGCAACCTGTACAACTCGGGCAATACCTATTCGCCTGATTGGCCCCGCAACTCGCAGCGTGTCGCCGCGCTGTGGAAGTCCCAGTATGGACAGGACGTTGATGGCGTCATCGGTATCGACCCGGTGTTCCTGCAGTATCTGCTGGGCCTGGTCGGTAACGTGTCACTGCCCGACGGAACGGTTGTCGACGGTACCAACGCGGCGAAGGTTCTCATGCACGATGTGTATTGGAACTATCCGGTCGAGGAATCGGACGGCATCTTTGCGGCTGTTGCCAGCGCCGCCTTCGACAAGATTCTCGGTGGCATCGGTGACGTCGACGTTACAAAGCTTGTCGGTGCATTCGAGCGCGGTGCCGAAGAGGGCCGTCTGATTGCTTGGATGAGAAACGATGATGAGCAGAATGCCATCAAAGAGACGGGCATTGACGCTTCGCTGCCCGATCCGGATGATCCGAGTGCCGATCCCGTTGCCGGCGTTTACTTTAACAACCTGAGCTTCTCCAAGCTCGACTGGTATCTGAACGCCGACACGCAGATCGGCCAGGGCATCAAGAACGGCGACGGCACGTGCTCGTATCGCATCACCGTTACTCTGACGAACATCATGACGCAGGAGGAGGCTGGCAAGCTGCCCGACTACGTTGCGGCGAGCGCACCCGATGCCGCGCGTGACGACGAGCGTCTGAATGTCTCGTTGTTTGCCCCGACGGGCGGCAACATTACTGATCTGACCGTCGAGGGCACCCAGTTTGGTCTTGGCGCCGCTACGTGGCATGGAATCCCCTTCTATTCGGGCACCGTTGACCTGCATGCTGGCGAGACGACGACGATCACGTATACGCTGACCACGTCGGCCGAGGCGGGGGACAAGCCGCTTACGCTGCGTCAGACTCCTACATGCCAGGCGGCTCGCGACAGCGCGTCGGCGTAGGGTTTTTCTGGTAGCGCAGATAATCGAGTACCATTTTGGGGCGGACAGGCAATCTGTTCGCCCCTATTTTGTAAGGAGAGCGCATGAAGTACTTTGGCACCGACGGCTTTCGCGGTGAGGCCAACGTTGGGCTGACGGTAGAGCACGCTTATAAGATTGGCCGTTTTGTGGGCTGGTATTACGGCGCCAACCGCGAGCGCAAAGCGCGCGTGATCGTGGGCAAGGACACGCGTCGCTCGAGTTATATGTTCGAGGCGGCGCTGGTGAGCGGCCTGGTCGCGAGCGGTGCGGACGCCTATATGCTGCATGTGATCCCGACGCCGGGCGTGGCGCATCAGACCGTGGAGGGCTGCTTCGATTGCGGCATCATGATCAGCGCGAGCCACAACCCGTTTTGCGATAACGGCATTAAGCTCGTCAACAGCGACGGCTTTAAGATGGACGAGGACGTGCTGGAGCTCATCGAGGACTATATCGATGGCAAGAGCGAGGTGCCGCTGGCAACGGGCAATCACATCGGCGCCACGGTGGACTACATGCAGGGTCGCAACCGCTACATTGCTTCGCTCATCGCCAGCGCGAACTTTTCGCTGCAGGGCGTCAAGATCGGCATCGATTGCGCCAACGGCTCGGCTTCCTCGGTGGCCAAGCCGGTGTTTGACGCGCTGGGCGCCGACGTGCGCGTGATCAACGCCGCGCCCGATGGCTTTAACATCAACGTCGACTGCGGCTCCACGCATATGGAGCGCCTGCAGCGCCACGTGGTGGAGCAGGGCCTGGACGTGGGTTTTGCTTACGATGGCGATGCCGACCGCTGCCTGGCCGTGGATGAGCGCGGTCGCGTGGTAGACGGCGACCAGATTTTGTACGTGTGCGGCGTGTATCTGAACAAGCACGGTCGCCTTTCGGGCGGTACCGTGGTACCGACGATCGCCAGCAACTTTGGTCTGGTCAAGTCGCTGGAGCTTGCCGGACTGAGCGCCGTGACCAGCGGTGTGGGCGACCGTCACGTGTATGCCAAGATGCGCGAGGGCGGCTACAGCCTGGGCGGCGAGCAGACGGGCCATACGATCTTTGGCGATATCGAGCGCACGGGCGACGGCATTATGACTTCGCTGCGCGTGATGGAAGTGATTCGTGCCGAGCGCGAGACGCTCTCGCAGCTCACGGCTCCGTGTAGGCTGCTGCCGCAGGCGCAGGTGGCCGTGCACGTGGCGGATAAGGACGCCGCGCTCGAGAACATGGGCGTGCAGAACGCCATCGCCGAGGCCGAGGCTGCGCTGGCAGGCGAGGGCCGCGTGCTCGTGCGCAAGAGCGGAACCGAGTCGGTTATCCGCGTGCTGGCCGAGGCGCCCGACCAAGCATCCGCCGATGCCGCCATGAAGCGCATCGCCAACGCGCTCGAGGCTCTGTAAGGTAGTCATTGGGGACGTTCTTAAACGACTAGGTGGAAAGGGGGCGCCGCGGATTGGTTCCGCGGCGTCCCCTTTGCGTTGGCGTGTCGGTTATGCCTTACAGCTCGTAGAGCGTGGTGAACTTGTCCTGCAGGTAGCTGCAGTAGTAGCGGGCATCGAACGCCATGCCGCAGGCGCCCTTGATGAGCTCCGGCGCGTCCTTGGCGCGTCCCCACTGCCAAATGCGCTCGCCCAGCCAGGCGCGAACGGGCGCAAGGTCGCCGCTCGCGCAGGCGCCGGTAAGGTCGACGCCGTCGCGGCACATGGCCGGCACGAACATGGCGTCGTAGGCGCTGCCCAGCGCATAGGTGGGGAAGTAGCCAAACGAGCCGCCGCTCCAGTGCGTATCCTGCAGGCAACCACGCGTGTCGTCGGGAACGGGGATGCCCAGGTACTCGTTCATAAAGCGATTCCAAAGCGCGGGGATATCCTTGGCTGTGGCCTCGCCGGCAAACAGCATGCGCTCGATCTCGTAGCGCACCATAACGTGCAGCGGATAGGTGAGCTCGTCGGCCTCGGTGCGGATCAACGACGGCTGCGCGATGTTCACGGCGCGGTAGAGCGTGTCCTCGTCGACGTCGCCGTAGACCTCGGGCGCGTGGCGGCGCAGCACCTCGAGCAGCGGTCCCATAAAGGCGCGGCTGCGACCCACGGTGTTCTCGAAAAAGCGGCTCTGGCTCTCGTGGATGCCCATGGAGGTGCCGCCCTCAAGACAGGTGCGCGCATAGGCGGGATTGACGCCCAGCTCGTACATGGCATGTCCCGCCTCGTGGATGATGCTGTAGACGTTGGAGATGCAATCGTTCTCGTAGATGTGTGTCGCGATGCGCGCGTCACCCACGGCAAAGCCCTCGCTAAACGGGTGTTCGGTAAAGGCAAGCGTGGTGTCGTTCAGGTTCAGGCCGACGAGCTTCATAAGGTCGAAGCTCATGGCGCGCTGGGCGGCCTCGGGCACGCGGGCGTGCAAAAAGTCGGCAGCGGGCTGCTGGCCGCGCTCGCCGATGGCGTGCACGAGCGGCACGACCGTCGCCTTGACCTCATCGCAAAACGCATCGAAGCTCTTGGCGGAAAGGCCGCGCTCGTACTGGTCGAGCCAAACGTCGTATGGGTCGCGCTTGGGGTCCATGAGTTCGGCCTGATGCTTAAGTTGGGCGACGATTCTATCCACATAGGGCTCAAAACTCGCCCAGTCGTTGGCCGTCTTGGCCTTGTGCCACACGGCGTCGGCCTCGCAGGTGAGCCTGGTCCAGGCCTCGGCCTCCTCGGTAGGAATAACGCTTGCCTCGCGCTGGTCGCGGCCGAGCACGCGGATCTCGTCGAGCAGCTGCGGGTCGTCGATTTTGCCGCCTGCAACCGTCTCGCGCGCTAACGAGCGTACGAGCTCAACGGACTTCTCGCTGGTCAGTAGCTTGTGATGTTCGCCGGCAAGCGTGCCCATGGCGTCGGCACGGGCGGCAGCGCCGTTGGCAGGAGCAATCGTCGCTCCATCGAACTCGGCAATCTTGAGCAGGTACTCGCGAGTCCACAGCTTGCCCTCGAGTTTGCGGAACTTTTTGACGGCCTTGTCGACTTTAGCAGCCTTGACGCCCTTGGCAGCCTTTGCCACGGCGGCCTGGGCCTTCTTATCGAGTTTCTTTCCCATACCGTATCCTTAATCTCGCAGGCCGAGCGCCGCAGGCGGGTGCGCGGCCAATTTGCACAGCTACCTGCCTTGTACCCAGCGCGAACAAAACGGAACGCGGCGATGCGCTCGCGAAATGTGTTATCCTATAGCCCAATGCGTTGACGGAGAGGGTTTTTGCCCGCCGCGTCGCCGGCAAGAGAGGGAAGGTCATGGGCTGCAAGCCTTCCTGCGGTGGCAAGGGCCAAGCGTTCACTCCCGAGCAGCAACCTCAACGGGCGCGCGGCCAGCGGCGGCGATGTCCCCAGTAGGGAAGCCGTGAGCCTCGCGACAAGGGGCAAAGAGTGGGCGCGGCGGGCCATACATCCGCCGGGTCAAACAAGGTGGTACCGCGGAATTTAACCGTCCTTGGGCAATGCACATGCCCGAGGGCGGTTTTTTGTTACCGAACCGGGCCGCGCATCCGCAGCATCGGGAGGCGTCAGCCGTCCCGGAGCGCGGATGCGCGAGAGACGAAAGGGAAGACATGAGTCTGATTGATGATCTGGTCAAACTCGAGGAAGAGGCCAAGGAGCTCGTCGCAGGTGCCGACGACGCCGCAAAGCTCGAGGCTGCGCGCGTTGAGCTGCTCGGTCGCAAGGGCCGCATCACCGGCCTGATGCGCATGATGGGCAAGCTCGCCCCCGAGGATCGCCCCGTCATGGGCAAGCGCGCCAACGAGATGCGCCAGCTGATCGAGGGCATGCTCGACGAGCGCACCACCGAGATGAAGGCCGCCGCCCTCAAGCACGCACTGGAGCACGAGGCCGTCGACATCACGCTGCCGGGCATCCGTCCGCAGATCGGTCACCAGCACCTGATCAAGCAGATCATCGAGGAGGCCGAGGACATCTTCTGCGGCATCGGCTACACCGTCGAGTCCGGCCCCATGGTCGACACCTCCTACTACAACTTCACCGCGCTCAACGCCCCCATGGATCACCCGAGCCGCTCGGCCCGCGATACCTTCTACGTGGTCGACAATAACCCCGGCAGCGTCGCGCACCCCGAGGCCCACGCCCACGGCGAGTCGGACGTGCTGCTGCGCACCCAGACTTCGGGCGTGCAGATCCACACTATGGAGTCGCAGAAGCCGCCCATCTACATGATCTGCCCGGGCACCGTCTACCGTCCCGACACGGCCGATGCCTGCCACCTGCCGCAGTTCAACCAGATCGAGGGCCTGGTCGTCGACGAGGGCATCACCTTTGGCGACCTGAAGGGCACGCTCGACTACTTTGTTAAGTGCATGTTTGGCGAGGATCGCAAGACGCGTTACCGCCCGCACTTCTTCCCCTTCACCGAGCCCAGCTGCGAGGTGGACGTGAGCTGCCACGTGTGCGGTGGCAAGGGCTGCAACTTCTGCAAGCATAGCGGCTGGATCGAGATCTTGGGCTGCGGCATGGTCGACCCCAACGTTCTTATCAACTGTGGCATCGACCCCGAGAAGTATACCGGCTTCGCCTTTGGCATTGGCGCCGAACGCGTCGCGGCCCTGCGCTACGACCTGCCCGACCTCAGAACGCTCATGACAGGCGATATGCGCTTCTTAAATCAGTTCTAGTCCCGGCGGCTTTCCCAAGCACCGCACCTTGCCTTTCAATCGTCGGTTGCGTACCTAAGTACGCGGCCCTCCTCTTTCAAGGCAATCTGCGGCACTTGGAAAACCCGTCTCCGTTGCAGTTTTCCGGCTCAAAGCCGCATTTATGAAAGGAGACCAGTTAGATGCGCGTTTCTTACGACTGGCTCAAGACCATGATCGATATTCCGGAGGATCCCAAGACCCTTTCGGACGAATATATCCGTACCGGCACCGAGGTCGAGGCGATCGACACCGTGGGCGAGTCCTTTGACCACGTGGTGACCGCCAAGGTGCTCACCAAGACCCCGCACCCCGATAGCGACCACATGTATGTGTGCTCGGTCGACGTGGGCGACAAGAACCTCGACGCCGACGGCAACCCCGCCCCGCTGCAGATCGTCTGCGGCGCGCAGAACTTCGAGGCCGGCGACCACATCGTCACGGCCATGATTGGCGCTGTGCTTCCCGGCGACGTCAAGATCAAGAAGAGCAAGCTTCGCGGCGTCGTGTCCATGGGCATGAACTGCTCTGCGCGCGAGCTCGGCCTGGGTGGCGACCACTCCGGCATCATGATTCTGCCCGAGGACACGCCCTGCGGTATGCCGTTTGCCGAGTACGTGGGCTCGAGTGATACTGTGCTCGACTGCGAGATCACGCCCAACCGTCCCGATTGCCTGTCCATGATCGGCATGGCCCGCGAGACCGGTGCCATTTTCGATCGCGATTTCCACGTTGAGCTGCCCGCCATCAAGGCCGAGACCGGCCGCGCGACCGACGACGAGCTTTCCGTCGAGATTGCCGACGAGGGCCTGTGCGACCGCTACGTTGCCCGCATCGTGCGCAACGTCAAGGTCGGCCCGTCGCCCGACTGGATGGTCAAGCGCCTTAACGCCCTGGGCGTGCGCCCGCACAACAACATCGTCGACATCACCAACTATGTGATGATGCTCACCGGTCAGCCGCTGCACGCCTTTGACCTGGACACCTTTGCCGCGCGCGATGGCCACCGTCGTGTGGTGGTTCGCGCCGCCCAGCAGGACGAGAAGTTCACGACGCTCGACGGCGAGGAGCGCGTGCTCGACGCCGGCATGGGCCTCATCACCGACGGCGAGCGTCCCGTGGCGCTGGCCGGTGTCATGGGCGGCATGGATTCCGAGATCGAGGACGACACCGTTGACGTGATGGTCGAGAGCGCCTGCTTCAACGCCGGTCGCACCTCGCACACCAGCCGTGACCTATCGCTGATCTCCGATGCCTCCATTCGCTTTGAGCGTCAGGTTGACGAGACCGGCTGCGTGGATGTCGCCAACGTTACCTGCGCGCTCATCGAGGAGATCGCCGGCGGCGAGGTTGCTCCCGGCTATGTCGACGTTTTCCCCGCGCCCAAGACCATCGACAGCATTAAGCTGCGCCTGGCCCGCGTGCACGCCATCTGCGGCGCCGACATCGAGCCCGACTTTATCGAGCGCTCGCTCACCCGCCTGGGTTGCACCGTCGAGCGTGACGGCGAGGACTTTATGGTGAGCCCGCCGAGCTTCCGCCCCGACCTGCCGCGCGAGATCGACCTGATCGAGGAGATCTTGCGCCTGTGGGGCATGGGCCGCGTGACGGCGACCATCCCGGCTGCCAAGAACCATATCGGCGGCCTGACCCGCGAGCAAAAGCTCACCCGCAAGGTCGGCGAGATCCTGCGCGCCTGCGGCCTCAACGAGACCACGACCTTTGGTTTTGCCGCCCCGGGCGACCTGGAGAAGATCGGCATGCCCACCGAGGGTCGCGGCTGCCCCGTGGTGCTCATGAACCCGCTGGTTGCCGAGCAGACCGAGATGCGCCGCTCGCTGTTGCCAGGCCTGTTGCAGTCTGTGGCCTACAACGAGGCCCACGGCACGCCCAACGTGCATCTGTACGAGGTCGGCAGCTTGTTCCACGGTCGCGAGAACGCCAGCCTGCCCAAGGAGACCAAGTCCGTGGCGGGCGTGCTCTCGGGCCAGTGGAGCGAGCGGTCTTGGAACATGAAGTACCGCAAGCTGCGTTTCTTCTTTGGCAAGGGCATCGTTGAGGAGCTGCTTGCCCAGCTGCGCATCGAGAAGGTTCGCTTCCGTCCCGTCGAGGGCGAGAGCTATGCCTTCCTGCAACCGGGTCGTGCTGCCGAGGTACTCTCGGGCGGTACCGTGCTGGGCTGGGTTGGCGAGATCCACCCCGAGGCGCGCGAGACTATGGGCATTGACGAGGTCGTCGTTGCCTTTGAGCTCGACCTGGACAAGCTGATCAAGGGCGCCCGCAACCAGGAGAACTACCGTGAGTTCTCGCAGTACCCGGCCGTTGAGCACGACCTTGCTATCGTAGTCGACAACACTGTGACCTGCGAGGATCTTGAGCGTCGTATTACGAGTGCCGGCGGCAAGCTGCTCGAGGGCGTGCGCCTGTTCGATGTCTACCGCGATCCCATCCGTATCGGAGCGGGCAAGAAGTCCATGGCCTTTGCGCTTACGTATCGCTCCGACGACCATACGCTCACCAGCGAAGAGGTCGAAAAAGCGCACCAGAAGATCGTCACCAAGGTGTGCAAGGGCGTAAACGGCGAGGTCCGCGGCTAGGTCCTGCGCTGGGGTATGGGTCAGCGGTGGCTGCTGCCGAGTCCTACGTGACTGCTGTTTTCGGTATAAGGCACCGTTGAGCCTGCATATATGACACGCGCATTACATAACGGCGTGCTGCTTTGTCGGCAGTGCGCCGTTTTGCTATGATAGCCCGCGGCGTGTTACGAATCTGACATTACGTAACACTGGAAAGGTGATTCAAGCGGCGTTGCAATTCCGTGCGCCGATAACCGGGAGGCGTACATGCACATTCCAGATAATTATCTGTCCCCGCAGACCGATGCCGTCATGGCGGTGGCGATGGTGCCCGTCTGGGCTCACTGTATCAAGAAGGTGCGCGCCACGCTCGATCGCGAGCACATGGCTTTCCTGGGCATCTGCGCCGCATTTTCCTTCTTGCTTATGATGTTCAACGTGCCGCTGCCCGGCGGCACCACTGGCCACGCCGTTGGTGGCGCACTCATCGCGCTGCTGCTGGGCCCCGAGGCCGCGGCTATCGCGGTTTCGGTCGCGCTGGCGCTGCAAGCGCTGCTGTTTGGCGACGGCGGCATCCTGTCCTTTGGCGCTAACTGCTTTAACATGGCCTTCGTGTTGCCGTTTGCCGCAGCCATCGTGTTCCGCGCGCTTAACAGCCGTTTGCACGACAAGAGCTGGGGCACCTCGGTTTCGGCCATCGTAAGCGGCTGGGTCGGCCTGTGCCTGGCGGCCCTGTGCGCAGCAATCGAGTTTGGTATTCAGCCGATGCTTTTCACGAATGCTTCGGGCGCTCCGCTGTACTGCCCCTTCCCGCTGTCCATTGCCATTCCGGCCATGATGATCCCGCATATGTTGGTAGCCGGCGTGGTCGAGGGCGTGGCGACTGCCGCGATCTACGGCTTTATCAAGAAGACGGCGCCGAGCGTTATCGTCGGCCCCGAAGCCGCCGATGGACAGCTTGCTGCCGAGGGCGCTGCTGCAAAGAAGACCTCGCTGGTCCCCACGCTCATCTTGGTTGCCGTGCTTGTCGTGGCCACGCCGCTGGGCCTGCTGGCCACGGGTGACGCCTGGGGTGAGTGGGACGCCGAGGGCGCCGCGACCGCCGTTCAGGAGGCTGGCGACGACAGCCTGCAGGCTTCGGTCGGTCTCGACACCCCGACCTTTGCCGACGCTCTGCCTACGGGTGATTACCTGCAGGCCTATTCCGAGGAGCAGGGTCTCGGCTTTGCCGGTCAGGCTGCCATGTATATCTTGTCCGGCGTGATTGGCGTGGCGGTGCTCACCATCGCATTCCGTCTGATCTCGCTGACGGTCAAGGAAAGCGGAGCCCATGGCGATGGTCGAGCTGCCTAGCTGGCTTGCGGCCGAGGAGCGATACGAGCCCACGGGCGCTCGTCATCGCGTGATGCAAAAGAACGTCCTGCACCTGGCGAGCCTGCTTGAGCGGGTTCGCCTGGGTGGAGGCGCGCACGAGGGCGGGTCGATGGTCGACCGCGCCCTTTCTTGCGTTTCGGCTCCGGTGCGCCTGGTGGGGATATTCGTTTGCGTCCTGTGCGTGTGCCTGACACAAAGCCCGCTGTACCTCATGTTGATGGCGGCCATTGCGCTGGTGCTCGTTGCCGTGCGTCCCATACGCGGGCTGCGCGCGACCTTTGTGCCGGCGCTTGGCGCCGCGGGGCTCGCAGTGGTTTTGGCGCTGCCTGCCCTGCTGCTGGGTGCTTCCGCTACGGGCGCCATGCTCAAGATTGCGCTCAAGACCTTCATTAATGTGTCGCTGGTGCTGGGCGCTTCGTGGACCCTCACGTGGAGCCGCATGTCGGCGGCGCTCAAGATGCTGCATCTACCCGACGAAGTTATCTTTACGTTTGATATGGCGCTCAAGCACATCGAGGTGCTGGGTCGTACGGCGCACGATCTGTGCGAATCGGTCATGCTGCGCAGCGTTGGCCGTGCGCCCGAGGGATTTTCGCGTACCGATTCGATCGCGGGTATCATGGGCATGACCTTTATCAAGGCGATGAAATGCAGCCGCGCGATGGACGAGGCTATGCTTTGCCGCGGCTTTGCCGGTGCGTATCCGGCTCCCGCGCGCGCCAGGTTTGGCTGGCGCGATGCGGCCTATGCGGCCGGCGTGGCGCTGCTGACAGTGTTGTGCGCCGTGCTGTAGGCGCTGCTGGTTCCGACTGGGGATGCAAATGGGGAAGGGCGACGTTTTGACGATCGATATGAATAGTGCGGCGGGCACGAACGGTGTGGGCGGCGCCGAGGTCGTTCCGCTCATCGAGCTGCGCGACGTGGTGTTCTCCTATGCGGGGCATACGGTTGTCGATGGCGTGTCGCTGCAGGTCGATCGTGGTGAACTCGTTGCCCTGCTCGGTCCCAACGGCTGCGGCAAGACGACGATTATGCGTCTTATTAACGGCCTTGAACTCGCGGACGCAGGGGCATACCTGTTTGACGGGCACGTGGTCGATGCGGCGTATCTGAAGGATTCTGCTGCTGCTCAGAAGTTCCACCAGCGCGTGGGCTTCGTGTTCCAAAACGCCGATGCCCAGCTGTTCTGCGCCACGGTGGGCGAGGAAGTTGCTTTTGGTCCCGCGCAGATGGGGCTGCCGGCAGACGAGCTCGAGCGCCGCGTGCGCGATGCCATGGGGCTGTTCCAGGTTGCCGACCTTGCCGACGCCTCTCCCTATCAGCTCTCGGGCGGGCAAAAGAAGCGTGTGGCGCTGGCGGCAGTTGTATCGATGAACCCCGATATCCTAGTGCTCGATGAGCCCACCAATGGGCTCGACGAGGATTCATGCGACATCGTGGTCAACTTCTTGCTGGCCTACGTCGCGGCGGGTAAGACGGTCTTGATGAGCACGCATCACCAGGATTTGGTGCGACGCCTGGGTGCCCGTGCAATCTATATCGATCGATATCACCATGTGGTCGAGGCGCCTTCGCCGTCGTATGGAACCGAAAGCGGTACTACGGACTAGTTGCTGCGTAGAGCGTGCGTAGCCGCCCGCGCGGCTTTGCCGTGATGGTATAGTTATCCAGGTTTTTTATGGGGGTGGCTATGCCAAGTTGGAACATTCATATCGCTCAGACGGAGCGTTTGCTGGAGCGCACCGGTGCACTTGCCAATAGCGTGCGCGACCGCAATGCCTTTTTGTTTGGCTGCGTGGTTCCGGATATCTTCGTGGGCTATATGGTCCCTGGCATCGCCGATCCCATCCCGTACCGCATTACGCACTTTGCAAAGCCCGAGCCTATCCCTAAGCCTCGTGAGCATGAGTTCTGGGATACCTATGTGGCACCGTTGCTTAAAAGTTCGCCCACCGGTGCGCCAGCCGCGGCTACCTCGATTGTCGAGGAGCGCGAGCGACTGAATCGCGTGCACTATCCCCAGCGCTACAGGGATGCCGAGCCGGTTGTCGGTCCCGGCGCTCGTGAGTTCTCGCTTGCGTCCGAGGACGTGGCGCAGTCGTTGCTCGATTTGACATTGGGTGTCTGGTCGCATCTGGTGGCCGATACCGTATGGAATACGCGCGTGAATCAGTACCTGGAGGCGCACGGCGGCAAGCCGTGCGAGGAGTTCCGCATTAAAAAGCAAGGCGACTTTGACTGGTTTGGCAAGACGCTCGGCATTGTTTCGATTCCGCGTGCGACCGATCGCCTGTATACCGCTGCGACGCGTTTTGGGCAGTATCCCATCCATAAAGAGTATGTGCTCAAGACCATCGGCGTCATGCACGAGATTGTACGCGAAAACCCCGGCGATCCCGACCATCCGCCATACCGCCTGCTGACCGAGGAATTCTTCGACGCGACGTTTACCGAGGTCATCGAGCTAACCGAGGCGGGATTTGCGGCTCGCGTTGCCGCTTCTGACGTCCCCGCAGCCCCTCTGATCGCTAGCTGCTAGCCGGCCGGCTTGACGGTGAACAGTTCACCCCAATTGACCAACGGCTCCCCTCGCAGGGCGTCTTCGGTGGTGCGCTCGGCATCGGAGAGGCTTGCGACTGAACGCAAATCGATGAAGCGGCATATGAAGAAGGTCTTAAAAAGGGGCCCGGAAGGCAATGCCTTCCGGGCCCCTTTGCAATGCAAATTTGCTTGCAAGTACGATTTAGCGCACCTGAGCGACGTAAGCGACGTTGGTCGAGGAGACCTTATCCTCGAGCTGGACGCTCATGCGGGGATCGCCAGCGGTAGCGACGGTCAGATCGCCGGCCTTGACGTAGCCGAGCTCCTTAGCGGTCTCGATCGCCTTGACGATCGTGCCGTTGACGGTGCCCTGGGTAATCTCGGCCTGGTGCGGGATAACGCCCCAGTACATAATCATCTGCTGGACGGCCCACTCGTGGCGGGAGAACGCGCAGATCGGCATGTTGGGACGGAAGTGCGAGATCAGGCGAGCGGTACGACCGGTGGTCGTCGGCACGGTGATGCACTTGGCGCCAACGGTGGTAGCCATGTTCACAGCGGACATACCCACAACGTTGTTGACGACGCGGGTGCCGTGAGCGTCAGCCGGAACCTCGAGCGGAGCGTGAGCCGGGAGGTACTTCTCAGTCTCGAGAGCAATGCTGGCCTGCATCTTGACGGCCTCGACCGGGTACTTACCGGCAGCGGACTCGCCGGAGAGCATAACGGCGTCGGTGCCGTCGTAAATGGCGTTAGCAACGTCGGCAACCTCGGCGCGCGTCGGGCGCGGGTTCTGCTGCATGGAGTCGAGCATCTGCGTAGCGGTGATAACGGGCTTGTAGGCCGCGTTGCACTTAGCGATGATCTCCTTCTGGATGTGCGGAACGAGCTCGGGCTTGATCTCGATGCCCAGGTCGCCACGGGCGACCATGATGCCGTCGGAAGCCTCGAGGATCTCGTCGAAGTTCTCGACGCCCAGGGCGCACTCGATCTTCGGGAAGATCGTCACGTGCTCGCCGCCGTTCTCGCGGCAAAGCTCGCGGATGCCGCGGACGGACTCGCCGTCACGGATGAAGGAAGCGGCGATGTAGTCGATGTTCTCGGTCAGGCCAAAGAGGATGTCCTGACGATCGCGCTCGGTGATGGCGGGCAGCGAGATGTTGACGTTGGGCATGTTGACGCCCTTGCGCTCGCCGATCAGGCCGTCGTTCTTAACGACGCAGGTCATGTCCTGGCCGTCGACGGACTCGACCTCGAGGGCAACCAGGCCGTCATCGATCAGGATGAGGGAGCCCTTCTCGACCTCGGAGGGCAGAGCCAGGTAGTCGAGGGAGATGTGCTCAGCGGTGCCGTGGAAATCCTCGGACGTGGGCTGAGCGGTGACGACGATCTTGTCGCCGGTCTTGACGGCGACCTTCTTGCCGTCGACCAGAAGGCCGGTGCGGACCTCGGGGCCCTTGGTGTCGAGCAGGATGCCGACGGGCAGACCGAGCTCCTTGGAAATACGACGGACGCGCTCGATGCGACCGTGGTGCTCGTCGTAGGATCCGTGCGAGAAGTTAAAACGGGCGACGTTCATGCCCGCCTTGATCATCTCGCGGATGGTCTCGTCGCTATCGCAGGCGGGACCCATGGTGCATACAATCTTGGTGCGCTTGTACATTCAGACCTCCATCTGACATCGTCTTGCGCTGATAGATAAACCATAAGAAATAAAACTGAGATGATTATAACGAAATGCCGACCGAATACCCCAAAAAATCGACCGTATGCCGAATTAGAAGTTCATTTTTTGCGAAAAAACGGTATATGCAAAAACTTTACCAACCGTTCTAACCGCTGCTATCTGGGCGATATTTCAGTTTGATGATGCACCGAAGAAAAAACGTTTTATCAATGTTGAACATCATACGGTCTGCATCGTTGCGAATGGACCCTATTTCCAAATGGATTGTTTTGGCTAGACGCGTTGCTTTGGGGTACCATAGCTCCACTATCAACTGCCGCTCAGCACGGCAGCCTTGATGAGCCCTTGCCCTTCTCCTGGGAATTATGATCGGGCATCAATCTGCTGAGTGGCCCGAATCCCAGGAGGGGACTCTATATGCAAAAGGAATACCTGTCCGCCGCGGCGGAGGTGCTCAGCGACCAGGGCGTCGATGAGAACCTCGGCCTGAGCAACGACGAGGCGTCGTCGCGCCTCGCCAAGACAGGCCCTAACAAGCTCGAGGAAGCCGAGAAAACGCCGCTGTGGAAGCGTTTCTTTGAGCAGATGGCCGACCCCATGGTCATCATGTTGATCGTTGCCGCCGTTATCAGCGCGCTCACGGGTATGGTCAAGGGCGAGCCCGACTTTGCCGATGTCGCCATCATCATGTTCGTCGTTATCGTCAACTCGGTGCTGGGCGTGGTCCAAGAGGCTAAAAGCGAGGAGGCTCTCGAGGCCCTGCAGGAGATGAGCGCGGCGCAGTCCAAGGTGCTGCGCGACGGCAAGCTCGTGCACCTGCCGAGCGCCGAGCTCGTGCCCGGCGATGTGATCATGCTCGAGGCGGGCGACTCCGTCCCGGCCGACTGCCGCGTGCTCGAGAGCGCCACGATGAAGATCGAGGAGGCTGCACTCACCGGCGAGTCCGTGCCTGTCGAGAAGCATGCCAACGTGATCGAGCTCGCCACCGGCACCGACGACGTGCCGCTCGGCGACCGCAAGAACATGTGCTACATGGGTTCCACCGTGGTATACGGCCGCGGCCGCGCCGTCGTGGTCGGCACCGGCATGAACACCGAGATGGGTAAGATCGCCGGCGCCCTGGCCGAGGCTAAGGAAGAGCTCACGCCGCTGCAGGTGAAGCTTGCCGAGCTCAGCCGCATCCTCACCATCATGGTTATCGTCATCTGCGTCGTCATCTTTGGCGTCGACATCATCCGCCACGGCGTGGGCAACGTCCTCACCGACCCGACCGCCCTGCTCGACACCTTTATGGTCGCCGTCTCGCTCGCCGTCGCCGCCATCCCCGAGGGCCTGGTTGCCGTCGTGACCATCGTGCTGTCGCTCGGCGTGACCAAGATGGCCAAGCGCCAGGCGATTATCCGCAAGCTCTCTGCCGTCGAGACCCTCGGCTGCACACAGACCATCTGCTCCGACAAGACCGGCACCCTTACCCAAAACAAGATGACCGTCGTCAAGCACGAGCTCGCCGCGCCTAAGGAGAAGTTCCTGGCCGGTATGGCCCTGTGCTCCGACGCCCAGTGGGACGAGGAGCTGGGCGAGGCCGTGGGTGAGCCGACCGAGTGTGCGCTCGTCAACGATGCCGGCAAGGCGGGGCTCACTGGCCTGACTGCCGAGCATCCGCGCGTGGGCGAGGCCCCGTTTGACTCGGGCCGCAAGATGATGTCCGTGGTCGTCGAGACCCTGGACGGCGAGTATGAGCAGTACACCAAGGGCGCGCCCGACGTGGTGATCGGCCTGTGCACCCATATCTACGAGGGCGACAAGGTCGTTCCGCTGACCGAGGAGCGTCGCGCCGAGCTCGTGGCCGCCAACAAGGCCATGGCCGACGAGGCCCTGCGCGTGCTGGCGCTGGCAAGCCGCACCTACACCGAGGTCCCGGCCGACTGCAGCCCCGCTGCGCTCGAGCACGACCTGGTCTTCTGCGGCCTGTCCGGCATGATTGACCCGGTCCGCCCCGAGGTCGCCGACGCCATCCGCGAGGCCCACGATGCCGGTATCCGCACCGTCATGATTACGGGCGACCACATCGACACCGCCGTGGCCATCGCCAAGCAGCTGGGTATCGTCACCGATCGCAGCCAGGCCATCACGGGCGCCGACCTCGACCGCATGAGCGACGAGGAACTCGACGCGCACATCGAGGACTACGGCGTGTACGCCCGCGTTCAGCCCGAGCACAAGACCCGCATCGTCGAGGCTTGGAAGTCGCGCGACCAGATCGTGGCCATGACGGGCGACGGCGTCAACGACGCCCCGTCCATCAAGCGCGCCGACATCGGCGTTGGCATGGGCATCACCGGTACCGACGTCACCAAGAACGTCGCCGACATGGTGCTTGCCGATGACAACTTCGCCACCATCATCGGTGCCTGCGAAGAGGGCCGTCGCATCTACGACAACATCCGCAAGGTCATCCAGTTCCTGCTTTCGGCAAACCTTGCCGAGGTCTTCTCGGTGTTTATCGCCACGCTCATCGGCTTTACCATCTTCCAGCCGGTGCAGCTGCTGTGGGTGAACCTGGTTACCGACTGTTTCCCCGCGCTCGCGCTGGGCATGGAGGACGCCGAGGGCGACATTATGAAGCGCAAGCCGCGCAACGCTAAGGACGGTGTCTTCGCCGGACATATGGGTCTGGACTGCGTGGTCCAGGGTCTGATCATCACCGTGCTGGTGCTGGCGAGCTTCTTTGTGGGCGTGTACTTTGACATGGGCTACATTCACATCGCTGATATGATCGCCGGCAATGCCGACGAGGAAGGCGTGATGATGGCGTTCATCACGCTCAACATGGTCGAGATTTTCCACTGCTTCAATATGCGCAGCCGTCGTGCGTCGCTGTTCACCATGAAGAAGCAGAACAAGTGGCTGTGGGCTTCCGCTGCGCTGGCGCTGGTGCTGACGGTGATCGTGACCGTACAGCCGACGCTTGCCGAGATGTTCTTTGGCCCTGTGACGCTTGAGCTCAAGGGCGTTCTTGCCGCGCTGGGCCTGGCCTTCCTGATCATCCCGCTGATGGAGATCTACAAGGCGATCATGCGCGCGGTCGAGAAGGAGTAAGTTAACCTGTCCGGGCCCGCCCCTGCGTGTTTTCTTCTTCGCTGGTCCTCGCGCTTCGCGCTGCGGGATCGCTCGGAAGAAAACACTCCCGGGGTGGGCCCTACGGTATCCTTGCTGGCTTTACTCCCGCGCGGATGAAAAAGGGTTGAGGGAAAGTGTGTGAGCTGGTCGGGCTTTGCCCGGCCAGCTCTTTTTGATTTAAAATACCTGCTCAGTTGTGATTTATGGTGCTGGGAGGCGCTTGTGGGCAAGGCTAAGGCTAAGGCGAAGAAAAAGACGACGGGGGCGCGGGCTAAGCGTGATCGTCGTCGGAAGCTCGCGACCGAGGCTCCCGTATCTGCCGAGGAGCTGCTGGCAAGCGTGCCGGGGCTTGACGCGCTGCAGGACGTTCCGGCGTTTGATGACCTGCCAGTCGATGAAACCCAGCAGACTGCCTTTGATGATTTCTGCGCACATGCTGAGGAGCCCGAGCAGATGCAGCTTGGCGCCGTGGTGCGCTTAGATCGCGGGTTTCCGCTGGTGGTGACGGCCGACGATACCTTTCGTGCCGAGCATGCCGTGGGGTTTGCCAAGTCGCGCGGCGAGGACGAGGTGCTGCTGCCCGCCGTGGGCGACCGTGTGGCGGTGCGCCGCGCTCCCGGGCACGATATGGGCGTTATTGAGTGCGTTCTGCCGCGCCGTACGAGCTTTGAGCGTTGGCGCGGCCGTGCCCGCGGAGAGCGTCAGGTGCTCTGCTCCAACGTGGATAGCGTGCTAATCGTGCAGGCGCTCGGTGCCGGTGAGGTGCTGCTCGACCGCGTGGCGCGCTCGCTGGTGTTGGCGCTCGACTGCGATGCCGAGCCGGTGGTGGTGCTCACCAAAGCTGACCGCTGCGATGCCGAGGAGCTCGAGCGCGATCTGGACCGCGTGCGCCGCCTGGTGGGTCCGGACGTGCGCGTGATCGTGACGTCCTCTGCCGAGGGCCGCGGCCTGGACGAGGTCCGTATCTGCGTGCCTGCCGGGAGCTGCGCCATGATTCTGGGCGAGTCGGGTGCCGGCAAGTCGACGCTGCTCAATGCACTGCTGGGCCACGATACATTGGCGACCGGCGGTGTGCGCGAACGCGACGACCAGGGCCGTCACACTACCGTCGCGCGCGTGATGGTAGCGCTGCCGGGCGACGCCGGCGTGATCGCTGATGCCCCGGGCCTGCGCAGCCTACCGCTCGTGGGTCACGAGCGGGGTCTGGCGCGCGCTTTCCCCGAGATTGTCGAGGCATCGCGCGCGTGCCGGTTTGGCGACTGCACGCATACCCACGAACCGGGCTGCGCCGTTCGCGAGGCCGAGGACGCCGGGCAGATCGACAGCCTGCGTTTGGAAACGTTCCAAAGCCTGGCGTCATCCATGCGCGTGAGTGCTCAAATGCTCGATCCCGATGTCCATCTGTAATTGATTTTTTCTATGACAGCCGTCTCCCAACTGTTCGGGAGACGGCTTTTTTGCTGCGGAAAAGTCTCGAAACATGCAGTTTGCTGACGTGCTGACCAAAACCTTGCCACGAGATTGACGGGCTGGTCAGCTTTTGGTCAGCGATTGGTTTGACATCGAAAACCAAGATCGCGATTGCGCCGCTTTGCACTCTGACCGCTCAGACAATGGTGGTACGGGCATTCGCCCGACACTGCCATGAGAGGAGCGGCCGTGAACAAGAGCAAGCGCATCGCCATCAGTCTGGTCGCGGGCGTGCTCGCTGCTCTGCTCTGCATGGTTTACGGCTCGTCGATCCGCTCGCAAGCCGAACAGGTCCAGGCTGAGACCTTGGCCAAGTACGGTGGCGATCGCGTCGAGGTATGCGTCGCGGCGCGCGATATCGATGTGGGCGAGACCCTCGATGAGACTAATGTCATAACCCAGGAATGGCTGACGAGTCTGCTGCCACGTGACGCGGTGACCGAGCTGCGCCAGGTACGCGGCGACGTGACGACTTCGCGTATTCCCAAAAACGCCGTGATCTGCAATGTCTACACCAAGGCCGAGAGCCACAAGCTCGAGGTGCCTAAGGGCAAGGTCGCCGTTTCGGTGGCGGTCGATGCCGAGCACTCGGTCGGCGGTGCTACAGGCGTGGGCAGCTACGTGGATGTGTATGTGCAAAAAGACGGCGTAACCGATCGACTGTGCGGCGCGTACGTGATCGATACCAGTGAGGATTCCGGTGCCACGCGCGAGGGCAAGATCGAATGGGTGACGCTGGCGGCTGACCCCGAAGACGTCAAGGAACTGCTGGGAGCCTCGGGCAAGGGAACGGTCAGCTTGACGATTCCCGCCACGGCGCGCGGCAAAAAGAGCGGAGGCGACAAGTGATGAAGGCGATCTGGCTTGCGTGCTGCGCGTGCGGCGATTACGGGCTGTTGCAGCGGGAAGTCGAGGGCCGTGATGCGGGTGCACAGGTGCTTCGCGTAGGTGACCTGGACGGGCTGGTTTCCATGGCTCGGGCGTTTCCGTCGCGCCGCGGGGCTGCCATCATCGCGGCGTCTCTGTTTGATACCGAAGATGTGCGCAAGACTGTTGCGCGCCTGACGGCCGAAGGCCGCGTGAGTCGCGTGGTCGTGTTGATAGAAGCACTCGATCCGTCGGATATCGAGGGGCTGTTTCGCGCAGGGGCGACCGAGGTCATCGCTGCGCACAGTATATGCGGCAACGGGCGCGCGGGCGAGGGAGCGGTTGATTCCGATCGGCGCATGACGATTGAGCCCGATGCTTTTGTTGATAGGGAACCCGGGGCGCCTCGCGCTACAAGAGGCCCGCGTGTTGATGATTATGGAAAAGCGGAAGCCGAGCATGGTCGGCGCCCCCGGAACCCCCTTGTATACGATGACGCTGGAGGGCCGGCGCAGCATGCTGGCGATTCCCCGGCTGTAGATATGGGATACGTGCACGGCGTGAATCTGGCGGATGAACTCGACGAAGTTGAGGGCTTTGCCGGGTGCGGCGAGTTGTCGCTGATGCAGCATGAGCAGATTGCGCAGAGCGAGCCTGCCTCGCAGACCGAACAAGCCGCCATGCCGGCTTGGACGCAGCGTGTAGTTGCGGCGGGGGAGACGGGGACGCTGTCACCGACGCCCGCCCCGCCGCCTCCGATGCCGCCGGCAGACGCTGCCGCTTCGCCGCATCGAGCTCCGGTCATCTGCGCCATTTCGGGTTCGGGCGGTTGCGGCAAGTCGACGATCGTTGCCACCATGGCACACACATCGTCGCTGTTGGGCTTGCGTGCCGCCGTGCTCGACCTGGACCTGATGTTTGGAAACCTTTACGACTTGTTAGGCGTCGATGCTCCGCACGATATGGCGGCACTTATCGAGCCGTCGGCGGCGGGCACGCTCACCGAGCCGGATATCGTGGCCGCATCGATGCGCGTCGCCCCGGGCGTTACGCTCTGGGGTCCCGTCGCGGCGCCCGAGCAAGCTGAGCTCATGGCACGTCCGGTGGAGCTACTGCTTGATGTCCTGCGTCGCGAATCCGACGTGGTCTTTATCGATACCTCGGTCTTTTGGGGCGATGCCGTGGCGGCTGCGGTGGCGGCGAGCGACCGTTGCCTGGTCGTTGGCGATGCTGCGGTGTCGTCCGCGACATCGGCGTCGCGCGTCATTGAACTTGCAAGTCGAGTAGGTGTGCCGCGCACGCGCATGAGCGCCGTGTTCAACCGGTTCGGTGCGCGCGGGGCAGACGAGGATGTTGCCATGCGCTTTGAGATTGCCTGTGCGTTGAGCTCCAAGATTCGTATCGCCGATGGCGGGCAGGATCTCGCCGCGCTCATGGCGTTTGGGCGCGCTGACGAGGCAGTGGGGCAGACCAGCGCTTTTGCGACCAGCGTGCGCGAGGCCACGCGCGAGATGCTCGTGGAACTGGGGTGCGCCGTCGGCCCTTGGAGCGATATGGTCGCCGACCGTGCAATGCGCACCGAACGCCCGCGTATCCGCCTTCCCTGGTCGCGCGAGGGTGATCAGCGATGAGCCTGCAAACGAGGATTAAGGCTGCCGGCGCTGCAGCGGCGGCAGCGCCTGTAGATGCGGGGCGTCGCCGCGCGGTGAAACGACGCACCAAGCGCGCCGTGATGGACCGCATGGGTTACGACGAAGTGGCGCGTATCAGCGCCTATATCGACCCGGCACTTGCCCGCTCGGAATTGCGTCCTGCGGTGGAGGCGGCGCTCAATGTTGAGGAGCCGACCGATCTCGCGACGCCCGAGCGCGAGACCATCATCGACGAGATTTTGGATGACGTGGTGGGCTTGGGGCCGTTGCAGCCGCTCATCGAGGACGACACCGTTACCGAGATCATGATCAACGGCTGCCGCTCGGCTTTCTTTGAACGCGGCGGCGTCTTGTACCCCATCGAGCATGCGTTTGAGGATGATGAGCAGATCCGTGTGCTTATCGACCGCATCATCTCGCCACTTGGCCGCCGTATCGACGAGCGCAGCCCCATCGTCAACGCCCGCCTCAAAACGGGCTATCGCGTCAACGCGGTGATTCCGCCTGTGGCGATTGACGGACCGATTCTCACCATCCGAAAGTTCTCGGACCGCATCTGCTCGCTGGACGAGCTTGTGGGGCTGGGGTCGCTGCCGCTTTGGTATGCGCAGCTGCTGTCATGCGCGGTGTCGCTGAGACAGGACCTGGCGGTTGCGGGAGGCACGGGATCTGGTAAGACCACCCTGCTCAACGCGTTGTCATGCGAGATTTCCACCGGCGAGCGCATCGTGACGATCGAGGACTCTGCCGAGCTCAAGTTTGCGCATCATCCACACGTGGTGCGTCTAGAGGCGCGCGAGGCTTCAATTGAGGGCGAGGGCGCGGTGACGATCCGCGACCTGGTGACCAATGCCCTGCGCATGCGCCCCGACCGCATCGTGGTGGGTGAGGTGCGCGGTGCTGAGTGCTGCGACATGTTGCAGGCCATGAACACGGGCCACGACGGGTCGCTCACCACACTTCATGCGGGCTCAGAACAGGAGACCGTGGTGCGTCTGACGTTGCTTGCACGTTATGGCATCGATCTGCCGAGCGAGCTCATCGAGGAGCAGATTGCCATGGCGCTCGACGGCATCGTGATGTCCGAGCGCCACGCCGATGGCAGGCGCTTCGTCTCCTCGTATTCGGGGGTGCGTCGCGCCGCGTCGGGCGGCGTAGAGCTCGAGCGCTATGTGACTTTCGATGCCGCCGAGCGCACCTGGACGCTTGACCGCGAGCCGCCGTTTATCGCAGAAGGCCTGCGGTCGGGGACGCTCACACAAGAGGAGGTGGACGAATGGAGGTCGCTGTGCCCCTCGTCGTAGGGGGTTTGGCAGGGTTTTCTGTCGCGACGGCGTGCGGGGCGGAACCTCGTGTGCCGCAGGTGCCGCCGGCGGAGCTGGCGCGTCAGGCGCTCGAGACGGTGGCAGAGAAACTGCCGCGTGAGCTGGTGGAAAACGATCTGCTGAAAAAGATCGCCCGTTCGTGGGCATCGCTGGCTCCGGCGCATCGCCTTGGCCTCGTGATCGAAGATGCTTCGGGGCGTTTGGCGTTTCTGCTGCTCTCGAGCGGTGTCTGCTGCATTTTACTAACGATGGTGTCGTTATCGCCCCTCGGATTTGCCTTGGGACTTGTTGCTCCGATTGCCGTTGGCGCCGCTCGGGATGGCTTTGAGAGCCGGCGCGAGCAACACGATGCAGAAGAGGCCATGCCCGAGGCGTTTACCGCACTTTCCATGTCGCTTGCCTCGGGACATTCGCTGGCCCAGGGCATGCGCTTTGTGGGCGCTCATGCGCAAGAACCGGTGCATACCGAGTTTTTGCGGGTGGCGGCGGCGATCGATTGCGGCATCTCGGCGACCGACGCGCTCGATGACTTGCTCGTGCGCATCGACGCCCCCGGTCTTTCGCTTGTGACCTTGGCGCTTAAGGTGTCACAGCGCACCGGCGCTCCGCTTGCCGACTTACTGTCCGAGGCGTCGAGCATGGTGGGGGAGCGCATTGAGCTCAAGCGCCGCCTAGATGTTAAGACGTCGCAGGCCCGCATGTCTGCGCATATGGTCGCGGCGATGCCGACGGGCATGTGCGCGGTGTTGGCGCTGCTTTCGGCAGATTTTCGTCGCGGTCTTGCGACGCCTGCCGGCGCGGGCGCTGTGGTGCTGGGTCTTGCCCTCAACGCCGTTGCCCTGGTGGTTATCAGGCGCATTATGCGGGTGGAGCTATGAGCGCCCCGGTTGCAGTTGCGGCTTGCCTGTGCGCTCTGAGTGTATTTGTCGCGACGGGTTTGGATCGGGCGGATGCACGCAAGATCGCAGAGGCCTGCAAGCGCGAGGCGGTGCTGGTCGCTGCCGCGGGTCGCTCGGTGGTCGATGCTCTGACCGCGCGAATGAAGGGCGCGGTTGGAGCGGGCGGCCCGGCGCGAGTGTCGCTCGGCGAAGTGTCCGAGATGATCGATGTTGTGCGCTTGGGTCTTTCGGCCGGTCTTTCGTTTGATGCGGCGCTTGAGATTTTCTGCGCCAACCGCCGGTCAGTGCTGGCTCTTCGACTTGAGCGGGCCTGCATGGCGTGGCAGGTGGGCGTGGGCACGCGTGAGGACGAGTTGTTGGCCGCCGCGCGCGACCTGGACGTGCGAGCGCTCGAGACCTTTGCCATCACGGTGGGACAGGCGCTCGCCCTGGGTGCCCCACTTGCCGAGACACTGGCCGCTCAAAGTCGCGAGATCCGTGCGGCTCATCGCGCCGCGGTCGAGCGCGAGATCGAGCGTGCGCCCATCAAGCTGCTGATTCCCACCGGCACACTCATCTTGCCGGCGTTGCTTCTGTCCATATTGGGCCCGCTGTTGGGAGCAGGCGGGATGATGTAGGGAGGAATACATGAACACGATGACTGACGTTGCTGGCAAGGTCTGGAGCTGGGCTGTTTGCCAGTCAATTCGCGCTCGCCAGCATGCCGGGGAGCTACTGCAGGAGGAGAGTGCGCAGGGCACCACCGAATACGCCATCTTGGTCGGCGTGCTCGTGGTGATCGCCATCATTGCCATTGTCGCATTTAAGGGCAAGGTCCAAGATCTATGGAACGCTATCAGCGAGGGCATCAACAGCCTGTAGAGGGCGAGCGCCCCATCGGGGTGCTGCTGGTGTTTGCTTGCCTGACCGTGGCGATAGCGGCGGTGCTTTGGGGGCTTAACGCCGCGCGGCAGCAGCGTCCTGGGGCCGCCTTCGATTCGGGCTCAGATTCGGCGGTGGCGTCTCAAAAAGATGAGATGCGAGATGCGGACGATTCGGATGTCGCTGTCACGGCGCAAACCTTTCTGCGGACGCTCGACAAGCGGTCTGGCACTGCGACGGATTTGCCTGAGGACAACGCGATTGCGGTCCGGCTTGCATGGTCCGAGGACCGACCGATGACCGAGGCAGCGGCGGATATGTTACGCGCCTACCGCGAGGTGCCAACGGCCCAGCTCGCCCTGAGCGGCTATCTCGATATTAAGGGCAACGTATGGGGCGCCATCGTGCGCGATGGGCGCGGCTGGGTCGATATGGTGACGGTTGCCGCGGATACCGGCGATGCTTCGTGTCGTCTGCGCGCGGTGCGCCTGGTCCCGCAAACAATAAGCTCAAAGGAGGGATCGTGAAATGCATGGCGTTCTGCGTGAAGAGGTTGCCCAAGCGACTGTGGAATACGCCATCGTCACGGTGGCGCTGCTATCGATCGTGCTGGCGATTGCGGGACTTTGGCGTGCTGGCACCGATGGACGCTTGGCGGCGCTGGTTGAGCGGGCGGCATCCCATGGCGTTGCCTCGATGTCGGTTATCGACGCCGCCGCGGGCGCTAAGGACATTGCGTTGTATTGATATCGCGCGCGAGGACCGGGCGCAGTCTACGGTCGAGGCTGCTTTTTTGCTGCCGACGTTTCTGACGCTCATCCTTCTCGCACTGCAACCGGTGTGCCTGCTTTATACGCGCGCGGTCATGGAGTCTGCCGCCGCCGAGACCGCGCGGCTCATGACCACGACGACGGCGGAGGACGACGATCTTAAGGAGTTTACCCGCCGCCGGCTTGCCGCAGTGCCCAACGTTTCGATCTTTCATGCCGGCGGGCCGTTGTCGTGGGATATCGAGCTTGGCCGGGCCGGTGCGGGTGGCGTCTCGTCCGTGTCCGTTTCCGGCGAGGTCAAGCCGTTGCCTGTGATCGGTGCGTTTGCGCAGGCTATGGGTGGTACCGCCGAGGGCGGCTACGTTGAGCTCAAGGTCGATGTCTCGTATCAATCGCGTCCCGAATGGCTGGAGGGAGATTATGATTTGTGGATTGCTGCATGGGATTAAGCGTTTCTGGTCTAGATGCGTTTTGACGCGCCGTCCGAGCTGCCATCGCAAACGAGGCGGCTTTATGGGCCGCGCTGGTATCGACCTGTTTATCGAAGACGGTGCCTACACCACGCTTTCTTCTGCCGTGGTCATCCTAGTGGTGCTCACGTTGTTGTTTTCGTCGACCGCGGCGATATGGAGCATGTCGCGTGCCGGGGATACCCAGGTGGCGGCCGATAGCGGCGCGCTGGCGGGTGTCAACGTAGTGTCGTCCTATCACACGGCTGCCACGGTGGTTGATGCGAGCATCTTGAGTCTGGGCCTGGCGGGGTTTGCCACGATCGGGACGGGCCTGGTCGCCATCCTCATCCCGGGTGCCGAACCAGTTGCCGGCAATATGGTCGACACCGGGATTGAGATCATTAAAACGCGCAACAAGTTTGCCAAAAGCGCATCGGAAGGCTTACAGAAAATCGAGACGGCTCTGCCGTATCTGATCGCTGCGCGTGCCACACAGGCGGTGTCGGCGCAGGATACCGATAGTGTGACCTATACCGGTACGGCGCTTGCTGTGCCCAGGACATCCGAGTCGGACTTCGCTGCGCTCAAAGGGTCAGAGATCTCGACCGATACCATTAAAGACACATCAGATGATTTAGAGCGTGCGGCCGAGGAGCTGCGGAAGGCTTCTGAGGACACGGCGAAGGCTAAAGAGCGCGCTTGGCTGGCGGATTGTGGTGGGTCGGACGAGAGTTCGATTGGCAAGTACTCGTGTATGTGGGAGCGTGCGAAAAGCCTAACGGATCTCTCTGGTGCTCAAAATCCACATTACGCTTCGAGCGTTACGTGGGAACCGCAAGTGGCGCTCGATCGTGCGAAGGCATATTACCGAGAGCGCCTGTCGAACGAGAAGCCACTTGGCGAGAGCCCAGAAAAACAGGCAGATTCCGCTGCGCGAAAGGCGTTCTTCGCTTATGCGAGTGAAGAAGTTGAACGAGCGTATATAGCTGAAGAGGACGGCAAGGTTTCCGCCTACATCCCCTTTCTTCCGCGAAATCCAGATGAGGCGCGGACGACCGAACTCTACACCGATGTACGTTGGCCAACAAGTGAACTAGATGAAGTGTCCTATCTGCATTACGGAACTGACTGTCCAAATTACAAAAGGGGAACGCCTGGTGGGTTGGCGTCTGTCGCGGTTTTTGACGGCCATGAAACGTGCAGCGAATGCCATTTTGGTGTTTCGTCTTTGGGTTACGTTGCGATTGCTACGACTTCCGTCGAAAGGGGCTTCGAGTACCACTTTGACGAGTTCAAAAAGGCGCTGGAGAAATACGTCGAATATCGCAATAAGGAACTCGAGCTCATGCGTCAGACCGAGGATGAGGCCGACCGTGCAGGCAATGCATTTGACCAGGCTATCAAGGAGCTTTCCGGCGAGCGCCCGCGTATCGCCCCACCTGGACGCAACGGCGTGGTCGCATTTGCAGTTTCGGGTGACATTACCAGCCCCGATCAACTTAACTCCTCGTTTAACACGGCAGTCAGGCTTGGCGATCGCGGTGCTATCTCTGCCGCGGTGCTGGCGCCCGATGAGGCGACGGCGCAAAACAACGTGCTTTCGCGATTTTTCTCGACATTGAAGGAACGCTCGGGCGGCGTTGCCGGCGTGCTCGACGGCGTCATGGATGTTTGGGGACGGCTGCTCGTGGGATACGGTGATATCCAAGGTTCGGCCGACGAACTTATGGACGAGATGATTAAAGACCTAGGAGGGGGCAGCGGTGCGTTGGGCTCCATTGCATCGTGGCTCGGCGATACCGTTTCGGCGTCCGTGGCGGCGCTGGGTTTGGAACCGTGCGACTTGCGCCTGCGAAAGCCGGTGCTGACCGATTCCGCCAATGTCATTAAGAGTCCGGGGTCTGACATTACGGGTCTTTCTCAAGCGCAAGACAAACTGCGAAGTATTCCGTTGGGCGTGACTGATCCCAAGGCGCTTTGCGAGGCGTTGGAATATCAAGTCGAACGCACCATTAGCAGTACGGTGTTCACGCTTGCGGAGATTCCTCTGCCCGGCGGCGGCTCCATCCCACTCACCGTCGATGTCGCCACGCTGGTTGGCGCTCTGGGCGGTGGGTCGTAATGAGTGTCCGCATGCGTCTGCGCGAGGAGCGCGCCCAAGCGACGGTGGAGATGGCAGTGGTTACGCCCGTTTTGCTGGTGCTGGCACTCATCGTGTACAACGTCATGATCTTTGCCAGCGCTGTCGCGCGCTTCGACCGCGTGGTGCCCGACATCGTGTTGGCGCACGCTGTGGCGCCGGGCGGGGAGGGTGACGAGAACTCTGCCGATGCCTCGGTGACGGTCCAGACTCAAATTCTGAATGCCATGGAAGGCTATGACTTGCAGATCGAAGTGTCGAGCGAGCAAGGCGCGAAGGCATCAGATGGTGGCCTGCTCTCCCTATCCGGTACGTTTAGGACCTACACCTGCACCATGCACTATGAGCCGTGGCCGACTTCTCTCAGCATCGCTGGCGTTCCGCTGGGGGCGCCGACAACGTTGTCGCACGAGCGCGCGGTGACGGTCGATCCATGGCGTCCGGGGGTGGTCATGTGACCGCGGTCTCGTCCTACATCGCCTACGCGCGGGCACTCAATAGGCTGGGTTGGACGCCGGCCGAGTTTGCGGTGGCGGAGTCGTTTGTCGTGCGCCTGCGCGGCATGCTGGGACGGCGTCCGGTTGCCGCCAACGGCCTGCCGCTCGTCATAGCGTTTCCACGCTGCTCTTCGGTCCATACGTGTTTTATGGCCTATCCCATCGACATCGCCTTCATCGATGCACGCGGCAATATCCTCGCGCGCTACGAAAACGTATGTCCCTGGTGTATGTGCTCCTGCCCCGGCGCCTGGGCGGTATTGGAACGCCCTTCAATCCTCGCTACACCTCCCGCCCTCCAACAAGTGCCGGCGTAAGAGATTGGCGACAGCGGACTTTCGTCATACGAAATTGGGTAAGATGGAGGAGAAGGTGCATGGATGTTGAGATCCATCCGAACGCCAAAAAACACTTGACGGAAAAGCAGGTACTAGGTGCCTGGTTCGCGGTTACTGAGTGCATTCGCCGCGAGTCGGAGGACGAGCCGCCGAGATGGCTTGCCATTGGATGGCTTCCAGATGGTCAAAGTGTGGAACTTGTTGCGGTCGAACTAATTCGTGGATGGCTCATTATTCATGCCCTGTCTCCGGTTCAGAAGAAATTCTGGCAAGAGATCGAGCGAGCTCGGCAGAGGGGTCGATGATGGGCAAGACATATACGGCCGCTAATGGTCAGGTTGTAACGGATGAAATGATTGACGCGTGGTGCGAGTCGTACGAGCGCGGAGAGTTACCGGATGGCGAACACACCGTTGGTGGGATCGTGCATGGACGGCCCCCGCTCTCAGGTGAGGGGACGGCAACGCTGTCGGTCAAGATTCCTCTGGGAATGAAGGAGGCCATTCGTCGACGGGCGGCTGCCGAGGGGATGACGCCAAGTGAGTTTGCCCGTGCGGCTCTGAGTGAAAAACTTCTTGCTGCCGGCTGATGCCTCTGACGTGCCGATTTATAGAACCGAGGCTGTGCTCAAAAACTTTTTTAAAATTCTCGGTTGACCGGAACGCATCCTTGGTTATACTAATCAAGCCTTGAAACAAGGCACACCTCAAATGGCTGGGTAGCTCAGTTGGTAGAGCAGAGGACTGAAAATCCTCGTGTCAGGGGTTCGATTCCCTTCCCCGCCACCTTGAATTGACTAGGACCTCTGCAAAGGGGTCCTTTTCTTTTATGAAGCTCCCACATGGAATCGAACCCCGTGAGGGCGCGGAGCTGAGTAAACGCGTAAGCGTTTGCCAGCGCAGCTCGCAAGGCGCGTAAGCGCCGCAGCGGTCCGTCCGCGCAGCGCGCGGACGCGATTCCCTTCCCCGCCACCTTGAACTGACTAGGACCTCTGCAAAGGGGTCCTTTTCTTTTATGTGGACCCGCGGAAAATGCATCCCAGTCTTTTGCGAAAAACGGGATGCGCTTTCCGGCCGCCTACTTCCGGCGCATATGTACATCTCGGCGCGCCATCTCGGGCCCGCCCAGACATTCCTCCCGCTTTTGCGCCACTTTACAGACCGTTCGGTCGTCTGTCCGCACGCGCGGGTATACTCAAAACGATACTTTTACTATGCAATACGATGCAGGCTCGGCCTGCACGATCCGAAGGGGGCAGTGATGGAGAGGATACTCGGCGTTAATCTCTCTGGCTGGTTTATTCCCGAGCCTTGGGTGACCCCGTCGCTATACGCGGCGACCGGTGCATCCAACGCGGCCGAGCTGCAGGAGGCCATGGGCACCGCCGCCTATAACGAGCGCATGCGCCGTCATTACGAGACGTTTGTGAGCGAGGACGATTTCCGCCGCATGGCGCAGATTGGCCTCAATGCCGTGCGTCTGCCGGTACCCTGGTATGCCTTTGGCTCGCAGGAGTCCGATGCGTCCTACATCTCGGTTGTCGACTACATCGACCGTGCAATTGAGTGGGCTGCCAAGTACGACATCCGCGTGCTGCTTGATCTGGCGACGGTGCCCGGTGGCCAGGGCGATTCCAACGATTCGCCCGCCACGCCAGAGGCTGTTGCCGAGTGGCATTCGTCCACCAACGGTCGTCATGTCGCACTCGACGTGCTCGAGCGCTTGGCCGATCGCTACGGCGAGGCCGAGAGCCTGCTGGGCATTGAGCTGCTGGATACGCCGCAGATGAGTGTCCGCAAGAGTCTCTTTTCCATGACGGATGGCATTCCGGCGCACTACCTGCGCAACTTCTATCGCGATGCCTATGAGCTCGTCCGTTCGTATATGCCCGAGGATAAGATCGTCGTCTTCTCGTCTTCGGGGCATCCCGGCGAGTGGAAGCATTTTATGCGCGGCGCCAAGTACAAGAACGTCTACATGGACCTTCACCTGTACCATTACCGCGACGAGCATGCGCTCGACATCACGAGCCCCCGCGGGCTGACGACGGCGATTTCGCGTAACAAGCGCGAGCTTAAAGAAGCGATTTCAACTGGGTTCCCCGTGCTGGTGGGCGAATGGTCGGGCGCGGCGATCTTTGCCAACTCGTCGGTTACGCCCGAGGGCCGCAATGCCTACGAGCGCGTGTTTATCGCCAACCAGCTGGCTTCGTTTGCGCCGGCTGCCGGTTGGTTCTTCCAAACGTGGAAGACCGAGAAGCGCATTGCAGCATGGGACGCCCGCGTGGCGCTCGGTACGCTCGAGCGCGGCATGATTGAATAGGTTGATATGACGCAAAACAGCGCCCATACGGGCAAACTCTATGTGGTCGGAACGCCCATCGGCAACTTGGGCGACCTGTCCCCGCGCGTTGGCGAGGCCTTTGCCGCCGCCGATGTCATCTGCTGCGAGGACACGCGTGTGACGTCAAAGTTGCTGATGCACCTGGGTATCTCCAAACCGCTTGTCCGTTGTGACGAGAATGTGATTACCAGCCGCGCCGCCGGTCTGGTCGACCGTCTGCTGGCGGGGGAGACCCTCGCCTTTGCTTCGGACGCGGGCATGCCGAGCGTGTCCGATCCCGGCCAGGCGCTGGTCGAGGCGGCACGTGAAGCAGATGTGCCTGTCGAGGTTATCCCCGGGCCCTCTGCTTGTGTTACGGCGCTTGTTTCGTCCGGCATTCCCTGTGAGCACTTTTTCTTCGAGGGCTTTTTGGGCCGCAAGCATGGCGACCGCGTGCGTCGACTGCAGCGTCTTGCCGTGGTGCCCGGTGCGCTCATCTTCTACGAGTCTCCACATCGCATCGTGGCGACGCTCGAGGCCGTGGCCGAGGTCTTTCCCCAGCGCGAGGTCGCTGTCTGCCGCGAGCTTACCAAGCTGCACGAGGAGGTCTTGCGCGGGCCAGCTGCCCAGCTCGCCGAGGAGCTGCGTGCTCGCGGCGAGGTAAAGGGCGAGATTGCGCTGGTCATCGCGCCGCCGAGCGAGGATGAGGAGGCCGGTATCGTGCCGGTTGGCGCCGCGGCAGTGGATCCCGACGAGGCCCTGCGCGAGGATATCCGCGCCGCGCTCGAGGAGGGGGAGCCTGCGTCTGCGGTTGCAAAGCGCCTGTCGCAGAAGTACTCGCGCCGTAAGCGCGATGTCTATGCCATGGTGCTCGATATGCAATAGATGGAGGATATCCAGCCCTTGCGCTAGAATCATCCCCTGTATGCAACGTTTTTCTGGAGGACAAACCCCATGGATCAAAGCAAGCCTTCGTTCTTTATCACGACGCCCATCTACTACGTCAACGCCGATCCGCACCTGGGCACGGCTTATTCCACCATCATCGCCGACGTTCAGGCTCGCTATCGCCGCTCCGCCGGCTATAACGTCAAGTTCCTGACCGGCATGGACGAGCACGGCGAGAAGGTCGCCGAGGCCGCAGCCAAGCACAACATGACGCCTCAAGAGTGGACCGACAGCCAGGCTCCGCACTTCAAGGAGCTTTGGAACAAGCTCGAGATCTCCAACGACGACTTCATCCGCACCACCGAGCCGCGCCAGCACCATGCTGTGCAGTACCTGTGGGAGCGCATGAAGGAGTCCGGCTACCTGTATAAGGGCAGCTACGATGGCTGGTACTGTGTGCCCGACGAGACCTACTTCACCGATACGCAGGTCCAGAAGGGCGACGAGGAGTACGGCAGCGTCGGCCAGCACCTGTGCCCCGACTGCCACCGTCCGCTGGAGCGCGTGCAGGAGGAGTCCTACTTCTTTAAGCTTTCTGCCTTCCAGGACAAGCTGCTCAAGCTCTATGACGAGCACCCCGACTTTGTCGAGCCTGCGTTCCGTATGAACGAGGTACGCAGCTTTGTCGAGGGCGGCCTTAACGACCTTTCCGTGAGCCGCACGAGCTTTGACTGGGGCATTCAGGTCCCGTTTGACGAGGGCCACGTGACGTACGTGTGGTTCGATGCGCTGCTCAACTACATGACGGCCGTCGGCTACGGTGTCGACACCGACGAGGCACGTGCCGAGCTGTCCTATCGCTGGCCTGCGCAGTTCCACATCGTGGGTAAGGACATCATCCGCTTCCACTGCGTCATTTGGCCCGCCATGCTCATGGCCATCGGCGAGGCCCTGCCCGAGCACGTCTTTGCCCACGGCTTCCTGACCGTGCGCAATGCCGAGACTGGCAAGGCCGAGAAGATGTCCAAGAGCCGCGGCAACGCCATCGCTCCGCAGGACGTTATCGACATGCTGGGCGTCGAGGGCTATCGCTACTACTTCATGACCGACGTCGTCCCCGGTACCGACGGCGCCATCAGCTTCGATCGCATGGAGCAGGTCTACAACGCCGACCTGGCCAACAGCTGGGGCAACCTCATCTCGCGTTCGCTCAACATGAGCGCAAAGTACTTTGATGGTTGCGCGCCCGCCAAGCCCGCGTCGTTCGATGCGTTCGACAACCCGCTGGCAAAGATCGCCGATGGTCTGGTCGAGCGCTACATGGCCAAGATGGACGTGCTCGATTACGGTGGAGCCAAGGACGAGGTCATGGAGCTCATCCACGCCGCCAACCACTACATCGAGGACTCCGAGCCCTGGGCACTTGCCAAGGACGAGGCCAAGGCTGACGAGCTGGCGTTTGTGATCTACAACCTGCTCGAGGCCATCCGCATTGCCGCTCACCTGCTGATGCCGCTCATGCCCCAGACTTCTGCCGAGGCTCTGCGCCGCCTGTCCTGCGAGGACGAGGCCGCGAGCGACGACCTCAAGGGCATTTGCGCTTGGGGCTTGCTTGCTGGTGGTCAGCCCGTCGAGAAGGGCGATCCGCTGTTCCCGCGTCTGGCGTAGAGACCGCGCGAGCGCCATATCGGCAATTTGCTGTTTAGCTGTAAGGGCATGGCCGCCACGGTCCATGCCCTTTTGTTTCAAGACACCGCCATCATGCTAAGGAGGCAGCCATGACAACTTCGCCTTTGGCAAACCCCACGGCCACCAGGGAGCTGCTGGAGGAGTTTGGCCTTGCGACCAAGCATCGCCTGGGCCAGAACTTTCTAATCGACAATCATGTGATCGAGCGTATCTGCGAGCTTGCCGAGCTTGCAGGTGACGAGCGCGTACTCGAGGTGGGTCCGGGTTGCGGTACGTTGACACTTGCGTTGCTGCAGGAGGCGGCGTGCGTCACGTCGATCGAAGCAGATCCCGAGCTCGAGCCGGTGCTCGATGCTCACGCCGCCGACTACGCCAACTTCCGCTTTATCATGGGCGACGCGCTTAAGGTGGGCCCGGAGCAGATTGAGCAGGCCGCCGGCGGCGAGCCCACGGTATTTGTCGCGAACTTGCCCTATAACGTGGCGGCGACAATCATCCTGCAGTTCTTCCAGACGATGCCCGCGCTCAAGCGCGCCGTCGTCATGGTGCAAAAGGAGGTTGCCGATCGCATTGCCGCAGTGCCGGGCAACAAGACCTATGGCGGCTATACGGCAAAGCTCGGCCTGTATGCGCAGGTGACGGGTCGCTTTGAGGTGCCGCCGCGTTGCTTTATGCCGGCGCCGCACGTGGACTCGGCCGTCGTGCGTATCGACCGTGTTGACGGCGTGGTACCCGAAGGACTCGATCGCGAATTTGTGGCCCGCGTGATTGATGCTGCATTTGCTCAGCGTCGCAAGACCATCCGCAATTCCATGAGCGCCAACGGTTTTGCCAAGGACGTGCTCGATGCCGCCATTGAGACTTGCGGTATCGCACCCACCACGCGTGCCGAGACGCTTGATGTTGCCGACTTTGTCCGCCTGGCCCAGGAGCTAATCCATGATGCCTAATGCCGCACGCGTGACGTTTACCAAGAAAAAGAAGACGGTTGCCTGCCCCGTGCCCTTGGCACCGCTTGCCGACACGCATGCGCATCTGCTTTCGTTTTGGGGCAAAGAAGTGCCCGAGACGCTCGTGCGCGCCAAAGCCGCGGGCGTCGACCTGTTGGTGACGATGTTCGATCCCATCGCTGACAAACGCAGCGTGGCGGACTATAGCGACTGGCTGGTGCGCGAAATTCTGCCGATGCGGGATATTCCGCAGATCAAGTATCTTGCCGGCGTGCATCCGTATGGCGCGCCGGACTATACCGACGACGTTCACGCACAGGTCGTTGCCGCACTCGATGACCCCTTATGCGCCGGTATTGGCGAAATCGGCCTGGACTACCATATGGACTATGACGACGATATCGCGCCGGCACCCCATAACGTGCAGATTGACTGCATGGCGTGTCAGCTCGAGCTTGCCGTGTGCCGTAACGTGCCGGTGGAGCTGCATCTGCGCCACGAGGACACGGACCATGAGCGTACCTCGCACGTGGACGCCTACAACGTGCTTCGTGAGGTGGGCGTGCCCCAGGCCGGTTGTGTGCTGCACTGCTTTGGCGAGGACCGCGCCACGATGGAGCGCTTTGTGGAGCTGGGCTGCTATATCGCCTATGGTGGTGCGGCTACCTTTAAGCGCAACGACGACGTGCGCGAGGCATTCGCGGCAACCCCACTCGATCGAATTTTGTTCGAGACGGATTGCCCATATATGGCTCCGGAGCCCATCCGCGGTCTTGAATGCGAGCCCGCAATGATCTCCATTACGGCAAACACGCTGGTCAACGACCGTGTCGATCGTACCGGCGAGGATGCTGAGGCAATCGCGCGAGCAGCTTGGGAAAATGCCTGCAAACTTTTTCAAAAATAGTTCTTGCGTTCGCGATGGCGCTCCGTTATTCTAATTCCTGCACGCGGGCGTGGCGGAATTGGCAGACGCGTACGGTTCAGGTCCGTATGGGGGCAACCCCATGAAGGTTCAAGTCCTTTCGCCCGCACCATTGATTGAAAAGCTCCCAGCAATGGGGGCTTTTTTGTTTTGGGCCCATCGCGGGGACTTGAACCTGCGAAGGAGCGAGCGCCAAGAAAACGCGGAGCGTTTTTAGCGAGCTGGCGAGGACGCTGGCAGGCGGCCGAAGCCGGTGCGGATACGCGGACGTCCTTTCGCCCGCACCATTAAATGAAAGAGCTCCCAGCAATGGGGGCTTTTTTGATATGCACGATCTCCTTGGACGGGTATCCTAGTGCCAACGTGTGCCTATCAGAGGAGAGACCATGCTGTTGTCCGGAATCATTGCCGCCCTTACGAGTCTTCTGCTTCCCATCATCATTTTGTTGCTGCTGCTCCCCAACGCCTGCTATGTCGTTGAACAGCAGCATGCCGTAATCATCGAGCGCCTGGGCAAGTTTAACCGCATCGTCAACGCGGGCTTCCACATGAAGGTGCCCGTAATCGACCGCAAGGCCGCCACGGTGAGTCTGCGCACCATGAAAAACGGTTTTGGCATCGACGTTAAGACCCAGGACAACGTGACCATCGGCCTTGAGGTCTCTGCTCAGTACCACGTGAGCTATGACATGGGCGCCGGCCCGGCAGATTCGGGTATCTACAAGAGCTACTACATGCTGCAGGAGCCCGTCGACCAGATGCGTGACTTCATCACCGACGCCCTGCGCTCTTCGATTCCCGTCTACACACTCGATGAGGTCTTTGCCAAGAAGGATGACATCGCCAAGGATGTCAACGCTACCGTTTCCGAGCAGATGGCCGCCTACGGCTTCACCCTCGTGTCGACGCTCATCACCAAAATCGCACTGCCGACCGAGGTCGAGAACTCCATGAACGACATCAACGCCGCCCAGCGCAAGCGCGCTGCGGCACAGGAGCTCGCCGAGGCAGACCGTATCAAGCGCGTCACCGAGGCGACCGCCGAGGCCGAGGCTATGGAAAAGGCGGGCGAGGGCATCGCCAACCAGCGCAAGGCCATTGCGCTGGGTATCAAAGATTCGCTCGAGATCATCCAGGAGACGGGTGTCGGCAATGACGAGGCCAACCAACTGTTCATGTTTACGCAGTGGTCCGAGATGATGACGGAGTTCGCTCGCACGGGTAAAACCTCGACGGTCGTGCTGCCGAGCGACTTTTCGCAGTCGGCCTCTATGTTCGAGCAGATGCTGGCTGCCGGTAAGGTTCAGAACGAGTCAAAGGAGTAGGCACGCGTGAAATACACCGTCGTTTGTGTTGGCAAGCTCAAAGAGCGCTTTTGGAAGGACGCGTGCGCTGAGTACACCAAGCGCCTAGGCGCCTATGCCAAGGTGGATATCCGCGAGGTGGCCGATATTGACCCGGCCAAGGCGGGCGGCGTGGATGCCGCACGCGACAAGGAGGGGGCGGCGATTCTTGCTGCCTTGCCGTCTCGAGCGCATGTGATCCTGCTGGCTATCGAGGGCAAGGAGCGTTCGAGTGAGGAGCTCTCGGCGAGGCTCGGCGATCTTATGCTACGAGGCAGCAGCGACATCGCCTTTGTGATTGGCGGATCGGACGGCGTGAGCGATGAGGTGCGCGCCCGCGCCGACGAGATGCTCAGCTTTGGACGCATTACCTTGCCGCATAACTTGGCGCGCGTGGTGCTGCTGGAGCAAATCTACCGCGCCTGCAAGATCAGCCGTGGCGAGCCGTATCACAAATAGGTCGGCAATACGAAACAATGGCGTGGGACAATACCTTTCGTTTTGAGGAATGTGTCTGAAAGGACTATGAGATATGAAGATTGGATTTGTCGGTTTTGGCAATATGGCGAGCGCTATGGCCGATGGCTGGATCGCTGCCGGTGTAGCTGCGAGCGACATGTGCGCCTGCGCGGGTCGCTACGACGCACTGGTTGAGCGCTGCGAGGCGCGCGGCATGGTCGCCTGCCACGATGCCGCCGAGGTTGTCGCCGCATCCGATATCGTGGTCGCTGCGGTCAAACCGTACATGATCGAGAAGGTATTCGCCCCGCTCAAGGACATTCTTGCCGACAAGGTCGTTCTGTCGGTTGCCTGGACTTGGGACAGTGCCAAGTGGGAGCGGGTCCTGCCGGGCGTCGCGCATATCTCGACGGTGCCCAACACACCGGTTTCGGTGGGCGAGGGCGTCATCGCCTGCGAGAAGGCTTCCACGCTTAGTGATGAGCAGAGCGCCGTGGTGCTTGATCTGCTTGGCAAACTCGGTGCGGTGGTCGAGCTCGATACGAGCCTGCTGTTTGTGGGCGGCACGGTGGGTGGTTGCGCTCCGGCATTTGTCGCCATGGCAATCGAGGCCCTGGGCGATGCGGCGGTCAAGCACGGTATCCCGCGTGCCGATGCCTATCGCATTGTGAGCCAGATGGTGCTAGGTACGGCAAAGCTGCAGCTTGCAACTGGCCAGCATCCTGCGGCGATGAAGGATGCCGTATGCTCGCCCGGTGGTGCCACCATCAAGGGCGTCGTTGCGCTCGAGGACGCTGGCATGCGCAGCGCCCTGGTCAAGGCAATCGACGCAACTCTCCAGTAAAACCGACCAAAAAAAGGACGGGTTTATTTTTGGCAGGTATTTTCTGCGGTTTTGTCCTTTTAGCGAAAAGCGCCCCGCAACTGGCTCAATTCCAGTTGCGGGGCGCTTGCGTTTGCCCAGATAAAACAGACCAAAATAAACCTGTCCCTTTTTGGCAGGTTAGTCCCAGAAGCTGTCTTCCTCATCCTCGGACTTGGGTCCGCGGTCGACGTACATCTTATGGGTACGCTTCTCCATTACAAAGGCAAGAATCGCAAATAACAGGATGCCGCCGGCGAAAAGGATGGCAAAACCGGTGCGGGTGCCAAACAAAAAGGAAAAAACTGCGTCCATTGGGTGCCTTCTTGCGTAGTTGAGTTGGGTCGTAAACGCTCATAAGTATATACTTGCCCATACATGTACAAGGTTGCAACCTAAATGGAATGTATATCGCCGGAGGATCTAATGCTTGATATCAAGTTTGTTCGCGAGAACCCCGATGCCATCGATGTCGCCATGGCTAACCGCCAGACGTCTTGGGATCGCGAGAAGTTCTTTGAGCTCGACGACGAGCGCCGTGCCGTCATCACCGAGGTCGAGGAGCTCCAGGCTACGCGCAACGCCGAGTCCAAGAAGATCGGCGCCCTGATGAAGGAGGGCAAGAAGGACGAGGCCGAGGCCGCCAAGGAGGCCGTGCGCGCCGTCAACGAGAAGATTGACGGTCTGGCCGAGCGCCGTACTGCTCTCGAGCAGGAGCAGTACGACTTCATGGCTCACCTGCCCAACATTCCTTGCGAGGCCACGCCGTACGGCAAGGACGAGGACGAGAACATCGAGCGTCGCCGCTGGGGCACCCCGCGCGAGTTCGACTTCGACTTTAAGCCGCACTGGGATCTGGGCACCGATTTGGACATCCTCGACTTCGAGCGCGGCAACAAGCTCTCCGGCAGCCGTTTTACCGTTCTCGGTGGCGCTGGCGCCCGCCTGGAGCGCGCCCTCATCAACTTCTTCCTCGATACGCACACCAGCCGTGGTTTTAAGGAGTGGTGGCCGCCCATCGTCGTCAAGCGTCAGACCATGTTTGGCACGGGTCAGCTGCCCAAGTTCGAGGACGACGCCTATCACGTCTCGGGTGACAACTTCCTGATCCCCACCGCCGAGGTCGTGCTCACCAACCTGCACGCCGGCGAGGTCCTCGACGCCGACACCCTGCCGCGCCGCTACACCGCCTTCACCCCCTGCTTCCGCGAGGAGGCCGGTTCCGCCGGTCGCGACACCCGCGGCATCATCCGTCAGCACGAGTTCGACAAGGTCGAGATGGTCAAGTTCGCTAAGCCGGAGGAGTCCGACGAGGAGCTCGAGAGCATGACCGCCGAGGCCGAGTACCTGCTGCAGCAGCTGGGCCTTCCGTATCGCGTGATTAGCCTGTGCACCGGCGACTTGGGCTTCTCTGCCCGTCAGACCTACGACGTCGAGGTCTGGCTGCCGAGCTACAACGCCTACAAGGAGATCAGCTCCTGCTCCAACTGCGGTGACTTCCAGGCTCGCCGCGCCAACATCAAGTATCGCGACCCCGAGAACTTCAAGGGTTCGCGCTACCTGCACACTCTCAACGGTTCCGGCCTGCCGGCCGGCCGCACCATGGCCGCCATTCTGGAGAACTACCAGAACGCCGACGGCACCATCACGATCCCCGAGGTTCTGCGTCCTTACATGGGTGGTCTCGAGAAGATCGAGCCGGTCGCGTAACTTGGCTGCATAGGGGATATGCAAGGGCGCTCCTTCGGGGGCGCCCTATTTCGTGCGCAGGTCCATATCATGCCGTGCGGACAGCTCAATAGAAAACACACGAACAAATGTTCTATATACAGCCATCTACCTGCTATGCTTTTGCTAAATAAGAGCGAGAGAAAGGGGACGCGATGGAGCTGTTTGATGATCGGGTGGTTTTGTTTGAGAGCGACGAGGGCGGGGAGTACCTGCTTGTAACGTGTGAGCCGTCTGGCATGGGCGGCCTGGTGGTTCGGCAGACGAGTGAGGGTCCGTTGACACAATGGTGCTTTGAGGAGTCGCCGCATGCGGTCGAGACCTTTGTGACGCACGAGGGACTTGTGGCGCTGGAGCACTTCTATGGAGTTGGGACTTCCAACCAGGTCGCGCGCATGCTGAGCATCTCGTTTGCCGATTATGATTGTGCCCAGCGGGTGAGATCGCTCCTGAGGGAACTTGATGCTAAGTTCGACGTGATCGAAAAGCCAATCGATCGTACGGGGAACGGCGGTATATGCGGAGCAGCGTAACAAAACTGCGTTCCACAAAAAAGTTTGAGATTGTGCTTGACTCCAATAGGCTAAAGTGGTTTTATATGTCTTGCGCTGCGGCGTTACCTCAGCTGGATAGAGGGTCTGACTACGAATCAGAACGTCATAGGTTCGAATCCTATACGCCGCACCAATTGAAATTGAAAGCCTCCGGCAACGGGGGCTTTTCTTTTACGTCGGCACTGCATGGATTCGAACCTCGGTCGAGGCGCGGGCGTAAAGAAAACGCGGAGCGTTTTTAGCCCGCGGGCGAGCGCGCCGGCAGGCGGGCGAAGCCGGTGCGGATCCGCGAAGCGGATGCGCGGAATCCTATACGCCGCACCAATTGAAATCGAAAGCCTCCGGCAACGGGGGCTTTTCTTTTATGCCACCGCTGCATGGATTCGAACCTCGGTCGAGGCGCGAGTATCTTAATCATCACTTCGTAAAATTTTTCCAAATTGTCGCTTGACCCATCGAGGGGTCACGTGCATAATAATCCGTGCGTTGCGGCGTTACCTCAGCTGGATAGAGGGTCTGACTACGAATCAGAACGTCATAGGTTCGAATCCTATACGCCGCACCAATTGAGTTTTAAGCCTCCGGAAACGGGGGCTTTTCCTTTACGGGGGCATTGCGGAGATTCGAACCTCGTTCGAGGCGCGAGCGTCAAGAAAACGCGGAGCGTTTTTAGCGAGCGGGCGAGTCCGCCGGCAGGCGGGCGAAGCCGGTGCGGATCCGCGCAGCGGATGCGCGGAATCCTATACGCCGCACCAATTGAATTTTAAAGCCTCCGGTAACGGAGGCTTTTCTTATATCGCGATGCGTCGAAGATCGCATCAAGTGGTCAAAATGAGTAAAAATCAAATTCAATAACTTTTTTTGAAAAACGCTTGACCTTTATTCAGTCCATGTGCATAATAATCAACAAGTCGCGGCGTTACCTCAGCTGGATAGAGGGTCTGACTACGAATCAGAACGTCATAGGTTCGAATCCTATACGCCGCACCAATTGAACTTGAAGCCTTCGGCAACGGGGGCTTTTCTTTTATGTCGCCGCTGCATGGATTCGAACCTCGGTCGAGGCGCGAGCGCCAAGAAAACGCGGGGCGTTTTTAGCGAGCGGGCGAGCACGCCGGCAGGCGGGCGAAGCCGGTGCGGATCCGCGCAGCGGATGCGCGGAATCCTATACGCCGCACCATTTGAGATTAAAGCTCCCGGCAACGGGGGCTTTTCTTTTACGTAAGCACTGCATGGATTCGAACCTCGGTCGAGGCGCGGGCGTGAAGCGGACGATTTCTTATCGACTCGTGTAAGATTCCGAGTAGATGTCGCGACTTATTCGCGACCACTCCTTCTTCAAGCGACCGATCAGGGTGATACTTCGTGGCAGAGCGTCCGACATACAAGCTCAGGTTTCTCGATCCCAAGAAGCGCTTTCCGGCGATACCCGAGCAGCCTGCGGGACGCTCATATGGCGTGGTCTGGAAACTCTTTGGCGAGGATCAGCGTGAATCTTGTTATGTCGTCGAGTTCGTTGGCAAAAGTCATGTGTCGCTTTTGGGCTACGTAAGCGTTTCGGGTGAGGTGTACAAGGTGGACCGCCCCGTCAGCGAGGCTCCGCTGCCCAACGATCCCGACATGGAACTGGTCCTTGACGAGTCGGATTCCAGTATTGGTGAGATTATGGTAAGGGAAGCCAACGGTGCAATGCACGCATGTGCGCAAACTGTCGGTTCTCCCGAAGGCCCCATGCGCGAGCAGTCCGACCACGAGACATGGAATTCGACCCGCGCCCTTCCTTACGGCGAGTTCATGGCATCGATGTTCCTGCGCTACGTGATATTCGCTGACTCCGAAAATGCCATTGCGAGCACGGCGGACGCCGGCGGACTCGACGAGGGTATGCAAAATGTTGTCGACAAGATCAAGCTCGTAAAGTTGCCCGAGCCGGTCGAGGTGTTTTTGGGCTTTAACACGGCACCGCTACCTGACGCTATCGAGACGCTGCTCTACCGCGTTGACCATGCCGAGAATCCGAGCGGTATCGAGCGCTATGCCGCCACCCTTATGAGCGAAATTGACTTGCCCCGTCTGCGCACCATCGCTGCCAAGTCCGAGATGAGCCTGGCTCGCATTGATCGTTCAAAGCTTTTCTATCTCAATTTTGATCGTAGCCTGCTGGACCAGGACGAGATTGACATGCTGCTTGCAATAGAGTGCCGTCTCAACCGCCTTTCCGGCATCCTCGAGCGCATCGGGGCCGGATTGGCCCCCGCGGCCTCGTCGCCGAGCCTTGAGGGCTGTGCACTCTTTGATTCGTGGCATATCGCTAAGACGACCAACGATGTTCCCCGACTGCTCGATACGGCCTCGAGCGATAACCCGTGGGCAAAGCCGGGAACGGTTTCGTGCCAGCCGGGCGGCGAGTGGGACGTGCGCACCCGTTTTGCGCGAATCGTTGAGGCGCTTAACGTGGTCACGCGGCTCGACTATACCTATCGAGTAAACGTTGCCGAGGGGATTATGCTCGTTCGGTTTGGGCAGTCTGTCGTTGATGCCATGCCGCAACGTGAATACGACGCTCAAGATGACGCTTGGCGCGAGCTGGACGAGGACACGCGCGCGATCTGGGGCGCGGAGCACGATGCACGTGTGGCACTCACGCTTGCGGCAGCGTGTTTTGCCGCGGGCACCTGCATCACGCGCTGCTATGTGCAGATTGCTGCTCCCGACAGTGAGCAGGGCGAGCGCGTTGTTGCAACGTATTTCTTTGGGCGCGCGGCCTATCTGGCCGATTGCGTGCCTGTCGCCAAGGATCTTGAGAGCATGGACATGGACGATATGTCGTGCAAGCGTGTACTTGAGGCGTATGAGTCAACCGCTCCGGAGACGATTGAGCCTGCGGAGGTTCATGCTCGTCCGCGTGATGACCATCGCACGCTGCCGCCGGCGCTGCGCGATCTGCTGCTTGCCGATACGGCTGACGAGTTGGAGGTCATGGAAGAGGACGACGACCCATACGTGGCCCGTGTTGTTGAATTGCGCGAGCAGGCAAAAGTCGACCGTACAGGTGCTTTTGAAGGCTTTTCTCGTCTTGTCGAGGAGTTGGAGGCTAAGTGCGCCGTCGCCGAGCTTTTGGCGACAGGTCCGGTTCAAACGCAGTTTTGCGATAACCAGCTGGTGCGCATGGTGCTACCGGTGTTGGAAGAAGACCGCTCTGTGCGAATCCTTCGTGCGCCCGATGCGCTGTACTTTGCCCAGCACGAGATCTGCAGCTTTTACGCCGAGCAAGAGGACTTTGAACGAGCGCTGCCCGAGGTGCGCCATCTTTACGATCTGGCGCGCTCGTCCATGCAATCGCACTTTGCGCTCATCAACGTGCTTGCGCGTCTGGAGCGCTTTGACGAGATTATCGAGGTGGCGCGCCACGGCCTACGTATTGCCAGCGATCGTTCTGCAATCGGCTACCTGTTCTATCGCTTGGCGTTTGCCTATTGGAATTGCGATCAGCTCGACCTAGCACTGGCTTGTTACCGTCTCGTGCCGCGCGGCGAGGAGTCGGGCAGTAGCGCGCTGGAAGAAATGCAGGGCCTTATGAACGAGATGGGCGTCAGCGAGCCTCCGACGTTCGAGGAAGCGGTCGAGACCATCCGCAAGGCTGGACTCGAGCTGCCGCCAGTGTCCGCCGTGACGAATCAGCTGGCAGATGCCGCTGTTCAACTGGTCGACAACGGCTTCTTTTTCCTGGCACGCGGTTGCATCTTCCAAATGTGGCGCACCATGGGCAACGACGAGCTCGGCTCCCTCAACCGCTCGCTGGGGTAGGCGAAGCTTCCAAGGAGGAAAGGATGCTAGGCAATTAGAAAATTTCCTCTTGCCCATCCTTGGCTGTTTGGTTACTATAGAACGGCTGTTACGGAGAGCTGACCGAGAGGCCGAAGGTGCTCGCCTGCTAAGCGAGTATGCCCCAAAAGGGCATCTGGGGTTCGAATCCCCAGCTCTCCGCCAGTACGAATTTGAAGAAGGGCTCCGTAAGGGGCCCTTTTTGGTATGGAGAACGTTAGCTGGGGATTCGAACCCGAGAGGGCACGGGCGTTAAGCAAACGCGAAAGCGTTTGTAGCCCGTGGGCGAAAAGCCGCCAGGCTTTGAAGCCGGAGGGCATGCGCAGCATGCCCGGATATCCCCAGCTCTCCGCCAGTACGAATTTGAAGAAGGGTCCCATTTGGGGCCCTTTTTTATTATCAAGAATGGAGGCTGGGGATTCGAACCCTCAAAAAGGAGGCATCCTTTCGGACGCCTCCTTTCAGTGGGCTGATTATTCTTGCGCTCTACACCTCAGGAGCCTTGGCGACGGTCTCGCTCTCTGCCGCAAGTGGCCGGTTGTCGATGCGGCGGCCCAAGCGATCGAGCTTCACGAGCAGCCATTCAATGGGATTCGGCCCCGAGCCTTCCTCGTCGGCAACCAGGTCCATGACGGCGACCTTGGTGCCGTCCTGCTTGAGCGTAACGCTGCCTACCTTGTCGCCAACATGCACCGTGCCCGAAAGGTCATCGTAGCTAACTTTTTCGGTCACTTCGCCGGCGAGTGAGAACACCGTTGCCTGTGCGGCGGGGTCGGCGAGCGTGGCGTCGATTGTCTTATCCGTCCAGTCGGTTTGACTAATGCGCGCCATAAGCGGGTTGCCGTTGGCGGTCTTTTCTTGCGTGTTGGCGATTGCGACCGTCACCTTGTGGTCGTAGTACCAGTTGACAAGGGTGGCGGTATCGGTAAAGCGCTGATCGGTGGTGGTGGAGTTCAAAATAACGGTGTAGATCTCGTCGCCGTCGCGGTTGTAGGCGCTCGTAAAGCAATAGCCCGCGTCGTCGGTGGTGCCGGTCTTGCCACCGATGTTGCCATCTTGGCCCAGCAAATAGTTATGCGTGTCCATGGAATGCGAATGGTCGGTGCCGTCGGCGCCCGTGACCTCGATCCAGGAATCCTCGCTCGCTACGACCTCGCGGATCGTGTCGTTTTTCATGGCCTCCTGCATCATCAGCGCTACGTCGTGTGCGGTTGAGTGCATATCGCCAGCCCACTCATCAAAGTCCAGACCATGCGGGTTTTCAAAAAGCGTACCGGTGCAGCCGAGCTTCTTAGCGCGCTCGTTCATGGCCTTCACAAATGTGGCCTCGGCGTCTTTGGTCTTAGGGTCGATCTTCTTGCCCACATATTCGGCGAGCACGATGGCGGCGTCGTTGCCCGAGGGAATCATCAGGCCGCGCAGCGCCTGCTCCACGGTAAGCTCGTCGCCTTCGAGCAAGCCGGCGGTCGAATTACCCACAGTGGCTGCGGCGTTGCTCACCGTGACCTTCTCGTCCATCTTGCAATTCTCGACGGTTAGGATTGCGGTCATGACCTTGGTGATCGAGGCAATCTTGACCTGCTCATCGGCGCCGCGCCCATAGTAGACGGTGCCGTCTTTGCCCATGACGAGGGCATTGGTCGCATCGATATCGGGCAGGTTTTCGGCCGTGATGCCGCGCGCATCGGCGGTTTTGCCGCAAACATTGTCGGTCGTGAGCACTTGGGCGCCGGCGACGGTGGGCGCGCCAGCGGCAAGGGCGATAGCGCAGACAAAGCCGGCGGCAAGCTGGGCTGAGCGCTTTGCAAAAGAGGTGAGGGACTTCACAGATTTCGCTTTCGACGGGATGGTCTCTTCTGAAACTAGAGTATATCGTTTGCCGGCGTCGGCGATCATCGCGTGCGCGCTTGGCCCACATCCGCACCCGAACGGGCACAAGGGTGCTTAAGGCCGACTTAATCACCCACGCTTGTTGTGTGTGGCGTGCGTCGCCTCAGGCATAATGGAGCGCGAGAGGAGCACGCATGAACGAGCGCATTTTGGTAGTTGATGACGAGAAGGCCATCGCCGACTTGGTTGGCATCTACCTTACAAAAGAGGGCTTTGATGTCCAGATTGCCTATAGCGGGGCCGATGCTGCCAAGGCGATTTTGGAGCAGGAGTTCGATCTGGCGCTGCTTGATGTCATGCTGCCCGATATCGATGGGTTTGAGCTGCTGCGTACGATCCGTTCCAGCCATACCTATCCCGTGATCATGCTGACGGCGCGCGATGCCCAGCAAGACAAGATCGGGGGCCTTTCGCTTGGCGCGGACGATTACGTGGTTAAGCCGTTCCGTCCGCTGGAGCTCATCGCGCGCGTGCACGCTCAGCTTCGCCGCTACACCAGCTACGGTAGCCGTGCACAGGCGGCCGAGTCGCCGACCATTCAGCTCGACGGCTTGGAGATCAACCGCGATGCTCGTTCCGTGACAGTGGACGGTTCACCGGTTCGCCTCACGCCCACCGAGTATTCAATCTTGCTGTATCTGGTCGAGCATCGCGGCAGCGTGGTGGCCGTGGAGGACCTGTTCCGCGCGGTGTGGAACGAGGACTTTATGCCCGGCTCCAACAATACGGTGATGGTGCATATTCGCCACTTGCGCGAAAAGATCGGCGACGACGCACAAAAGCCACGCTTTATCAAAAACGTCTGGGGCGTCGGCTACATCATCGAATAACGCTTTTCGCTTGTGAGGATCTTGATATGACAAAAGACGATAGGCAAGCGTTCGAGGTGCCCGATCGGCTCTTTGAATACGTGAGGTCGGTCGTCGACAACCGCGCGCTTGCAACGGTGCTGCTCTTTTTGCTGAGCCTGCTGCTGATTGGCATCGACAACATCGTCGGAATCTTGGCGGTGCTGCTTGTCGGCTTTTTGCTGATCGATCGATTTGAGATCGTGCGCCGCTGCATGGTGATTGGCGGCGCCGCGTGGGCCATGACGTTGGCGATTGGCGCCATGGCGCTCGGCGGCATCGAAGGGCCGGTGCTGTTCGATGCCGGCTTTGTATTCAACATGCTTGGCTTTGTGCTGGCGCTTGCCGCGTGCGTGCTGTTCTTGTGCGGCCGTGCCCTGTACTACCAGGGCTACGAACAGGGCGAGCAGCATGCCGATTGTGTGCTGGCCGCTCGTATTCAAGATCGCCTGATCGATCACCCCGACACCTGGGACAACATCGACGGCGACTTCTTGGAGGTCGAGGGCGCCCTTAACCGCGTGCGTGACCGTGAGCGCAAGGTGCAGCAAGCTCTGCGTGACGAGTCGCATCGCAAGGACGATCTGGTTACGTACTTGGCACATGACCTACGCACCCCGCTTGCGAGCGTAGTGGGCTATCTTTCGCTGCTGCAAGAGGCTCCTGAGCTGCCGGTTGAGCAACGTGCGCACTTTACGGGCGTGGCTCTCGACAAGGCGCACCGGCTCGATGCGCTCATCGAAGAGTTCTTCGATATCACGCGCTTTGACTTCCACGATATCGTGCTCACGCGCGGCTATGTTGATCTGGGGTTGCTGCTGGCTCAGGTGGCTGACGAGTTCTATCCCATCCTCAACGAGCAGCATAAGGAAGTCCAAGTTGATATTCGCGAGGACCTGACGGTGCTCGTGGATGGCGACAAAATGGCTCGCGTGTTCAACAACATCATGAAAAACGCTATTGCCTATAGCTATGAGGGCTCGACCATCACGATCGAGGCCAGACGCCGGGACGGCGGTGGCGTGCGCGTGCGCTTTATCAATCAGGGCGATCCCATCCCTGAGGCAAAGCTCAAGGTGATCTTTGAGAAGTTCTATCGCCTGGATGCGGCGCGTGCGACCAATCGCGGCGGCGCTGGACTGGGGCTTGCCATCGCCAAGGAGATCGTATGCGCGCACGGCGGTACCGTTGCATGTGAATCGACGCCCGAACACACGATATTCACCATCGAGCTGCCCGCCGCATAGCCAGTGTGCCCTTACAAACACTTGACAATGCGCTCACGTGCATATGAGCCGCGATTCCTACTATCGATACTGCTGAATTGATATCGATGTGGAGGTATGCGGTATGACGGCTGCTGCGGCTGTGGAGCCCACGGAGCTTGAAGAACTCATGAAAGCGCAGGCCGAGGCCGCGCACGAGCGCGAGGTTGGGGATGCGACTCGCCCCACGGCAGAGGATCTTGCCGCCTCGCCGACGCGAATCGATGTTGAGGGCCTCGACCTGTTCTATGGCGACCACCATGCGCTCAAGGACGTGAATATCAAGATCCGCGACAAGCAGATTACCTCGTTCATCGGGCCTTCGGGCTGCGGAAAGTCCACGTTGCTGCGCTGCTTTAACCGCATGAACGACGGCATCAAGGACTGCCGAATCGAGGGCAAGATTGCGCTCGATGGTCAAGATATCCTGGGCGACTACGACATCTGCCGCCTTCGCCAGCGCGTGGGCATGGTGTTCCAGCGCCCCAACCCGTTTCCCATGAGCATCTACGACAACGTCGCCTACGGTCCTCGCGGAATGGGAGTGCGCGATCGCGTCGTGCTCGACGAGCTGGTCGAAGACTCCCTGCGACGCGCCGCCCTGTGGGACGAGGCCAAGGACAAGCTCAAAGAGTCGGGTCTGGGTCTTTCGGGCGGCCAGCAGCAGCGTCTGTGCATCGCCCGCGCACTTGCCGTGCAGCCCGACATTCTGCTGATGGACGAGCCGACCTCGGCACTTGATCCTGTGTCGACGCTGGTGGTGGAGCAGCTGGCCTGCGAGCTCAAAGAGACCTGCACGCTCGTGGTCGTTACGCACAATATGCAGCAGGCGGCGCGTATCTCCGATTCGGTCGCATTCTTTTTGCTGGGTGAGCTGGTGGAGCACGCGCCCACCGCGCAACTCTTCAAGAATCCGACCGATCCGCGCACGGCGGATTATTTGACGGGGCGTTTTGGCTGATACCATCTAGTAAAGGTACCTTTAGGGTTAAGATGCGGTCATGCCGGCCGCAAAGGGGTTTAACATGATCTATTACGTCGAGGACGATGACAACATCAGGGATTTGACGGTCTATGCGCTGCGCAAGCAGGGGATTGAGGCCGAAGGCTTTTCGTGCGACGGTGAGTTTAAGGCTGCCGTGGCGCGACGGGTACCCGATGCCGTCCTGCTCGACATCATGCTGCCCGATACCGATGGCTTGGCGATTATGCGTCGACTGCGTGCCGATCGCCTGACGGCGACGGTGCCCATCATGATGCTTACCGCCAAGGATACCGAGCTCGACAAGGTGATGGCGCTCGATGGCGGTGCCGACGATTACCTGACTAAGCCGTTTTCGCTCATGGAGCTCGCCAGCCGCTGCCGCGCACTGCTGCGTCGCGGCGGCATGGTCAAACAGGCAAGCGATGTGCTCAGCGTGGGCGACATCGTGCTCTCGCCCAGCCATCGTGAGGTGACTGTTGCCGGCGAGTCGCTTAAGCTCACCCTGCGCGAGTTCGACCTGCTCGAGTACCTCATGCGCAAGCCCGGCGTGGTCTTTACCCGCGAGTCGTTGCTGCAGAGCGTGTGGGGCTGGGACTTCGACGGCGGTTCGCGCACCGTTGACGTGCACGTGCAGACGCTTCGCCAAAAACTGGGCGAGCATGCCAGCGCCATCGAGACCGTGCGCGGCGTGGGCTACCGCTTGGCCGAGCCTTCTGCCGGTGATGGTGCCGAAGGTGACGACACCGCGGCCACCGCATCGGAGGAGTAACCCGTGGTCTTCGCCCCCCAGGGAAAACATACGCTGTCGCACCGCGTTTTTGTGACGATCTTTGTCTGCGCCATGGCGGTTATCGTGGCGTTTACGGTGCTGGGTGCGTTCTTTGTGCAAAACACCTTGGCGGATGCCACGAGTGCCAACCTGGCGCAAGAAACCGAGCTCATTGCTGCCGCCCTCGACGAGCAGCAGGAGCCCATCCCGTTCTTGCGTAGCCTCGATCGAGAGGACTTGCGCATCACGCTGATTAACAAGGATGGATCGGTTGCCTACGACAACGAGGCGTCGCCTGCCATGCTGCCCAACCATGGCGATCGCCCCGAGGTCGTCGAGGCCTTCGAGAGCGGCTCGGGCTCCGCGGAGCGCTCGAGCTCTACGCTCGATGAGATCATGCTGTACCGCGCCGTCCGGCTCGATAACGGTCAAGTTGTCCGCCTAGCGCAAGCTCAACCTGGCGTTGCGGCGATTTTGCTGTCGATGGTGGCGCCGATGCTGCTTATTGCGGCAGCAGGTGCGGTACTCTCGTTTTTCCTGGCACGCCGTGAATCCCGTGCCATTATCGCGCCGCTGCAAGAGGTGGATCTGGACCACCCGCGCCGTAGCTATGAGCATGCCTATGCCGAGATGGTTCCCATGCTCGAGCGCATTGAGTCGCAGCGCCAAGAGCTCAAGCGCCAGATGGCGGTGCTGGCGGACAACGACCGTATGCGCCGCGAGTTCACGGCCAATATCACCCACGAACTCAAGACGCCGCTTACGGCGATTTCGGGCTATGCCGAGCTCATCGCGAACGGCATGGTCGAGGGCGAGGACGACCTGCGCAACTTTGGCGGTCGCATCTATCGCGAGGCGGGCCGTCTGGCGGCACTCGTCAACGATATCCTTACGCTATCTAACTTGGACGAGGCCGAGCGTGCGACCGAGGGCGAGGCGGTGCCCATTGGGTCCACGGAGCCCATTGAGCTCTCTCGTGCCATCTTGACGGTGGAGCAGCGTCTTGAACAGGTCGCCCGTCAGGCGAATGTGACGATAAGTCATGAGACCAAGCCCGTGGTCATCGAAGGCGTGTCGCGCTTGATCGACGAGCTCATCTATAATCTGGCAAGCAACGCCATCCGCTACAACCGACCCGGCGGTACGGTTACGCTGCAGTGCGGTACCGACGACGAGGGCCATCCGTTTCTCGCGGTCGCCGACACGGGAATCGGCATCGCACCCGAAGAGCAGGGCAAGGTGTTTGAGCGGTTCTATCGCGTGGACAAGAGTAGGTCCAAGGCACGTGGCGGAACTGGCTTGGGGCTTGCCATTGTCAAGCATGCCGCCCTGTATCATCACGCAACGCTCGATCTGTCGAGCGAATTGGGCGTGGGAACCACCATCACGGTGACGTTTCCCGTGCAGCAGGACGAGCCGTTTGCGTAGCGGCAACGATATGGATATTGACGTGAACGCCGCACCTGTCTTTCGGGTGCGGCGTTGTTGTGCAATTTTACGGACGCTTCCGGCATTTTTACCGTAGAGGCTGTTTCTTATGTATAGAGTTTGGTCTCGGTAAAAAGATGCGATAACATACGGACAGTTTTGTCAATACGAACTGGGGAACTGAAAGGCAAGCTGCATGACCCTTCTCGAATTGTTCCAGCTGCTGAAAAAGCACCTTAAGCTGGTCATCACCCTTCCGGTGGTTTGCGCGATCGCCATGGGCATCGTGTCCTTCGCTGCGATGGATAACACCTACACCGCCACGACGAGCATGTACATTCTCGCCAAGACCGACGATAGCGGTCAGATGAGCTACAACGACCTCTCGGCGAGCCAGATGCTCTCCAACGATATCGCCACGCTGCTCGATAGCGATAGCGTTAAGAGCGGTGCTGCCAACGAGCTGGGCCTTTCCGATTTGGATGACTACAAGGTCTCTGTTTCCTCCGAGACGACCACGCGCGTTATTACGCTTTCGGTCACCGGCACCGATGCCAAGGAGACGGCTGAGGTCGCTAAGGCCATGGCCAGCTCGGTGAGTACGGTTGCCCAGAACGTCGGCGCTGCCCAGAGCATCAACGTTATCGACGAGGCCAAGACCCCCGAGGTCCCCAGCGGTCCCAAGCGCATGCTGTACGTTGCCGTCGCGTTCCTCGCGGGCATCTTTATCGCAGTTGCCTATGTCGTCTTGGCAGACATGCTCAACACCCGCATCCGCGGTGCCGAAGAGGCAGAAGAGCTCCTGGGTATTCCCGTTGTTGGCCGAATTCCGGCTATGAAAGGTGGTAAATAGGCATGGCTAAGGCAAAGAACACCGATAAGCTCGTTGTACAGAATGCCGCCAAGACCCTTCTGGCCAATATCCGCTTTGCGAGCGTGGACGACCCCATTCGTACCATCACCGTTACGTCCTCGATTCCCAACGAGGGTAAGTCTACGGTTTCCATCAACCTTGCTCAGGCAATCGCCACGAGCGGCAAGTCCGTGCTCCTGGTCGAGGCCGATATGCGCCGCAGGTCTCTTTCCGATATGCTCGGCGTCCGTTCGCGCGGCGGACTCTACGCGGTCCTGTCCGAGCAGATCTCCATCGACCAGGCAATCGTCGAGACGGGTCAGAAGAACTTCTACTTCCTCGATGCCGAGCCGCACATCCCCAATCCTGCCGACATCATCGTCTCCCATCGTTTTTCCAAGCTGGTAAAGGCGCTGTCTGCTAAGTTCCAGTACGTTATCTTCGACGCTCCTCCGGTCGGCACCTTCATCGATGCTGCCGAGATCGCAAGTCTGACCGACGGTGCACTGTTCGTGGTGCGCGAGGATTTCACCAAGCGCGAGGAGGCGCTCAACGCCATCGGTCAGCTTAAGAAGTCCGAGAAGGTCAAGCTCATCGGTACCGTTATGAACTACTGCGAGACCGAGACCAGCGAGTACTACTATTCTTACTACACCAAGGACGGTAAGAAGGTAAAGAAGGGCTCTGACGATCAGGGCGCTTCCAAAAAGGGTATCTTCACCAACCGAGCAAACGTTTAGTTGATTAAGGCCGACCTATGCGTGACATTCATTGCCATATTTTGCCGGGTGTAGACGACGGCGCCGCCGATCTCGATGAGAGCTTGGCGATGCTCGAGGCTGCCAAGCGGGCCGGCGTTACCAGGATTGTCTGTACTCCGCACTGTCGTGATCCTTACTTTGATTACGACAAAATGTGGGATGCCTTTGAGCTGCTGCGTGATAACGCAGATGGTTTTCCGCTTCAGATGGGCTTTGAGGTCAACCATCGTAAGCTTGTCGAGCTTGGTATTGATGCCGCGGAGCACTTGCATTTCGATGGGACCAATGAGTTTCTGCTCGAGCTCTCGACGCATGCCGATGCGTATGCGTTTAGAGAGTACGAGAACACGATTTACGATTTGCAGTGCCTTGGCTACCAGGTGATCATTGCCCACCCTGAGCGTTATCGCGCGGTCCAAAAGGATGTGAGCGTGGCGGAGCGTCTGGTCGATATGGGTTGTAAGCTGCAGGCTTCGGCGGACTTTATTGCCGGCGGTCGTTTTGGTCGCGAGAAAAAGCCTGCACAGCGCCTGTTCGATCAGAACCTGTACAGCTATATCGCGAGCGATGCCCATAACGTGGGTCATTACGACTGCCTGGCAAAGGCTTGCGCGAAGTTCAGCGTGCGCGGAGCTCATTTTCGCTAAAATCTGTCCCTAACGTTCGCATTGAATGAAGGGGTAGCCATGGATATCCAACTTAAGACGGGATGCTTTGAAGACGCGGCGCTGGTGCGCCGCGTCGTTTTTATGGATGAGCAGGGCTACGAGAATGAGTTTGACGCTATCGACGAGGCTCCGAGCTGCATCCATGTGACGCTGTACGTGGACGGCGAGCTCGCCGGTTGCTCGCGCGTGTTTCCCGAAGAGTTTGAGCGCGCGGCTGACGCAGAGGCCCCGGTGTTGCCGGCATGCGACATGGACGAAGGCGTTGCGGCGGGGGAGATCTACATTATGGGGCGCGTCGCCGTGCTGCCGGCTATGCGTCGTCGCGGACTGGCGAGTGCGATCGTCGAGGCCAGTGCTTCGTGTGCACGCGATGCCGGCGCTAAGCTTATTAAGCTGCATGCGCAGGAATACGTGCTGCCGCTCTATGCAAAGGCGGGCTACACGCAAATCGCCCCGGTAGATTACGAAGACGAGGGCCAGCCCCATGTCTGGATGGCCAAGCGCGTAGATGGCAGATAGGGACGTTCCTTTTAATATGAGCAGGACATTGTCAAGAGGCAAAATCGGGCCTGGCCCCAACGATATGGGGTCAGGCCCTCTCCCTATATCAACCCGTCCGCGGCGACCTCGGCGTGTCTTCCCGACGCTCGTCTTTGCAGTTTAATATCCGCCCGTGGCGATCTCTCGCTGGGCAATCCGTTGCTACGGCTGAGGCTTCTACGTCGAACCGACAGTCTGTGCACGCGTGTGGCGCCCTGGGCGCTCGCAGAAAAGGGACCTGAGGTTCGCCTCAACGGCTTCGGATCCAACCGCTTCCGGGGTGATCGGCTTATGTGCGGGGGACCGCCCCCCCCTACGCCTCCTCGGCCATGAGGCCGACCGCCCACACCCAGCAGGCGAGCTCGCGCGCCGTGGCGACGTTCGCCTTGTTGTTGTGGACCCCGCGCGCGAGCAGGGTCCCGCGCCTCTCGACCAGCCTCCGCACGCCCTTGGCGGCATGCCTGCGGGCGCCCGGGTCCGGGGCCTGGCCCCTGGCGGGCTCCTTCGGCCGCGCGGAGCACGTCAGGTAGTGCCACGCGGCCTCGACCAGCGCCTTTCTCAGGTGCTTGTTGCCCGCCTTGGTGATCGCGCCCCTGCGGTCGCTCTCCCCGCTGGAGTGCTCGGAGGGCGTCAGGCCGACCCATGCGGCGAACGACCGGGCATTCCTGAACCTCGAGAACTCGCCGGCCTCGAACACGAGGTCGGCGGCCGTCGCGGTGTCGACGCCCTTGAGGCAGCGCAGGGAGTCGACCCTCCTCCTCCACCTGGGCTTGCGGGTCTCGGCCTCGACGAGCCCCTCGAGCCTCGCCTTGTCCTCCGCCGCCCGCCTGACCGCGTCGACGTAGTAGGCGAGCGCCTCGTTGTCGGCCCCCTCCGCGAACCTTATCGACTCGATCCAGGACCAGTGCGCCCGGGTCCAGTTGCCCTTCCTGCGGCCGGTGGGCGTCCTCTCGTCGAAGACGAGCCCGTGCCTGAGCAGGAACTTGGAGAGCCGCTGCTTCGAGCGCGAGAGGTCGTCCCTCGCGTCCTCGAGCGCCCTGGTCAGGTCGCGGGCGGCCTCGCACTCGTCGTCGGGGACCCACACCTCGACCACGTTGCCGACCGACAGCATGCGGGCGAGGAACTCGGCGTCGTTGCGGTCGTTCTTCCTGCGCCTGTCCGCGCTGGGCTTGATCATCTTCGAGACGGCGCCGACCACGCAGTCGACCCCGAGGCCGGAGAGCCTCTTCTGCAGGTCGAACCCCGTGACCCCGGACTCGTACACGCACTTGGCCTTTGGGTCCACGGACCGCACCCACCCCGCGACGGCGCCGGCGTCGTAGCCGAAGGTCGCGCAGCGCACCTCCCCGGTCATGACGTCGAGGGAGACTGCCTTTATCGAGCGGGCGTGGACGTCGAGGCCGACGAAGGTGGTAGTATCGAGCATGGGAGCCCCTTCCATGAATGCGGCGTGGCCGCCGCGGCTGAATTAGACACTCACCATTGTCGGCCTAATCCGCGGTCTTTCATGCAGCAGGGGCTCTCAATGTTTTTATGTCCTGCTCATATCGTCTCTGCCGGCAGTTGGGGACGCTCCTTGGCAATTGGCGCATCGGAGCGCTTAGACATACAGTTTTTCGATTCCGTATGTATATATGCGCGCTAATGGGTTATAAAATCTAAGTCTGAACATAGCAGGTCTGCGATTCGGCTCGGGCGACCGGGCCGTTTTTGCGGACGGGGGTAGCGCGAAAGGACTGCACATGCGTCAATTTAAGACCGAGAGCAAAAAACTGCTCGACCTCATGATCAACTCCATCTACACCAATAAGGAAATCTTCCTGCGCGAGCTTATCTCTAACGCGAGCGACGCCGTCGACAAGCTCAACTTTAAGAGCCTGCAGGATCCGAGCGTCAAGATCGACCAGGGCGACCTGGCTATTCGCGTTTCCTTTGATAAAGACGCCCGCACCATTACCATCTCGGATAACGGCATTGGCATGACCGCCGAGGAGCTCGAGCGCAATCTGGGCACCATCGCCCATTCCGGCTCCGAGGAGTTTAAGACCGAGAACGCCGAGCAGCAGGGTTCGGATGTCGACATCATCGGCCAGTTTGGCGTGGGCTTCTACTCGGCTTTTATGGTCGCCAGCCATGTGAAGGTCGTCAGCCGCGCCTATGGCGAGGATGTCGCCCATGTGTGGGAATCCGACGGTCTTGAGGGCTACACCATCGAGGACGGTGAGCGCGCCGAGCACGGTACCGATGTCATCCTGACGCTGCGCGAGAACGAGAAGCTCGATGCCGACGGCGAGGCCGAGACCTACGATCGCTTCCTGACCGAGTGGGGCCTCAAGAGCCTGATTCAGCAGTACAGCAACTATGTGCGCTACCCGATTCAGATGATGGTGTCCAAGAGCCGCCAGAAACCCAAGCCCGAGGACGCCGGCGACGATTACAAGCCCGAGTACGAGGACTACCAGGAGCTTGAGACCGTCAACTCCATGACGCCGATCTGGAAAAAGCGCAGCTCCGATGTCGAGCAGAAGGACTACGACGAGTTCTACAAGTCCACGTTCCACGACTTTGACGATCCGGCGCGCACCATCAGCTTCCACGCCGAGGGTACGCTCGAGTACGACGCACTGCTGTTTGTGCCAGGTCGCGCGCCGTTCGATCTGTACAGCAAAGATTACGAGAAGGGCCTGTCGCTCTACAGCTCCAACGTCCTGATTATGGAGAAGTGCGACGACCTGCTGCCCGACTACTACAACTTTGTCCGCGGCGTCGTGGATTCCGCCGACGTGTCGCTCAACATCTCGCGCGAGACGCTGCAGCAGAACCGTCAGCTCAAGGCCATCGCCAAGCGTGTGGAAAAGAAGATTACCGCCGACCTTGAGGATATGCGCGACAACGACCGCGAGGCCTACGAGAAGTTCTTTGAGAACTTTGGCCGCGGCCTTAAGTACGGCATCTACTCGAGCTATGGCATGAAGGCCGATGAGCTTGCCGACCTGCTGCTGTTCTGGTCTGCCAAGGAACAGAAGATGATTACCCTGGCCGAGTATGCCAAGGGCATGCCCGAGGATCAGAAGGCCATCTACTACGCCGCCGGCGATTCGCGTGAGCGCTTGGCCAAGATGCCCGTGGTAAAGGGCGTGCTCGACCGCGGCTATGACGTGCTGCTGCTGACGCAGGATGTGGATGAGTTCACGTTCCAGGCTATGCGTGAGTACGTTGCCGCCGATATGCCCAAGATCTACGAGGACGATGCTGCCCGCGAGGCTGCCGAAAAGGCCGTGGCCGACGGTGCCGAGCCCGAGGTCGAGGATCGTCATCTGGAGCTCAAGAACGTTGCGACTGGCGATCTTGATCTGGCGACCGAGGACGAGAAGAAGGAGGCCGAGGACGCCACCAAGGAGAACGAGGATCTCTTTAGCGCAATGAAGGAGGCGCTCGGTGACAAGGTCGAGAAAGTTGCCGTCTCCGCGCGCCTGACCGATGCCCCCGCTTGCATCACCACCGAGGGCCCACTTTCGCTCGAGATGGAGAAGGTGCTCCAGAAAGGACCCGAGGGCGCGCCCGACGGCATGCCCAAGAGCCAACGCGTGCTCGAGCTCAACGCCAAGCACCCGGTCTTTGACAAGCTTGTCGCTGCCCAGAAGGCAGGCGACGCCGACAAGATCAAGCAGTACTCCGGTCTGCTCTATGACCAGGCTCTGCTGGTCGAGGGCATTTTGCCCGAGGACCCCGTTGCCTTCGCGGCGGCTGTTTGCAACTTGATGTAGTTCGGGGATACGGCACCGTAACTAGATTAGAACGAGAGTGGATAATCTCCCACTTTTGGCTCGAATGCGGGCTTGAAGTGGGAGATTTTCCACTCTCGTTTCCTTTTGAATGATTCCTCCGTCCCCAAGGGATCAATTATTTGTCGGGGTTGTGGTTTTGTGACCTGCTGAAATTAAAGATACTGTACAACTGTACGTTAATTCGTCTTCGTAGTATATTGCTACCCGCAAAACTCAATACCATTGTGCTCTGAGACGCTAAAGCGCCTACGTACAATGGTTATCAATAGTACGATTCGATTCAACGACAGGATGGATGGTCCAAGCGTGAGTCTCGGCAGCAAACTATCCAATGCAAAGGTCTCCTTTGCGATATTTAAGCGCGACATTAAGCGACTGCTCGTGAACCCCGTCGCCTTGGTGGTTACCCTTGGCGTGTGCGTTATTCCCTCGCTGTATGCCTGGTACAACATCGTGGCTAACTGGGATCCGTACGGAAACACCCAGGGTATCAAGATTGCCATCGCCAACAACGATCGGGGCACCCAAAACGACTTGGTGGGCGAGCTCAACGCTGGCGACAAAGTGGTCGACCAGCTCAAGGAGAACGATCAGCTGGGCTGGACCTTCGTTGACTCGGCGGCCGATGCCAAGGAGGGCGTCGAGAGCGGTGAGTACTATGCGGCCATCGTAATCCCCAAGAACTTCTCGGATAACCTGGTTTCGATGCTCGATGGCAACTACCATCAGCCCAAGCTTACGTACTACGTCAATGAGAAGAAGAGCGCTATTGCGCCCAAGGTTACCGACACCGGCGCAAGCACCATCGAGGAGCAGATCAACTCGGAATTTGTCTCCACGGTGGGCGAGACCGTTGCCAGTATTGCCAAGGATGCCGGAGTCGATTTAAAGGACAAGGCAACCCAGACTCAGGATTCGTTGGCCGGTTCGGTATCAGAGGCTTCCGATACGTTGGGCGAAGTGCGTGATTCGATTGGCGACATGAATGCCGCCATCGATAAGACGAGTGGTTCCATTGCCTCGGCAGATGCGGCACTTGCCGGTCTGCAGGGTCAGGCGCCGTCGCTGACGCAGGCGATCTCCCAGGGCAATGACCTGCTGGGCGAGGCTCGCGCCACGGCGGGCAACTCTGTCGCCTCGCTCTCCAAGGCGCTCTCGGAAGGCAGCCTTGCGCTCACCAAGACGTCAGTCTCCGCAAACGCTGCGATTGGCAAGCTGACGGGCACGGTCGCATCTACGACTACCCGTATCGACAACTCGCTTGAGTCTCTCCAAGCGACGATCGACCACAATAAGACCGTTATCGGGCACTTGGAAATTCTCGTCAATGACACGTCGACAGGTTCCAAGGAAATTGACGCGCGCATTGTATCGATCATCGATTTGCTCCGCGAGCAGAATGAAAAGCTTCAGAGCATCAAGGACGGTCTGTCTGCGCAGTCGAGCGCCATGGCGAATGACGCTGCGGCTGTCTCGGGTGCCAGCGACGCTATCAATAATGCAATTCAGACCGGTGCGACCAACCTTGGCCAGGCTCAGACGGACTTGGGTCAAAACGCGCTGCCGAAGGTCTCGAGCGCACTTGATTCGTTTGCCGCCGTCTCGGGTGATCTGACGGGAATCGTGTCTGGCCTCACGCCTACTATTGCAAGTGCGCGCGGTACACTTTCGCAACTCAACGCCACGCTCGGTCAGGCCAAGACCACGCTGTCCCAGACCGATGCCTCGCTTGCCAAGGTCCAGGACAAGCTCGCAACCGCCGCCAACGACATCGCGGCGCTACAGACCTCCGAGTCCATGGGCGAGCTGGCCGGCCTGATGGGCGTCGACGTCGATGATGTTGCAGACTTCATGGCATCTCCGGTCGAGCTGACCTCAAAGTCAATTTACCCGGTCAAGAGCTTTGGTTCGGGCATTGCCCCGTTCTATACCAATCTGGCGCTGTGGGTGGGCGGCTACGTGCTTATCGCTATCTACAAGCTCGAGGTCGACCGCGAAGGCATCGGCAGCTTTACCGCGCGTCAGGGCTACTTTGGCCGCTGGTTGCTCCTGGTGATCCTGGGCGCGTTGCAGGCCATCATCGTTACGGTAGGCGATCTGGTGATCGGCGTGCAGTGCGTCAGCCCGCTGCTGTTCGTGCTGGGCGGCATCGCCATCTCGTTCACCTACGTCAATATCATCTATGCGCTGTCCACCACGTTTAAGCATATCGGCAAGGCTATCGGCGTCATTCTGGTTATCGTGCAGATCCCGGGTTCGTCGGGCATGTACCCCATCGAGATGATGCCAGGCTTCTTCCAGTGGCTGCACCCGCTGCTGCCCTTTACCTACGGCATCAATCTGCTGCGCGAGACGGTCGGCGGCATGTATTCGTTCAACTACCTGTTTAACCTGTGCATTCTGGGCGTGTTCTTGATCGTGGCGCTCTTTATCGGTCTGCAGCTGCGTCCGCTGCTGCTCAACCTTAACCTGCTCTTTGATAAACAGCTTTCCACGACCGGTATGATGATTTGCGAGTCCAACGACCTGCCGCGCCAGCGCTACTCGCTGCGCACGGCCATGCGTGTCATGCTCGATTCCGATTCGTACCGTCGCGAACTGCTCGATCATGCGGTCGCCTTTGAACATCGCTACCCGTACTACATCAAGGGCGGTTTTGCCGCCGTGGTGGGCGTTCAGGTCCTGCTCTTTGTCCTGTCGACGGTTCTCGATATCGACAATAACGGCAAGATCATCCTGCTTGTCATTTGGATCATCTCGGTTATTGCCATCTGCGGCTGGCTTATCAATATCGAATATATCCGCGCGAGCCTCAATACCCAGATGCGCATCTCGGCGCTTTCGGATGAGGACCTGCGTCGCGAGATGCGCGAACACACGGCCGCCATTCCTGCCGCCCGCCACATGTTTGGCCTCAACGCCAGCGAGCGTGGTGCCAAGGGCGGCGATCAGTCCACGGGCCGCTTGCCGCATATCGGCTCGCACCATAAATCTCAGGGCAGCGACAGCACAGCCACAAATGATGGAGATACCACCGCGCTTGGCAAGCACTCCAAAGGAGGTGAGGCATAAATGAAGAACATCCTGCATCTGTTTAAGCGCGATGTCCAAAACGTGTCTCGCTCCGTGATCGGCTTGGTTGTCGTGATGGGCCTCATTATCGTACCGTGTCTGTACGCGTGGTTTAACATCGCCGGCAGCTGGGATCCGTACGGCAACACCGGCAATCTTAAGATCGCCGTGGTCAACACCGACGAGGGCTACGAGAGCGATTTGATTCCCGTCGAGGTCAACGTGGGCGAAAACGTAACCGCCACCCTGCGCGGCAACGAGAGCTTCGATTGGGTTGTGCTCAACAATCGCGAAAAGGCTATCGAGGGCGTTAAGTCGGGCGCGTACTATGCTGCCGTCGTTATCCCCAAAACGTTTAGCGCTGACATGATGACGCTTTTCTCGACCGACGTGAAACACGCTGATATCGAGTTCTATGAGAACCAGAAAGCCAACGCCATCGCGCAGATCGTGACCGAGAAGGGTTCGAGCGCCGTTCAAAGCCAGGTTAACGAAACTTTTACCGAGACCATTACGAGCATCGGTCTTAAGACGGTGTCCAGCCTGCTCGATTACATGAGCACCGACCAGGTCAGCAACTTTATCGCCAACCTGTCCTCGACGCTCGGCGATTCGGTCCAGGACCTGCAGGACGTTCAGGCCAGCGCAACGTCGCTTGCGGGCATTTTGAGCTCTACGTCCGATTCGTTGACGTCGGCGAGCGGTATGCTCCAGCAGACGGGTACGGTCGATGAGTCGACCAAGCAGTTGATGGAGCATGCCAAGAGCGGCATGAGCGATTCCAAAGAAGCGCTGAAGGCCGCCAACGACGCCATCAACGCCGCGATTGACGGAAGCGCGGGCTCGTTCGACAACGTGTCCGCCGAGCTTGCGAAGGCATTCGATGCCGCGAATCAGCATGTCGACCTTACGGTGTCTCAGCTCAACGATGCCGCGGCGGCGCTCAATACACGTGCCGACGATATCGACGCCACGGCCGACCAGCTCCGCGGCTTTGCCGAGCAGGTCAGTGACGAAAAGCTCCAGGAGAGCCTTAAATCTGTGGCAACATCGCTGGGCAGGATCGCGGTGGAGTATCGCAACAACGCCAAGGACTTGACGGCAACTGCTAAGTCCCTTTCTGACAGCATGGCAGAGGTCAACAGCACGCGTGCCGAGGTCGATCAGGCCATCGCCGATGCCAAGGCGGGCATTTCGGGCGCCAAGTCCGACTACGATTCCACGTTCTCGGTTAAGGCCAAGGAGCTCAAGAAGACGGTTTCGGGCATCCTGGACTCGCTCGATGGCATCTCGGGCGATCTGGATAGCGCCGTAGACGGCCTGACCGACGCATCCGGTTCGCTGGCAAAGGGCCTCTCCAAGGCTGCAAAGCTGGTCAACAAGGCTTCCGATCAGCTGGGCGAGGCGTCGGACAAGATCAGCGCGTTTAAGGACGAGCTCGATGGCGCCCTGATGTCGGACGACCTTGCCACGATCAAGACGATGATTGGCAACGACCCCGAGGGCCTTGCCGTGTCGCTTTCCGGTCCCGTCGCACTCGACCGCAAGCCGGTCTATCCGATCCGCAACTACGGTTCAGCCATGGCGCCGTTCTACACGATTCTGTCGCTCTGGGTCGGCTCGATTGTACTGGCGGCCATGATGAAGGTCTCGGTTGACGATGAGCTTATCAACGAGCTCATCCCCGTGCGCCTGCACGAGATCTACCTGGGTCGCTACCTGTTCTTTGGCGGTTTGGCCCTGCTGCAGGCAACGCTCGTGTGCGCGGGCGACATCCTGTTCTTTGGCATTCAGTGCGACAACCCGCTGCAGTTTGTGCTGGCGGGCTGGGTCGCGAGTCTCGTGTTCTCCAATATCGTCTACACGCTTACGGTTTCGTTTGGCGATATCGGCAAGGCGCTCGCTGTCGTGCTGTTGGTCATGCAGGTCGGCGGTTCGGGCGGCACGTTCCCCATCGAGATGACCGGCCCCGTGTTCCAGGCGATATATCCGTTCCTGCCGTTTACCCATGGCATCAACGCTATGCATGCCGCCATGGCTGGCGCCTACCATATGGAGTACTGGATTGAACTGGGCATTCTGGCGAGCTATCTGATTCCGTCTCTGGCCCTGGGCGTCGTCTTCCGCCGCCCGGTCGTCAAAGCCAACGACTGGATCATCGAAAAGCTGGAGTCGACAAAGCTAATTTAGTGCGGCAACGTTAACGCTGATGTAGCACTAATGCCAGCGAGCGAGCCGCATTTGCGCCAAGGTGACGTGAAATGAAAGGGCGCTGACCTTCTGGTCGCGCCCTTGAAATTGAACGTCAGATTGGCGTGAATGCGGCTCGCGCAGCGACGGCCGGTCCGCCGTTCGGTAGAACGGCGGAACAAAACGCTTTAGTGGGCTGGATTGCGATGCAACGCTGGTTGTTGCTACAGTAGCGGGGCGTACCGGGGGTCCGGTACGCCCTGTTTTTATTTGACCATGAGGCGGCACGCAGCCATACGCGTGCGGACACCACGCCAAGATTGAGTGTGAGGATGTTCCATGGCCCAATACGCTGCCAACGAAATCGAAAACATGCCCGATAGCCCTGTCGCACGGGAGGACCTGGGCGCCGGCGGCACCTCCCGCGGCGCCGGCGCGCGTTCCCCGTTCTTCTGGAAGGTCTTGCTGCTATCGGTGGCGGTCATCTGGGGCTATTCCTTTACCACCATGAAAGATGCGCTCGACACCATTCCGGTGTTCGAACTGCTCTATATTCGTTTTCTTCCGGCTTCGCTGGTTATGTTTGCCATCTTCCACAAACGCATCATCGCGCACTTTAATGCCCGCAACCTTATCGTCGGACTTGGTATGGGCGCACTTATGTGGGGCGCGTACGGTTTGCAGACGATTGGCCTGGCACAGACCACGGCGGGCAAGAGTGCATTTTTGACGGGTACCTATTGCATCCTCGTGCCGTTTGCGAGCTACGTCCTAAGCGGCGAAAAGCTTACCCGTTACAACTTGGGCGCCGCGTTGCTGTGCCTGGCGGGCATTGGTCTGGTGGCGCTCGATAGCGTCGAGTTCAATGTCGGCGATGTCATCACACTGGGCGGTGCGGTCTTCTTTGCCATCCAGATGGCGGTGACGGCCAAATACGGTCGCAAGATGGACATCAACGTCATCACATTTTGGATGTTTGTGGGCAATGGCGTCTTGAGCTTGGCAACGTCGCTGCTATTCGAGACCCAAGCGCCCGCGTCCGTGTGGACGCCGAGCTTTATCGGTGTGATGGCGTTTCTATCGGTGGGCTGTACGTGTGTGGCTCTGCTCATCCAAAACGTCGGCCTGGCGCATGTCCCGGCCTCAACGGGCTCGCTGCTCCTTTCGATGGAGTCGCCTTCGGGTGTGCTGTTCTCGGTGCTGCTGATGGGGGAGGCGCTCACCTCGCGCCTGCTCGCCGGCTTCGCGCTCATCTTTCTTTCGATTATCTTGAGCGAGACGCATTTCGATTTTTTGCGTCGAAAGCCGCGTCCGCAATTGTAAACAATTTGTTGCGCCGCCTCCCGGGGCGGCATTTTTTATGCGTCGCCCTTAAAGTAGTACCTTGCACTTTACGCTATCAAAGTGCTTGCTGCAAAAACGTTACTGGAGGGCATCTATGGCACCAGCACTGTCCGATCTTCAACCGCAATCAGCGCCCAAGGCCACCGCGGCGGCGCAGACCGCTATCGGTGACGGTCTTGTTGCAGAAGCTCAGGCTTTTGCAGATGAGCTCGCTGCATGGCGACACGATTTACATCAGATGCCCGAGCTGGGTAATAGCCTCCCGCAGACCTCTACGTATATCCAAGCGCGCCTGACCGAGATGGACATCCCATTTGCTACGCTCGTCGATGGTTCCTGCGTTGTGGGCCTTGTCGGCGCCGGTGCCGCCGCGGCCCAAGGCAATGGCATCTGCACGAATGAGCAGGCCGGTACGGTCATCATGCTTCGTGGCGACATGGACGCCCTGCCCGTTGCCGAGGAATCCGGCGAGCCCTTTGCATCCACCAACGGCTGCATGCACGCTTGCGGTCACGATATGCACGCGACGGCGCTGCTTGGTGCGGCTCGTATGCTCAAAGCGCGCGAGGCAGAGCTTGTTGATGCCAACGCTACGGTTAAGTTGCTGTTCCAGCCGGGCGAGGAAACCTTTGAGGGTGCCCGCGCCGCCATCGCCGACGGTCTGCTGCAGAACCCGCGCCCTCAGGCGGCCTTTGCCATGCACGTTAACAGCCAATCGCCGCTCGGCCTGGTGCTCTATGGGAGCCCGGCGCTTTCGGGCGTGTATGGTTTCCGCATCACGCTGCAGGGCAAGGGCGGCCATGGCTCGAGCCCCGAGATCTGCATCGACCCCATCACGACCGGCGTCCATGTGCACCTGGCGCTTCAGGAGCTCATCGCTCGCGAGGTGCCGGCCGCCAAGGAGGTCGCACTGACCGTGGGTAAGTTTGCCGGTGGCCAAGCGGCCAACGTCATCCCGGATACCTGCGTGCTCGAAGGCACGCTGCGCGGCTTCGACGTCGAGCTCATGGAGCACCTCAAGACCCGCATCGCGGAGGTCGTTAACGGCGTTGCCACAACATATCGTACGCCGGCGACCATCGAGACGCTTTCGGATGTTCCGCCGCTTGTACTCGACAGCGATATGACTCAGGCGTCGCTTGGCTACGTGGGCGCAGTGCTGCCCAAGGCGGCTTTCTTGCCGCTTTTCCATGCCATGGCGAGTGAGGACTTCGCGCTTATCTCGAGCGAGATTCCGAGTGCGTACTTTACCGTGGGCGCGGCCGTAACCGACACGGACGAGCATTTTGCCCAGCACCATCCCAAGGCACGTTTTAACGATGCCGAGCTGCCGCTCGGTGCTGCGGCTTATACCGCCGTCGCTTTGGGCTATATCGCCGACCACCGGTAGCACCCAACCTTGCCTTTCAAGCCTGCGGGCATGGCCATAAGGCCTATGCCCTTGTCTTTCAAGGCAATCTTGGGCACTACCGGCGCCCGGCGCAGGCTATTCGTTTGTTAAATAAGGAGCAGTATGCCCCAGCAGCGTAAGTTCTTCCCCGGCTGGCTCGTGGTGGCCTCCGGCTTCGTGATCATGGCCACGTGCTACACGATTTTCGTCAACTGCATGAGCCTGTTCCAGCCGCTCATCGTCAGCGACTTGGGAATATCTCTTGCGCAGTACAACATCTCCAATGCGATCTCTACCGTGGTGAGCGTTATCGGATCGCTTGTCATTGGCCATGTTGCCGATAAAGTAAGCGGTCGCGTTTTGGGCTCCCTAACCGTTATCGCTACCTCTGCCGTTCTTGCCAGCATGAGCTTTGTCGGTGAGCTGTGGCAGGTCTACGTGCTCTTTGTCGTTTCGGGCTGCTTCGCTGTGGCCTCGACCCGTCTGCTCATTAGCCTGGTGACCGCCAACTGGTTTACCGCCAAACGCGGCCTTGCCATTTCCATCGCACTTTCGGGCTCGGGCTTTGGCGGCGCTATTCTGTCTCCCATCGTGAGCTCGCTTATCGTGAGCGTTGGCTGGCGTTCCGCCTTCCTGGTGCTCGCGGCTATCTGCATGGTGGCGGCGCTGCCCATCACGGCCTATTCCTTCCGCACCAAGCCTTCCGAGATCGGCCTTAAGCCGCTCGGCGAGAACCCGGGCGATCCGTCCGTCTCGACGGCTGGCGACAAGGACGAGCACACGGCGCCCGAGGTTAGCGTCGGCTGGTCTCGTATCAAGAAGAGCCCGGCGTTTTGGCTGCTCGTCGTTGCCTTCCTCTTTATGGGCTTGGTCAATGGCGCCATCCTGCCCAACCAGGTTACCAACATGACGAGTGTTACCGTCAACGGTGCCAAGATCGTCACGGGCGGCCACGATCCCATGTGGGCGGGTACCGTGCTTTCGGTCTATATGGTTACCGTCGTTATTGCCAAGATTTCGCTCGGTGCGATCTACGACCGCTTTGGCCTGCGCTTTGGCAATATCCTTGGCTCCGTTGCGTGCATTATCGCCTGCGTGGCGCTGTGCTTCCCGACGACGGACCTCGGTCCTATTGTCGCCGCTGTGAGCTTTGGTATCGGAACGTGTATGGGCACCATCACGCCTACCATCGCCGCGTCCAAGCAGTTTGGCATGGCCGACCTCGGCAAGGTCACGGGCACCATTACCTCGCTCGAGATGGTCGGCGGCACCGTAGGTGCCATTGTCTCGGGCGTGCTGTTCGATGCCACGGGCTCCTTTGCGAGCACCTGGATCGTGTGCCTGGCGTGCTCCGTGGTCATGCTCGTGTTCCTGCTGGCATCCGAGCCCATCGCCGCCAAGCTGCGCGCGAGCGTGGCGGGGGAGTAGACGTCCGTCGCTCTTTTCTGTTCGCCCCGTTCTGTCCGTGGCTGCCCTGGAAGCCGAATGGATGCTCGTACCATCATTCGGTTTCCAAGGCGGCCACGGGCCTACGAAATGATCCGTTTTCCTCCGTCCCCAACAGATCACGTGATTCGAAGGGGACGGAGGAAAGCGGATCACAAACAGCGGTGGCGCGTCTGGCCGAACGAGCCCCCATACCCTCGTTCGGTCAGACGCGCCACCGCGTTTTGTTTTTGTGCCGTATAATGACCACTACCTATGACGCGATACAAAAGAAAGGTGTTTGCCCATGCAGGCACAGAAGGCGGAGGGAACCCGCGACCTTATCGGCGCCGAGATGCGCGCCTGGCAAAAGATGCAGCAGATTGCGGCCGGCGTGTTCGAGCCGTTTGGTTTTAAACCCATCGAGACGCCCGCGATTGAGCAGGTGGACGTGTTTGTCCACGGTATCGGCCAGTCGACCGACGTCGTGCGCAAGGAAATGTTCCGCGTGTTCAGCGGTGCCAACCTGGAGCGCGTCTTTACCGAGGGCACCGACACCAAACTCAAGCCCAAGCAGCGCCTGGCACTTCGCCCCGAGGGCACGGCCGGCGTGGTGCGCGCCGTCGTCGAGAACAATCTGGTGCCCCAGGGCTCCACGCCGTTTAAGGCGTACTACGCCGAGGCCATGTTCCGCGGCGAGCGTCCCCAGAAGGGCCGCCTGCGCCAGTTCCACCAGGTGGGCATCGAGTGGCTCGGCGCTCCCGATCCGGCGGCAGACGCCGAGTGCATCATCATGCTCATGGAGTTCTACAAGCGCCTGGGCTTCGACCTTTCCAAGCTTCGTCTGCTCATCAACTCGATGGGTGACGCCCAGTGCCGTCCGGCTTACCGCGAGCAGGTTAAGCAGTTCATCCTCAATCACGCAGACGAGATGTGCGACGAGTGCCGCGAGCGCGCCGAGCTTAACCCGCTGCGCGCCTTCGACTGCAAGAACGACCACTGCCGCGAGATCATGGCCGAGGCTCCGCTGATGGGTGACAACCTGTGCGACGAGTGCCGCGAGCACTACGAGCAGGTCAAGCGCTATCTGGATGCCGCCGGTATCGAGTATGTCGAGGATCCCACCCTGGTGCGTGGGCTGGACTACTACACTCGTACTGTCTTTGAGGTCGAGGCCCCTGGCGCCGGTGTCGGCTCCATCGGTGGCGGCGGCCGCTATGACGGCCTGGTCGAGCTCGAGGGTGGCAAGCCCACGGCGGGCGTTGGCTTTGCCGTCGGTTTTGAGCGCGCCCTGCTGGCCCTTCAGGCTTTTGGTAACGACTTGGGTGCCGATGAGGCCCCGTGCGTCTATGTCGCCAACGCCGGCAAGGAGCTGCGCCAGAACGTCTTTGCCATTACGCAGGAGCTTCGCGCCGCAGGTATCGTGACCGAGGCCGACTATCAGGGCCGTTCGCTCAAGGCCCAGTTTAAGCAGGCCGATAAGGTAGGTGCCAAGCTCATCCTAGTCCTGGGCGGCGACGAGCTTGCCGTCGGCAAGGTCAAGGTGCGCGACATGGAGAGCCATGAAGAGGTCCTTGCCGATCTGGCCAACGTCGCCGAGGCGGTTCGCGAGCGCCTGTAGCGCATCTTTTTGAGCTGCGGACCCGCTAACATGTCCCGCTCGCGGCGAGCGATTGTTACGGGGGTGTTTCGCATTTATGCGGAATGCCCCCGTTTGTGTATGCCGTCCACCGAGAAATACGACCATTTAGGGCAAAAACCCTTGCAATGCAGAAAATACTTTTGTGTGGTAAAGCGCAATCAGTGTCGAAAGTATTTCTCAAGCGCCTATAATGAATACCGCATGTTACGTGCATAGAAGGAGGAATGGGAGGAAACGTGGCTGAGAACCTAAGCAACCAGTCTGTACCCGAAGCCGCGGCGCGCGTCGCTGCCGTGGTCAACCGCCTCGTTAACCGAATCGGCTCGAATGCCGAGTCCAGGGAGCGTCTCGCCGAGATCGAGATCCCCGAGGAGCTGCGCGACAATCTGGCGTTGTTCCTGCGCCTGGAGCGTCGTGTGCTTAGCGAGTATGATCCTGAGATCGCGGACCTGTTCGACAAGATCCTGTCGGCCGAGATTGTGGCCAATGCCGGCAACCCCGGTACTCGCGCTGCCGACGAGGCCGTCGACGAGCAGGGCGTGCCCACCGCCGACGAGCCCACCGCCGTGGCATTTCGTGAAGTCGTCGATCTGATCGACAGCCTGCCGCTCGATAAGCAGCAGGTCATTGTCCGTGCCTTTACGAGCTTCTTCCATCTGGCAAATCTGTCGGAGGAGAACTACCGTGTGGCGCAGCTGCGCGAGCGCGAGGCCGGTGCGTCGACCGATACCGAGGTCGATCCCGCCAACGAGCTCACCGTCGCCTATCACCAGCTGGTGAATGAGCTGGGCGTCGAGGGCGCCAACGAGCTGCTCGGCAAGCTTGAGTTCCATCCCGTCTTTACCGCGCATCCCACTGAGGCCCGTCGTAAGGCCGTCGAGGGCAAGATTCGCCGTATCTCCAACCTGCTGGAGGAGCGTCCGCGTCTGGGCGGCTCCGACCTGGTGGAGAACGAGCGCCATATGCTGCAGGAGATCGACGCCCTGGTGCGTACGAGCCCCATCGCGCTCAAGAAGCCCACGCCGGTCGAGGAAGCTGACACCATCATCGACATCTTCGATAACACGCTGTTCGACGTTATCCCCGTTATCTATCGTCGTTTTGACGATTGGGTGCTGGGCGACAAGGCCGGTACTGTGCCGCCGCTGTGCCCGGCGTTCTTCCATCCCGGCAGCTGGATCGGTTCCGACCGCGACGGTAACCCCAACGTCACCGCCAAGGTGAGCCGTGAGGTCGCCGCCAAGTACTTTACGCACATGGTGCTCAAGCTCGAGGACAAGTGCCGCCGCATCGGCCGCAACCTTACGCTCGAGGCCACCTACAGCAAGCCGTCTGCCGAGCTCATTAACCTGTGGAACCATCAGGTCGAGATGAGCCCTCGTTACACGGCCCGCGCCGAGCTGATCTCCGAGCACGAGCCGCATCGCGCCGTCATGCTCGTCATGGCCGACCGCCTGAACGCCACCGTCCGTCGTATCACCGACACCATGTACCACAGCGCCGATGAGTTCCTGGAGGACCTGCGCGTCGTCCAGCGTTCGCTGGCCGCCTGCGGTGCCGTCCGTGCTGCCTACGGCCCGGTCCAGACCATCATCTGGCAGGTCGAGTCCTTCGGCTTCCATATGGTCGAGATGGAGTTCCGTCAGCACTCCGTGGTGCATGCCCGCGCCCTTAAGGATATCCACGAGAACGGTATCCATGGCGACCTGCAGCCCATGACGCGCGAGGTCATCGATACCTTCCGCGCTATCGGCTCCATCCAAAAGCGCTACGGCAAGAAGATGGCGCACCGCTACATCATTTCGTTCACCAAGAGCGCCCAGCATGTGGCCGACGTCTTTGAGCTCGCCCACCTGTCCTTTGCACACGAGGAGGATGTCCCCGAGCTCGACGTGATCCCGCTGTTCGAGCAGCTCGAGGACCTCGAGGGCTGCGTTGACGTGCTCGACCAGATGCTTACGCTGCCCGTGGTGCAAAAGCGCCTTGCCCAGACCAACCGCCGCATGGAGGTCATGCTGGGCTATTCCGACTCCTCTAAGGATGCCGGTCCTACCACGGCCATGCTCGCGCTGCACTCCGCGCAGGAGCGCATCGCCAAGTGGGCCGAGAAGAACGATATCGACCTGGTGCTCATGCACGGCCGCGGCGGTGCCGTGGGCCGTGGCGGCGGCCCGGCCAACAAGGCCGTGCTGGCGCAGCCCAAGGGTTCGGTCAACTGCTTCTTTAAGCTCACCGAGCAGGGCGAGGTCATCTTTGCCCGTTACGGCAACCGCACGCTGGCTCAGCGTCATGTTGAGTCCGTTGCCGCCGCAACGCTTTTGCAGTCGGCCCCGAGTGTCGAGAAGACCAACACCGAGACTACTCAGAAGTTCTGGGATATGGCCGAGAAGCTCAACACCGCAAGCCACGAGCGTTATCTGGACCTGCTGAACACCGAGGACTTTACACCGTGGTTCTCGACCGTGACGCCGCTGACCGAGGTCGGTCTGCTGCCGATCGGCTCGCGTCCTGCCAAGCGCGGTCTGGGCGCCAAGTCGCTCGACGACCTGCGTACCATCCCGTGGATCTTCAGCTGGAGCCAGGCGCGCATTAACCTGGCCGCTTGGTATGGCCTGGGCACCGCCTGCGAGCAGCTTGGCGATCTTGACCAGCTCAAGGCTGCCTACCAGGAGTGGCCGTTCTTCCGCACCTTTATCGACAACATCGAGATGTCGATCGCCAAGACCGACCAGCGCATCGCCAAGATGTATCTGCACCTGGGCGACCGCCAGGATCTGTCCGAGAAGGTCTTTACCGAGATGCAGCTCACGCGTAAGTGGGTCCTTGCCATCGTCGGTGACGAGTGGCCGCTGCAGCGCCGTCGCGTGCTCGGCTGCGCCGTCCGTGTACGTAACCCCTACGTCGACGCCCTGTCCATCGCCCAGGTCCGCGCCCTTCGCGAGGTGCGTATGAACCAGGACGAGATGGCCGAGGAGAAGAAGGCCGAGTACATGAGCCTGATTCTTTCGACTGTGACCGGCGTCTCGGCAGGTTTGCAGAACACGGGGTAATCGATAGCCTTGTAGTCGTCCGGGCCCGCCATTAGTTTTCTTTTAGGCACGTCCTCGGACATGCAAGAAGCCCTCGCTGCGCACTTCGTGCGGCGAGGGCTTCTTGCGTCCTGCGGAGTGTGCCTAAAAGAAAACTGATGGCGGACCCTGCGATGTCCGGTCTTCGGCGGATTACTGGCTGGGGGAATAATGGCGCGCTTCGCGCGTTTTGGATGGGGTCTGTCCCGGCGGCGCGTTTGGCGCTTCGCGCCGCGCGCCTTATCGATCGGGATTGAGATGCATGTGGTGCTTCTCGCCTTACGACTGTAGCGGCCGCGGTCCCGTTTGGGATCGCGGCCATTTTGTTGTGGGTCAAATATGAACGTTGTGTTAATGAGTCGGTGGACGGTGGTGTTTTTCGGTGAGCGGCGTATCCTTCCAACGGTTAATCTAGTGTGTCAGTTGAAAGGAAGAGGGCGCTCGTCATTGTTTGAATGTGAACTACCGTTTGACCACAAGACGTTGCATCTGGAGCTCGAGGATAAGAATTTCGCGGGTGTGATGGAAGGTCATCAAAACGAGTTTAAGACTACAAAATCGCAGGAAGAGCTGGTAGAGGAGTCACTTGCCAACCCTTATGGCTCGCCTTCGCTCGAGGAGCTTTGTGCTGGCAAGAAGGATATCGTCATCATTAGCTCCGATCATACGCGTCCCGTTCCCTCGCGTGTGACGATGCCTATTCTGCTGCATCACATCCATTCCGCTGCGCCCGAGGCTCGAGTGCGTATTTTGGTTGCTACGGGTATGCACCGTCCGTCGACGCACGAGGAACTCGTCAACAAGTATGGCGAGGAGATCGTTGCCAACGAGGAAATCGTTATGCACGTCGCGACTGACGACAGCATGATGAAAAAGATTGGCACCCTGCCTTCTGGTGGCGAGTGCATCATCAACAAGATTGCCGCCGATTGTGATCTGCTGCTTGCCGAGGGCTTTATTGAGCCGCACTTCTTTGCCGGTTTCTCTGGTAGCCGCAAGTCCGTTTTGCCTGGCATCGCCAGCTACAAGACCATCATGTACAACCACAACGGTCAGTTTGTGAACGATTCCCATTCGCGTGCCGGCAACCTGTGCCACAACCACGTGAGCGAGGACATGTTTGCCGCTGCCGAGATGGCTCACCTTGCCTTTGTGCTTAACGTGGTGCTCAACGGCAAGCATGAGGTTATCGGCTCCTTTGCAGGCGACATCCATAAGGCACACGAGGCTGGCTGCGAGTTCGTGAAGAGCCTTGCCGGCGTTGAGCCCGTCGAGTGCGAGATCGCCATCACCACCAACGGCGGCTACCCGCTCGACCAGAACATCTATCAGGCCGTGAAGGGCATGTGCTCTGCCGAGGCCACGCTTCCCGAGGGCGGCGTGATCATCGACGTCGCCGGTTGTGCCGACGGCCACGGTGGCGAGGGCTTCTATCACAACATCGCCGACAACGACCCGGCGGAGTTTGAGCGTGCCTGCATCGACCGTCCTAAGGACGAGACCCTGCCCGACCAGTGGACGAGCCAGATCTTTGCCCGCATCCTGGCGCATCACCCTGTGATCATGGTCACCGACCTGTGCGATCACCAGATGATCAAGGATATGCACATGACGCCGGTCAACACCCTCGATGAGGCGCTCAAGCTCGCCTTTGAGATGAAGGGTGCCGATGCCAAGGTGGCCGTCATTCCCGATGGCCTGGGCGTTGTCGTCGCACAGCACTAGTACGCGGCCTAAACGAATCGTTTATAACCGACAAGAAAGATAAGGTTTTATGCTTACCAAACTCCTCTGCGAATTCGGCGCAACGGCCCTCATGATCATCTTTGGCGTGGGCGTGCACTGCGATACCGTGCTTAAGGGTACCAAGTATCAGGGCTCCGGCCATATGTTTGCCATCACCACTTGGTCTTTTGGCATCTCGGTCTGCCTGTTTGTCTTTGGTGGCGCCGTGTGCATGAACCCGGCTATGGTGCTTGCCCAGTGCATCGTCGGTCTGGTGCCGTGGAGCAGCTGCATCCCCTTCATGATTGCCGATATGCTCGGCGGCTTTGCGGGTGCCGTGATCGCATGGTTGATGTATGCCGATGAGTTCAAGGCTTCCGATGGTGTCATCGATCCCATTGCCCAGCGCAACATCTTCTCGACCAACCCCACCACCGAGGGTACGAACTATGCCCGTAATTTCTTCTGCGAGGCTATCTGCACCTTTGTGTTCATCAGCGCCATCCTTGCTGCTGCTAACCGTGCTGGCGAGAACGTCCTGATGCTCGCTATCTGCGTCGGTCTGATCGTTTGGGCTGTTGGCATGGGCATGGGCGGCATCACCGGCTTCGCCATGAACCAGGCTCGTGACCTTGGTCCTCGCATGGCCTATCAGGTGCTGCCGATCAAGAACAAGGCCGACAACAACTGGAAGTACGGCCTGCTCGTTCCTGGCATTGCTCCGTTTGTCGGTGCCGCTCTGGCCGCACTGTTTGTGCACGGTTTCTTGGGCATGTTCTAGTCCAAGACTACATAGTTGTTCGCCGTCCGCATGGGGTAACTTCCCAGCGCGTCCTCGGACATGCAAAAAGGCTCGCTGCGCACTTTGTGCGGCGAGCCTTTTTGCGTCCTGCGGAGTGCGCTGGGAAGTTACCCCATGCGGACGGCTGCGGGGTCTTTGTTGCGTTCGTACAAGCAACCCAACATATATATCTGAATTTGGATGGGAGGGGCTTGTTGCTGTTGGGGGGCATTGAAGCGCGAGTGGCACTTTGGGATGCGTGGCGGCCTGGGTTGGGGCGATGCTTTAGGTTGAGCCTCTTACTTAGTTGAAGAGGGGTTTTATGGCTGATAGGTAGTCTTTGGCTACTTCGGCCTTATCTGCTTGGAAGTTGTGCCAGGCCCACCATTGGACCATTCCTACGAAGCTTGAGGCTATGTGGTGTAGTAGGAAGCTGCGGTCCATGGTGCCGGCGGGGCCGTTTGGGTCGGTAGGGACGGTTTCGGCTGCGCGCGACATGATGGTCTTGCGGAGACAGTCGGCGAAGACGCGGGAGCCGGCGCCGGCTACGAGGGCTCGAACGCCCTGACGGCGTTCCCAGAGGTTGTTGAGGATATGCTCGACCTGCACGAGTGGGTCGTCGAGCGGTGTGCCATCGTCGTCGAGGGCGTGGGTGCAGATGTCGCTCACGAGCTCGGACAGTAGGTCGTCTTTGCTCTTAAAGAGGCCGTAGAATGTCGCGCGGCCTACGTGGGCGCGCGCGATGATGTCGCCGACGGTGATCTTGCCGTAGTCCTCTTCGCGTAGCAGCTCGGAGAACGCCGCGACGATCGCGGCGCGGCTTTTGGCCTTGCGGGCATCCATGGCTATGCGTCCTCGTCAACGAGGAGACAACGGAGCGTGCCGGAGCAACCCTCGTAGGGGCGTTTGCCGGCGCCGCAGCCGACGGCTTTGATGCGGTAACGGGCCGGCAGGTGCTCGGACGTGCGCAGTGCGGCGACGATGGCGGCGCCCGTGGGCGTCACGAGCTCGCCGGCGACCGGTGCGGGCGTGAGAGCGATATTGCCTGCTTGGCATAGGTTGATGACGGCGGGCACCGGGATGGGCATAAGGCCGTGGGCGCAGCGGATGGTGCCGTGGCCCTCGGAAAGCGACTCGACCACGATGTCCTCAATACCTAGGTCATCGAGGCAGATGGCGACAGAGCAGACGTCGACGATGGAATCGACGGCGCCTACCTCGTGGAACATGACGGTGTCGGGCGTTTTGCCGTGAGCCTTGGCCTCGGCAGTAGCGAGTACGGAAAAAATGGCAAGGGCGCGACGCTTGGCGCCATCGCTTAGCTGTGAGCCGTCGATGATGGCGGTGACGTCCGCCAAAGAACGGTGGTGATGGTGATGGGCGTGATGGTGGTCCTCGTGGCCATGGCCATGGGCCTCATGGTCATGCTCGTGGCAGTGCTCGTGTTCGTGCTCGTCGTGCTCATGATGGTGGTGCTCGTGCTCGTGCGTGTGCTCGGCAGCTGCTTCGTTGCCGTAGAGCCAGGCCATATCGTGGTCGTGGTTCTCGAGCTCCTCTGCAAGCTGGACGTCAAAATCACAGGCGTCGATGCCATGCTTGTTTGCACGCGTGACGGCGATCGTAAAGCCGTCGACCGGCAGCGTAGCGAGCTGTTCGCGCAGGTGCTCCTCGCTGGCGCCCAGGTCGAGCAGGGCCGCGACGGTCATATCGCCGCTGATGCCCGAGGTCCCGTCGATGATAAGCGTATGCTGATGGTTAGACATGGAATGCTCCTTAACGGGCGCGGGGCGTGCCAGCGCTCAGATGATTGATAAGACTTGCCTGGTAGGCGGCACCAAAGCCGTTGTCGATATTGACGACCGAAACGCCGCTGGCGCAGGAGTTGAGCATGGCGAGCAGCGCGGCTACGCCACCAAAATTTGCGCCGTAGCCCACGCTGGTGGGAACGGCGATGACCGGACAGCTCACCAGACCGCCGATAACGCTCGCCAACGCGCCCTCCATGCCGGCGATGGCGATGACCACCTGCGCCCGGGCAAGTTCCTCGGCATGTGCGAGCAGGCGGTGCAGGCCGGCGACACCTACGTCGTAGAGGCGGTCGACCTCGTTGCCATAGAACTCGGCCGTCAGTGCCGCCTCTTCGGCGACGGGCAGGTCGCTTGTGCCGGCGCAGGCGACGACGATGCGTCCGTTGCCGGTAGGGGAGGGCTTGCCGCCCACGAGGGCGAGCTGTGCGTCCGGGACATATCCCAGGTCGATGCCGTTGTCGAGGAGCTCCGAGGTACGGGCCGCTTTTTCGCTGTCCAGGCGCGTGACCAGGATGCGCTCCTGGCCGGCATCGCGCAGCGCCTCGATAATGGCGGCAATCTGCTCGGCGGTTTTACCGGCACCGTAGACAACCTCGCCGGCTCCCTGGCGTACCCCGCGTGAAAGATCGAGCTGCGCAAAACCCAGATCGGCGGTTGGCGCCGTCTGGATGCGCGTGAGGGCATCGGCCGGCATAATGCTTCCGTCTGCCACGTCACTTAGCAATTGCTCAAGATCTCGTTTGTCCATATAAGTTCCCTTCGACGCAGAAAAGTTTAGCACGCGAAGGGTTGTTTCCGAACATTAGAGCATAATTGTTCGGAAATCTGACATGTCAGATTAGATGAAGTTGTGAGGCAAACTGACTAGTCGCGCAGGATGATGTCCATGGCGAGCATCAGGTTGCGCTCGTCGATGGCAAACGGGGCGGCTTCGCGCGTCTTGGGCTTGGCACAAAACGCGATGCCCGTGCCCGCGGTCTGAATCATAGGGATATCGTTTGCCCCGTCGCCGATCGCGACGGTGTGGGCCATATCGACACCGCACTCGACTGCCCAATCCAGCAGCCGGATGAGCTTGGATTCCTTGGTCACGATGTCTGCCGCCAGCTTACCGGTGAGCTTGCCGTCCACGACCTCTAGGCGGTTAGCCAGGCAAAAATCGATGCCCGCGGCGGCCACGATCTTGTCGGCCACCTCATGGAAGCCGCCGCTTACCACGCCGACCTTCCAGCCCTTGCTGTGCGCTGAGCGCACAAGCTCCAGCGCGCCAGGAGTAAACGTCACGCGCTCAAAGGTACGCTCGAACACACTCTCGTCCAAGCCGGCAAGCAGCCCCACGCGCTCCTCGAGCGCCTGCTTAAAGTCCAGTTCGCCGCGCATGGCGCGCTCAGTGATCTTCGCCACTTGCTCGCCTACGCCGGCCTCCTCGCCCAACAGGTCGATGACCTCCTGGTTGATGAGCGTGGAGTCGATATCCATAACAATGAGCCGTGCAGTCATGACGGGCCTTTCCGAGTGCAGTTGTATTGGGGCACATTGTCGCACGTGGCGCGCCTTGGCGACGGCCGCGGTGCGTCAATTGTTTCGTCTCCGTCAAGTCTTTGGGCAGGAGCCACTTTTCCGCGGCACATCGACACAGGTGCGATAAGATAGAACGCCATGTCTGGCTGCGCGGTTTACGCAGGCTGGGCAAATCTGTACGACGCCGCCCGGAACGACACGGGGCGGCACAGATCCATAAAGGAGGATCACTGGTATGAGCCAGACCCGTCCCATCGACGAGCATTCCATGCACACCCGTACCTGCGGCGAGCTTCGCCGCGAGAACGTGGGCGAAGAGGTCACCCTCACCGGTTGGGTGAGTCGTCGCCGCGACCACGGCGGCCTTATCTTCTGCGACCTTCGTGACCGCGAGGGCATCACGCAGCTCACTTTCGACCCCGAGCACTCCGACGGCGACGCCTTTAAGATCGCCGAGACTATGCGTCCCGAGTGGCCCATCAAGATCCACGGCGTCGTGCGCTCCCGTGGCGAGGAGACCACCAACGCCAAGCTCGCGACCGGCGAGATCGAGGTCCTGACCGACCACGCCGAGGTGCTCAACACGTCTGTCACCCCGCCTTTCCAGATCGAGGACGGCATCGAGACCAGCGAGGACACCCGTCTGCGCTATCGCTATCTGGACCTCCGCCGTCCCGAGATGATGGCCAACCTCAAGCTGCGCTCCGACTTCACCTTTGCCATTCGCGAGGCGCTGCACAACCGTGAGTTCATGGAGGTCGAGACGCCCTCCCTGTTTAAGTCCACGCCCGAGGGCGCCCGCGACTTCATCGTTCCCAGCCGTATTCAGCCGGGCAACTTCTACGCGCTGCCGCAGTCCCCGCAGCTCCTGAAGCAGCTGCTCATGGTCGGTGGCGTCGAGCGCTACTACCAGGTTGCCAAGTGCTTCCGCGACGAGGACCTGCGTGCCGACCGTCAGCCCGAGTTCACCCAGGTCGATATCGAGATGTCCTTCGTGGACCAGAACGATGTCATGAGCGCGCTCGAGGAGGTCCTGGCCGACGCCTTCGGCCGCATGGGCGTCGAGATGCCCACGCCGCTGCGTCGTATGGACTACTGGGAGGCCATGGACACCTATGGCTCCGACAAGCCCGATACCCGCTATGGCATGCACCTGGTCGACCTGACCGACATCTTCGCCAACTCCAAGTTCAAGGTCTTTGCGACTGCCGCAAACGAGGAGGGCTCTGTCGTCAAGGCCATCAACGCCAAGGGCGCCGGTGCCTGGGCACGTGCCAAGATCGATAAGCTTGCCGGCGTGGCCTCCACGTTTGGCGCCAAGGGCCTGGCCTGGATTGCTTTCCGCGAGGACGGCTCTATCAACAGCCCCATCGTCAAGTTCTTCTCGGACGAGGAGATGGCGGCTCTGCGCGAGCGCATGGATGTCGAGCCCGGCGACCTTGTGATGTTCGCCGCCGGCCCGCGCTTGCTCTCCGACGAGATCCTGGGCGGCATGCGTTCGCACATGGCCAATGCGCTCGAGATCAAGCGCGAGGGCCACGACTTCCTGTGGGTCGTCAACTTCCCGCTGTTCCACTGGGACGAGGATCGCAAGGCCTATGCTGCCGAGCACCAGCCCTTTACCCTGCCGACCGAGACCGACATCGCCAAGATCGAGGCCGACCCGTTGGCAGCCGGTTCTTGCACCTACGACTTTGTCATGGACGGCTTTGAGGCCGGCGGCGGCGGTATGCGTATCCACAACGCCGAGATGCAGATGTCCATGCTCAAGCTCCTGGGCTTTACCGAGGAGCGTGCCGAGTCTCAGTTCGGCTTCCTCATGGAGGCCCTCAAGTTTGGTGCGCCCCCGATGGGCGGTTTCGCTCTGGGCCTGGACCGCGTGTGCATGCTGCTCACCGGTTCCGACTCCATCCGCGACGTCATGGCGTTCCCCAAGACGGCCAGCGGCTCCGACCTTATGTCGGGCGCCCCGAGTGCCGTTTCCGGCGCCCAGCTCAAGGACGTCAGCCTGCGCCTGATGTAGGCGAGCGGCTACATAATGCCCACAACGAGGGAAGGACGCGTGCCTTCCCTCGTTTTTTATGGGACGGGGGTGCGCCGGTAACGTACAATAACTACCACATGGCTGGGTTTGCCGGCCGATGTGCGATGTCGCGGGAGGGGACATGGTCGAGTTTACAAAGACGATTAAAGATCCGTTGGGATTACATGCCCGCCCGGTTGCGCTGCTCTATGACATCATTGCCAAGCACCGTAGTGACGTGTCGGTTTCGATTGGTGACCGCTACACCGATGGCCGCGACGTTATAGGGCTCATGGCACTCTGCGGCGAATGTGGCGAAGACGTCGTGTTCCGCGTTTCGGGCGTAGATGAGGCCTCCTGTGTCACATCGATCAGAAATCTCTCGCTTTAAGCATGACAGGGCGTGGTAAAGGATGGTCCTTTGCCGCGCCCTTTTGTTTCGTATAGGAAACTTTTTCGAAATCTGAATGGGGACCCTTTCCAAAAAGTTAACCACGTGTTAGTTTACTAAAGCGAACATAGATGTGGCTAACTTTTACCATGTCGATGTGAAGGACGAACTGACGTTAGGAGCCACTCATGTCTTGCGGACCGCAGATGCCGGCAATGCCGCTTTCGATGGTAAAAGCGGGCGAAACCGTGCGCGTGTCTCGTGTAAAGGGCAATGAGGACATGAAGCACCACCTCAAGGACCTCGGCTTTGTCGAGGGCAGCGAAATCCACGTGGTGAGCTCGAGCGGCGCCAATATCATCGTTACGGTGCTGGGCGCACGCTTTGGTATCGATTCCAAGGTTGCCATGCACATCATGACCGTCGGTTAGTCTGCAGCATTTCATAAAAACCGAAAGGGGGACAAGAGGATGAAGACGTTGGGTGACGTTAAGGTGGGCGAGAGTTCCACCATCGTCAAGCTTCACGGTGAGGGTGCGCTTCGCCGCCACCTTATGGACCTGGGGCTCATCAAGGGCACTTCGTTCAAGGTCGTGAAGGTTGCACCGCTCGGTGATCCGGTCGAGATCAACGTGCGCGGCTACGAGCTTTCCATCCGCAAGGAGGAGGCCGCCGTCGTCGAGGTTCAGTAAGGACTCGCGGCGCATATTTCTGCAGATAAAGTTAGGTTTTTCTAACTTAATGCAGCATCTTTGAAGCACATTATCCAGCCTGCGCGGAGAAAGCAGCGCAGGCACACAAGGAAGAAGGATTGAATGGCGGATTCTCAGATCCATGTCGCGCTGGCGGGTAACCCCAACTGCGGCAAGACCACGCTTTTCAACCTGATTACCGGCGCCAACGGCTACGTTGGCAACTGGCCCGGCGTCACGGTTGAGAAAAAGGAAGCCAAGCTCCTAAGCGACAAGAACGTTACCATCACGGACCTCCCTGGCATCTACTCGCTTTCCCCCTACAGCCCCGAGGAGCAATGCTCGCGCGATTACCTCATGAGCGGCGAGCCCGATGTTGTCGTCCAGGTTGTCGACGCCACCAACCTCGAGCGCAACCTGTATCTGGCGCTTCAGGTTATCGAGACCGGCCTGCCCGTGGTCGTTGCCCTCAACATGGCCGACCTGGTCGAGAAGAACGGCGACAAGATCGACACGGACAAGCTCTCCAAGAAGCTCGGCTGCCCGGTCATGATGATCTCGGCCCTTAAGAACAAGGGTATCAAGGAGCTGTTCGAGCAGGTTAAGAAGTCCGCTGCTTCTAAGGGCCAGGTGCCGGAGCACAAGTTCGACTCCTCCATCGAGGACGTTCTGGACCACATCGAGAACAACCTGCCGGCGAGCGTTCCCGCTAACAAGCGTCGCTATTACGCCGTCAAGCTGTTCGAGCGTGATGCAGACGCCTGCAAGCTCATCAACCTCACCAAGGAGAAGGCCGCTCGCGTGGAGGAGCTGGTCGCCCAGTGCGAGCAGGACTGCGACGACGATGCCGAGTCCATCATCACCGGTGAGCGCTATGGCGTCATCGCGCACATCATCGATGAGTGCATGACCAAGGCTCCGGCTAAGATGAGCACCTCCGAGAAGATCGACCGCGTGGTTACCAACCGTATCCTGGGCCTGCCGATCTTTGTGGTCATCATGTTCTGCGTGTACTACATCGCCGTTTCCACCCTGGGCGGCACGGTGACCGACTTCACCAACGACCAGCTCTTTGGCACCGACGGCTGGTATGTGCTCGGTCAGGGCCGCGACGCCTACGATGCAGCCGTCGAGGCTGCGGGCGACGATGCCGACTCGGTCGACCCGGCGCAGTACGGCCCCTATGTCCCGGGTATCACCACCGTGGTGCACGACGCCCTTGTGGCGGGCGGCACCGAGGACGGTGGCCTGGTCGATTCGCTGGTCTGCGACGGCATCGTCGCCGGCCTGGGTGCCATCTTCGGCTTTGTGCCGCAGATGTTCCTGCTCTTTGTGATGCTGTCCTTCCTGGAGGACTGCGGCTATATGGCCCGCGTCGCCTTCATCATGGATCGCGTGTTCCGCCGCTTTGGCCTGTCCGGTAAGTCCTTTATCCCCATGCTCGTGACCTCGGGCTGCGGCGTTCCCGGCGTCATGGCCACCAAGACCATCGAGAACGAGAAGGACCGCCGCATGACGGTCATGACCACCACGTTCATCCCCTGTGGCGCCAAGCTGCCGATCATCGCCCTGCTCATGGGTTCCATCATCGGCGATTCTTCCACCACCGCCGCGTGGATCAGCCCGCTCTTCTACTTCCTGGGCGTTTTCGCCGTCATCGGCTCGGGTCTGATGCTCAAGAAGACCAAGCTCTTCGCCGGTCGCCCGACGCCGTTCGTCATGGAGCTTCCTGCCTACCACTTCCCGGCAATCCGCTCTTGGGCGCTGCACGTGTGGGAGCGCTGCTGGGCCTTTATCAAGAAGGCCGGCACGGTCATCTTCGCGTCCACTGTCGTGGTTTGGTTCCTGTCCAACTTTGGTAGCTACAACGGTTCCTTTGGCTACCTGCCCGCGATGGACGGCATCTCCGAGGAGTTCATGGACTACTCCGTGCTTGCCATGCTCGGCAACCTGGTCTCCTGGATCTTCGCCCCGCTTGGCTTTAGCACCTGGCAGGCAACAGCGCTGTCCGTCTCGGGCCTTGTCGCCAAGGAGAACGTCGTCGCCACCGCCGGC